>JAHFBK010000216.1 GCA_023250035.1 Candidatus Dadabacteria bacterium
AGGTTTTGAGAAGCACCACCTGAAAAAAACACACAGATAGGTTTATGTCGAATATTTAGTTCTCCCGCAAGTGAAAATACATCAACACATCTCATAAGAGGTGCACTTTTCTTAATGGAAAAACCTTTATGCTGTTCAGAGACCGGAAGTCTTTCTTGGAAATAGTCCAATTTTTTATCATAACTCTTAATCAAATTGTCAAATGATTTATTAATAAGTCCAACCGCTCCAGCATAGCATCTACTGTTATCTTTATCCCAGGAGAGAATCTTTCCTAAAATTAAGTCAATATAGTCCTCTCCATTATGTTTCAGAATAAGAGAGCATAAATCGTAAATCCCATTCGCCATCGAGTCTAACTTTCTACTTAAATCAAGCTTCTCATTACCAGATAAATAAGATGTACCTCTTCTCAGAGTTTGTACAATTCTTTGGAATATAGAGTCTTCTAGCTCCAGTGAACCTTCTTCGGTGTTTTGAATATGATAAAGCGATTCAATATACTCAAGAGCACGAAGGAATGAACAAATTGGCTCTCTTAAGGCCTCATCAACGTCTACCACTAAATCAACTATAGCGCTTTGTTTAGAAATATTCACAAGATATTCCTTATAAGAAACCCTAGTAGAGAACTTGTAAGATTATAACTATTGTACTCAGGTTAGTGTTAATTACATACCAAAAGACAGGCTATTTATAAGTTACTTAGTTGTTAAGATAAGATTGGTGTAAGGCGATCTCTGAACAACACATCAAAAAATTTGTTGCTATTAACTTATATTATGACCCTGGTTCATTAAAAATAAATCAATTATTTTTTATCCCCTCTAGAAAGATTTTAACGAAAGTATCCGCTACCTCTTCCCTTTTAATCTTTCTTCTTTTCTTCTCACCAAAGATTTCTTGGACTAGTATGTAATTTATAACCATCCCTATAAAAGCCCGCGCTGCAAGAACTGGGTTCACATTTTTAAATGCTCCTTCGGATATTCGCCTCTCAATGTAATCAGAAAGCAGCATTCTTTGATATTGCACATAGGTATCAAAGAACATATCTGATAACTCATGTCCTTCGAGAGCGCTGAAATAAAGTAACCTGATGAAGCATGGGTCCTTTTCTACACAATCAAACATCCTAATAGCTATAGACTTAAATATCAACCAGTCATCCCTAGTTTCCTTAAAAGCCTCAAGCGGATATTCAAACCCGGGCTCTTCCGAAATCTTTCTCTCTATTATCGCACTATAGAGATCCCTTTTTGTAGAAAAATAACGGAAAATCAATGCTTCGTTTACACCTGCTTTTTCAGCAATCTCTCTAGTGGTAGTGCCGCTGAATCCCTTTTCAGCAAAAAGCCTAATTGCAGACTCAAGAATCTTGTCTCGAGTACTGATTTTAATCTGTTCACTTGACATTTATTGATCGCCTTATAATATTAAGTAATCACTTACTTACTCTACCTTCTTCTGTATTTTATGTCAAAGACGGAGGAGGAAAAACCAGAAAAAAAATTTAAAGATTTTATATATCTCAAATGATCTTTAATCTTTAGCACATATTTGGCAGACTAGAAAAGTAAAGGCCAATGCGTGTGTTACTAAATATATGTTTAATAACATTAGCTCTTAACGAGTTTCTTCAAGAACCTTTAATCGAAATATTAGGTAACATTATGGAGACTCTTTAATTCATTTTTTTAATTTCTGAAAGTTAAAGGGTTATGTAAAAATCAAAGTAATCTTATATGTGAATTAAACTTGATACAGCATAAAAATTAACCTTGTAATTGGAAATCAAAATAGCACCTTACAAAGATGCCTATAGACAAATCTTATTCCTACCGGGGGATTCATAATGAAAATAAGCATATTTTTAGCACTTCTGTCGTTGATTGGCACTCAGGATACCATTAATCTTTCTCTTCAAGACGCGATAAGAATTGCTCTTGAAAATAATAGAGATATACAAATAGTGAAAAAAACTGTAGAAATTTCAGTTGGAGATATAGAGACACAGAAGGGTATATTCGACCCACAAATAGGGCTTAGTTCTTCCTATTCAGATGGCGAAATCCCAACCGTAAGCTCTTTTATCCAGAGTGGTACTATAACTCAAGGAGAATTTCTAACTCAAACCGGTGTAATAGGAACCCTACCAACCGGTACCTTTTACGACCTTTTTAATTTTTCTGTATCAAGAACTACAACAGACTCTAATATCGTTGATTTAACTCCAAGCTGGACTACAAACCTTGGCTTTACAATTGGACAGAATCTTCTTCAGGACTTTGGGCTTGATGTGAATCTAACTCCTATAACTGTAGCAAAGATATCAAGTGAAATTAGTGTAAAAGAACTTGAAACGACGATTTCTGATGTTTTTCTGAATGTAGAAACAGCTTATTGGAATCTCTCTGCAGCGAAAAAGAATCTAGAGTTGGCAAACACTATACTCGATCTTTCAAAAGACCTGCAAAGACGGAATGAGATTCAGGTGGAGGTTGGTGTACTTCCTCCTGTCGCAGTTACAGAGGCAAAATCAGAGGTTGCAAGAAATGAGGTGGGTGTAATAGTAGCTGATAATGCACTTAAAGCAGCAGAGGACAACCTTAAGAATATTCTTGCAATATCCATTACCCAAAAAATTGACGCCACTGATGAGCCAACAACGGTTGTTAAAACATACGATGAAAGCCAAGTGCTTAACGAGGCGTTAGAAAAAAGACCAGAGGTAGCTCAGGCAAAGCTCGATATAGAAAGTAAGGAAACCTTGAAGAAGTTTTATTCAAACCAGAG
>JAHFBK010000014.1 GCA_023250035.1 Candidatus Dadabacteria bacterium
GGCGTCGTCTAGTTACTGCTAGGTTCTCAGTCTCAAACCATCTTAATGCGCGCTCCATCTTTGCAACTAACTGATCACGTTCATGTGAGTGACGCCTACGCTGCTTTTCGGTTTGAGAGCGGCGAAGGCTCCTGCGGACAGAAGGAGGTTCTTGTTGTATAACCTTCAAAGTATCCTTAAATGCCTTTAATACAAAATCTCTTTCTAAAACCTTATCGTGCATTATTAATCTCCTTGGTCTGTAAGCTTTTATCGCATGATTTACATCCTCATTTCATAACTAACTTATACTTATCACCAATCATAACCCCTTGTCAACAAGATTCTTTCAGTAACTTCTTTCTAGTCTAAAAAGATGTTTTTTTGGTCTGGCCATAACAACGGTTAAATAGTTTCATTCTACCATTTTGTCAAATTAACAAACCTTGTCTCATGGGGGATTTTCTACTATATCTAGTTATTATCCATCTTATTTATTAACTAACCTAAAATAGAACTTAGCCACATGATTCTTCATACTTTTTAAAGACTTCCCGTAAATGGAGTTCTAGCGAACATATCTGCGTTATATCTGTTTACAACTAAGTAGCGATAGGTCAAAATATACTAAGATATGAAATTAAAAGTAGGGATTTTAGGAGCAACTGGTTATACAGGGGTTGAGTTAATTAGGTATCTCGTTAACCACTCTGGAGTTGAAATTGCCTGGCTTACGTCAGAGAAGTTTGCTGGCAAGAAAATATCAGATGTTTTTCCTCAATTACGCAAGTTCTTAGATCTCGAATGTGTAAGTGTCGCTAAACTCGCAAGTTTAAGCAAGATTGACGTGGCCTTTTCTTGTCTTCCGCATGGCACTTCAATGCACTTTGTTGCAAAACTTCTAGAGAAGGGGATACGCGTAATTGATTTCAGTTCGGATTTTCGAATTAAAAATGTAGGAATATACGAAAGCTGGTATAAAGTTAAACACGCTTACAGGGATCTTCTGGGAGAAGCAGTGTATGGTCTTCCTGAGATTTATAGAGAAAAAATAAGAGACGCAAAACTCGTTGCAAATCCAGGCTGCTTTTCAACTAGTGTTATTCTAGGATTAGCTCCTTTATGCTCAAATGGTTTGTTAAAAGATCGCTCGGTAATTATTGTAGATTCAAAAGCTGGAATTACAGGTGCTGGAAGAGCACCGTCACTTGAGCTTCATTATTCTGAATGCAATGAATCTGTATCGTCTTATGGGGTTGAAGGACATCGCCAGAAACCTGAGATGGAACAGGAGCTGTCAAATTTAGTGGAATCACCAACTAATGTCACATTTGTTCCTCATACAGTTCCAATAAGCCGTGGAATTTTAACAACCATGTACACCATGTGCAAAGAAAAAAAGAGTGAAGATGGTATTTTTGACCTGTATAAGCAATTCTACATCCGCGATTCATTTGTAAGAATTTATGAAGACGATGAATTACCCGCCGTAAAAAACGTAAGGTTTTCAAACTTCTGTGATATTGGACTTGGTTTTCAAGAGGATATCTTAATATCTGTTGTTGCGCTTGATAATCTTGGAAAAGGTGCGTCAGGTCAGGCGGTTCAGAGCATGAATATCATGTTTGATTTTCCAGAGGAAGAAGGTTTAAAATCCCCCGGAATATTCCCTTAAATAAGTACATAGGAAATGACAACTATTCCAGATTTATTCTTATCAACTGTAAATAGATATAGGGATAAAACCGCTGTTGTAGAAGGAGATCGAAGAGTTACATACGGGACTTTGGGTTTGATGGTAAGAAGCCTTGCTTCTTACCTCATCTCAAGAGGAATAGTGCATGGTGATAAGGTAGCAATACTTTTGCCTAATTCGCTTGAGTTTATTACGAGCTTTTTCAGTGTTGCAAGTCTAGGTGCCATTTCACTTCCTCTAAACGTGGCATACAAGGAAGAGGAAATTAGATTCTATGTTTCGGATTCCCAAATAAAGCTATTAATCACAGAAGAAAGGCTAAAACCAATTGCTGAAAAGGTCGCCGCTGATCTGAGCGTATCTGTTGTTGTAGTTAGGGGAGGTAAAAGGGAATGGTCATTTTTAGAAGCTGATACTCCTGCTTATATTAAAGCCTCAATAAAGCCGGATGATGATGCTCTTTATCTCTATTCAACAGGTTCTACAGGAAGACCTAAGCGAGTAGGGAGAACACATTTCAACCTAACAGCCCTTGCTGATAATCATACTCAGACTGTTGGCTTAACGGACAAAGACAGGATTCTTTTTACCGTGCCTCTTGCCCATACTTATGGGTTTGGGAATTTTATAAGCTCGATAAAAGTAGGGGCTTCAATTTACGTTTTAGAGGAATTTAACCGAAATAAGGTAGCAGATTTAATAGAGAGGGAATTCATTAGTATCTTTCCAGCCGTGCCATTTATGCTCAATGTGATGACAGATACTTATTCATCTAAACCTAGAGATTTTTCTTCCCTTAGGTTAGTTATTTCTGCGGGCGCCCCTTTATCAAGGCAAACCTTCTTTAAGTTTCATGAGAGGTTCGGCGTCTATCCAAGACAACTATATGGCTCAACCGAGACTGGTGTGATTTCGATTAATCTCAGCGAGGACATTGAAAATAATTTCGACTCAGTTGGGCTTCCTGTTAAAAATGTGGAGGTTAAGATTTTTGGAGAAGATGGGAACGAGGCTAATATTAATGAAGTTGGAGAAATAGCTGTGAAAAGCCCATCTATGACTACTGGATATTATGGTCTTGAAGAACAAACAAAGAGGGTTTTTAAAAATGGTTTTTATTTTACAGAGGATTTAGGAAAAATAGACGAGAAGGGTTATATCTACATTTTAGGTAGAAAGAAGCTTTTCATAAATGTAGCGGGGAATAAAGTTGATCCGACAGAGGTAGAAAATTTTCTCCTAACTCATCCAAAGATTAAGGAAGTAGTGGTTCTGGGCGCAAGGGATAACTATGGAAACGAATTGGTAAAGGCGGTAGTTGTACCGAAAGAGGATATGGATTCAAAAGAGATCTATGCTTATTGTAAGGATCGCGTTGCGGATTTT
This sequence comes from Candidatus Dadabacteria bacterium, assembly GCA_023250035.1. Lineage (GTDB taxonomy): Bacteria > Desulfobacterota_D > UBA1144 > Nemesobacterales > CSP1-2 > CSP1-2. The sequence goes on from JAHFBK010000014.1 coordinate 3,062, forward strand.
AAGATACCCCGTACGGTTGAATTTAGGAAGGAAATCCCAAAAAGTCCCACGGGAAAGGTGCTAAGGGAATATTTGAAATAACATCTTTTCGTGGCCCGTGAATCGGGTATCGTTGATCGTAGATTGGGTATAGAGAAAACAGATTGCGAATCACAAGACCCGAACCACGAACTACAAATGAACAAGCACATGAATGAAGAGATCAAAAACAGTGTTAAGCAGGTTTTAATTAGAAAACTACTTCATGATTTTACACCAGAGGATATAAATGACAATGCTCCTCTTATAGAGTTGGGAGTTGGCGTTGATTCCGTAGCCACACTTGAGTTAATTGTAGCATTAGAGGAAGAGTTTAAGATAAGTATTGATGAAAGCGAAGTTAATAAAGAGCTTCTTGCAACTGTTAATAACATTTCCGATTATATATCGAAGCTTGTAACCGCTTAATGCGGCTAATGAAAATTGCGATTCGAATAAACTGTCCATAAAAACCCACGAGAACTTTATGCTGAAAGACTAAAGGGGATTTTACATAAACCATTGTGGGGTGAAGCATTAAATCAAATTTCACACTTCACAATACATAATTCAAATCAATTAGAGAATACTAGAAGGCTATTTAGTGATAAATTAATAGCTTTTAGAAAAGAATACTTCAATCAACGGCGCCTTTTTCCTTTACATACGCCTCTAGAGAGCTGATGAACTCTTTTCTTACACGCTCGCTCGCTTTGCGAATAGGTCCGAGAACTACCTTTTCATACACTTCTGAGGCAGTGGATTCAAGCTTTGTATCTCCGGTTGTGCGGGCAAGTCGCAATACAGCTATCGAATTATAAAATATGGCTTTAAAGAGTGCTCTACGTGCATCGTTAATTTTAAATTCTTCAACTGCCTGCTGGGCTTCAAGAAGTGCATAAAAGCCAACTCCGCAGAATAAAGTAAGAAGCTTTTTGACCTCTTCTTGAGACATTCCCTCAATAATATAAATAAGAGGCGCTTCTATTATTGCCTCAAGTTCATTTTCTTTGCTACCTACGATACGGGCAAGCTGTCTTACTTTTTCACCGTCGGCTTTACTGAGTAGGTCTTGTAAAGCCTTTTGAACGTATTCTAATGCAAAGCTATCTCGGATTTCATCCAACGAAAGCCCTTTTGATTTTAGGGCTTTTATTTCTGCAAGCTTGTCTAGTGTGAATTCTGGATAATAGAGCTTGGTTGATTTCCCTTTATCGTCTTTACGTTTCTTTCTTATTGGCTTTGGGATAAACCCAAGCCTTGTGTAGAATCTAATAGTTTTTACTGGGTCCTCTCCTAGATTAATCCCTCTTTTCTTTGATTCTTTAATAATTTCTTCTATTGTTATTCCATCCATACAATGATATTACGCCTTTCTTTTAGTATTTGTCAATCATATTTGTTAATCTTTTGTCTTTAATAAATGTTGTTTAGTTTGAATATGTTACAATTGAAACCACTTGATGTTGTTGGGAACAACATTGGGTGAGAAGTTTCAACGTTTAATGGCTTTCCAATAACAGTAATCAAATAGAAGTTCCCATTCATATTGCTGAATTAGACGACATAGCATTTCACAAGGCGAATGTCCCTTGAAACAGGCCTCGCAAAGATCAATGAAGGCCATAGGATTCCATTTTGATTGTTTTGAAAGGAATTCAGTTGATTTATGAGCATTTGAATTAGGGGCGAGTTGAGGAGCTACAATCCGAAGAGGTTCGAAAATAGCATGCTCTCCAACATTATGGAACCAGTACTTGCTGTTATAAAAATCGGGTTCACGCCTGTGCATGATACCATGCAAGTAACTTCCAGTTTGAGTGTGGATATTTTGGCTAATATTATGTGATTCCTCCAGAAAGTCGTGATAAAGCCAGACAGCCGCTCGGCAAGCATTTGCCATATTTGTATCTACGACTTCATGAGGAGCAAAGGCGTTATGAATCGTGAGTTTATTAAGTGCACTTCTAGCTTTAATGTTTGGAGAGCCAGGTCCGAGCGGATTTAGATGCTTTTCCTTCAAAAGTTCTGAAAAAACTTGACCGTATGTTTCAGGTTCGAGATTGAAAACTTCTTTCATTGAACCATATAAGTCAAAGATTTAAATCTCGTAATCAGCAACCCTTCTTTCTAAGCGCACCTCGCTTACAAAATCTACTATCTTCATGTGTTCAGGGTGTCTTTGATAAGCTTCGAGATCATCCATACTATCAAACTCTGAATATAAAACAACATCGGAGGCGGCATCAGAAATTGTGATATTAATGCCAACTTCAATATGCTTAATTTCTTTTATTTTACTTTTTAGAGATTCCAGATGACTTTTTAATTTCTTTGCGTTTTCCTCCTTGCCTCTAGCATCTGCGAATTCTTTAAGCCGCCACATTACAATGTGTTTAATCATCTTCCTTTCTCCTGTTTAAAATTAAAATCTTTAACAATAAGTCTGACCTGAGATACTAAGAATACAAGCTTAAAGAAAGCGACGTTGCCTTTTTTTACTTTGCTGATCCATCAAAGCCGTACCCAACGGAAGTCTTCTTTTCCACTATCTCTGATTTCTGCATGGCATTCTCGTGCCCGACATGTAAGAAATGCCGAGCGGGAACCTCATGTTGAAGCAGGGCTGCACAGATTAGTACTGCAACTATTAGTATTGCTTCTATCCATACCTTGTGCATGACTTGACGAGCGAGCTGAGTCCCATCTAGCTTATGTTGAATGGAAGTAACGTATCTAGCAAGGAACAGGTTATAAATAACCACCCTTTTGATCAGGGGATGGTCTGCCCACTGTTGCAGTAGCGGAACACTAATGTAGCGGTTTGAAGCGCCGAGAAAGATAAGTGTAAGTAAAAGCAGCAGCTTAGCGATCAGCGTCTGACCGTAAGGCGTTTGCCAAAGGGCCTGAAACCTACCCACTTCAAACCAGGCATTATATACTCCAGTCAGAAGTATTCCAGTCAACGCGGCTCCAGCAAGTGTAGAAAACCGGCCAGCGATATTAGCAAACAATATCAACCTATTATTGTTATTGGCTTGTTTGATTACTATCGGGAGAACAATAGTAGTAAGGACTATGAGTCCGCCTCCCCAAAATGAAGCCGCCATAAGGTGGAACCAGTCCAATAGCTCGGGAAGCCTTGGGTCCCCTGCGTCAGAGGCGTGGCTCGATGCGCTGCGTGTAAAGGCAATGATGGCTCCGAAGCCCAACATGAAAGCTGGAATGGCTTGGGAATCAAGTCGTTGCCTGCCTAATAACCAACCGATCCATAACACTATTATGGCTACGGCCCTTAATAGCCACATCTGCCCATAATGGGTTTTGAATAGAACCTTAGGTAACACTGGAAGGATCGCTACAACGGAAAGGCTACTCATCTCCGCTGCTCGTGTAGCCAGCAATAAAGTACTGCTTAAAATAAGTAACATTATACAGACAGCAAGCAACTGCCATAGCCTGGTGAGAATTGCCTCAAAATCCAAAATATCTCTGCTCTTTATATCAGGAGGCAGCACCCATAGACGGCAGCCCAGAGCTCCGATACATGTGGTCAGGACTAGAATGTCAAAAACATTTGGGATGATATGTATGAACTTGTCCCACATAATCAGAATCTTCCTATTTGATGGTGAAAGTGTAATCCCCCTCAGTCCGATGTCCGTCCCGAGCAACGGCGCTCCAGATAACGCGATAGATACCAGGAGGAAGAGGAGGAAGGCTAACTTCAAGGAGTGTTGGATCGGAAGGGTCTCCGTGTCCGTCTCCTCTATCTACCTGTTCGCCACTTGAATTTTGAACGTGAAGAGTGCTAAAGGCAGGTTCTAGAGCACCATTGAACCAGATGCGAACACGGGTAGGAGCAACGGTGACCGTTGCTCCTACCTCCGGCTCGGCATGTTCAGGGAAGACGTGGCCCCATACTACCTCTGTCAATATGCAGAGGAGCATGAGGCCACAAAGTGTTATGACTCTGGAAATTGTTCTCATCATTTTCATGTTGCTTAACGGAAAATCGGCCGCCCGAAGCTATTTGGAAACAGGTCGTCAATAAAGAAATGTACAATAGTGAGAACTCCGACGTTTTCACCCGACCGATCGTTGATCGGGATCTGGACCTCGCCCCCAAGCTGGATGTACCTGCCGAACCAGATGAGACCCGGGTTAACAAAACCTGTAGTATCACCATCGCAACCGCGATTCAGGCATGTTTCAAAAGGAAACTCCACCAGTACAATCATGCGGTTGAACGGGACTGGAAGTCCCACATCCTTAACGAACGATTGAAGGTACTGAAGATCGTACTGAATGGAGAACCCGTAACTGAGGGCTATCGCGTTGAATTCTACCTCGCGCTCAATCTCTCCTGTCACTTCATCTACTTTTGTGGTCACAGTTTTCGTATCCGTGGGAAAATTAGGACCAATAACTCCGGTAATTGCCAGCGGTCTCAGATATTTTAGTGACTCCGGCAAATCCCCCAATCCCTTACCGAAGAAGAGGGCAGGAGAAATTGTCGTGAATGGCTCTGCCTCAACCTCGCGGTTTCAGGTATCTTCAATTTCGACATTGACGCCAATGGATAGGACTGATTCATGTGGGGCATTTGTTAAAAATTGATATTTTGCTCCTACCTCAAAGTTACCGAAACCGACCTCGGTATCCTCGCCATCGGGGTCTAAGATGCGGAACTCGTCACCAATCGTAATTCCAAAGTGTGGTGTAATCCGCTTGGTGTACTCGCCTTCTAACTCATAGGAATTAACAGGCGGCTCATCTCCTTCTCCGGATTCTTTTAGATAGCTAAAGATAAATGATAGTTCGTCAGAGACAAAGGGGTCTTCGATGGAAAGCGTGGTGGGGAAAAATCGCTTGCCTGCAAACCCATGGGCCCATGCGCTCACTGGCATTAATAGTAAAACGACCATACAAATAACAACTGGACAAAACGTCATAGCCAACAATAGCTTTTTCACAGTTCTCCTCCTTTTGAAATAATTTTCCATTTCAAGACTGTTTCTCTCACAGCACATTCTGTTGGATATAACTTGATAGTTTGTGTGAAGACTTACATCCAAGAATGATTTAAATACTCATGGATCCTTTTGAACTAAACCATAAGGCTTGGAGGAGAGCGTATGGAGAGGTTTGTATAAAACTCTTTTAAGTAAGGATTTTCATCTAATGGAAACAGGCAAATTATGTACTCATCTAAGGATAGGTTTGTTAGAGGTTTAAAAATTACAAAAGGCGACCTCTGATTACAGCAGGAAAAACAAAGACAAAGCTTTTCATTTCCCTCCTCACCTTCTGATTTGCTTAGGTGGAGTATTATGTATGATAAAGGGTTTTGATTTGAGTGAGATGGACAATTTAAGATTGAGTATGATACAGAATTTTGAAACGATGGTGGTATGTAGTGCTGAAATGAAAAAAATATAAAGTTGATAGGGAGAAATATTGTAAGAAAAGAGGATAATATATATCGTAAAAGATTTAACCGCATGGCTTTAATTTATACATTAATATACGTTTAGAATAAAGGTTTGGATTCATATTTTTGATTTTGTTTCAACTAAAATATCATTGCAATATATAAGATAACTTCCTTCCGTTTTACTAGAAAAAGCGCTTTCTGCCCATTTGTTAGTGAACTAAGTATATTTTTATAATCTTCTGAGGTTGTAATTATCTTCCTATTTATCTCGAGTATTAGATCGCCAATTTTAAACCCAGCATCATCTGCAGGGCTTCTCGAATCTACTTTAGTTATGATAACGCCGCTTTCGTTTTCAACCCCTAATCTTTTTGCAATCTCAGGAGTTAATTCGTCAACAGTGAGCCCCAATCCACTTTGTACGTTCTGAAGTTCCTCTGAATCTGAATTTTCTGATGCAAGCACTCCAAGCTTGACCGATAAGGTTTTCTCAATCCCATCTCTTAATAACTTGAGTTCCACTTCGGTACCAGGAGGAGTAGTGGCAACTGTCCTTGAAAGCTCACCATTTTTCTTAATTTTATGCCCATTAAACTCAAAGATAACATCTCCTCTTTTTACACCTGCTTTGTCAGCAGGACTACCACTTGTTACATCTCCTACGAGAGCTCCCCTTGCTTCAAGTAGTTTCATTGCCTTTGCTATCTCAGGGGTTACATCTTGAATAGTTACACCAAGCCATCCACTTACAACTGTTCGATCTCCTTTTAGTTGTTCTATGATATCTTTTGTGGAATTAATAGGGATTGCAAAGCCTATCCCTTGAGCCCTCAGAAATATTATACTAGTTACTCCTACTACTTCCCCTTCAAGATTAAAAAGTGGGCCACCGCTGTTTCCAGGATTAATCGGAGCGTCTGTTTGTATGAAGTCATCATAGTCGCCAAAGCCGAGTATTCTTCCCTTTGCACTTACTATTCCAGCGGTAACTGTGTGACCAAGACCAAAGGGGTTTCCTATGGCAAGAACCCAGTTTCCAATTTCAAGCTTATCAGAATTTCCTAATATGACTGGAGAAAGTTTTTCTTTTGGTACTATTTTGAGTAGAGCCAAGTCAGTTTTAGGGTCTCTTCCAACAATTTTGGCACTGTACTTTTTTTCATCCTCTAAAATCACCTGAATCTCTTTTGCTTTTTCAACAACATGGTTGTTTGTAATTATGTATCCGTCTTCGCTAATAATGAATCCAGAGCCTAGTTCTCTCTGTCCAAATTCCCTTTGAGGGATATCTCCAAAAAACCTTCTGAATAGCTCTTGCAAGGAGTCTTCTTCTTTACCATGCGGTGAGGGAAATCGGAAGGCTCCCCCATTACGTATTAAGCTAGTTGTACTGATATTTACTACAGAAGGCTTAAGCTTTCTTACTAGCGCGGTGAAGTTAGGGAGAGCTGGCGGTAGTACTGGCATGTCTCTAACCGGTTCTAGCTTGTTACCATCTTCACTTTTTGTTTTATTCTTATCCTCTATTTTGGTGCATGAATAAATAATAAGGAGAGGCAAAATTAATAAAACTGGTGAAATACGCCTTAGACTCATTCTGTAATACCTCTTTATAAACTAGAAAAAAGAAATTGTGGTAATTGTGTCTTAGCTCCTATTTACCTTAGATATATGCTTTATCCTGGGTTCAAATGAGGGTGCTATAAAGAAATCGGATTAGGCGAGTTGCCTTCCATAAGATTCAGTTAGCTCCTTACCCAATTCTCTATCTTTTTTGTGTATTCATCTATGAGATAGCGTGCATCTTCGTCTGATTTAGCCTCTGCATATACGTGAATGAGTGATTTATATTGGTCAGGGAATGCAAGCACCCAGGAGCCATCTAAGAATATTTTTACACCGTCAAGAAAACTAACTTCACGCCCCTGCGCTTCCTGAGACGCCTTCCTCATAACTACACCTTTCGATTCCCAAGGACAGGAAACTGTTGTGTGAAGGTAATTGATCTTGGGAATTCCTTCTGAGATTTCAGAGAGTTTCACACCTAGCTTTGACATTAGCTCGAGTGTTTTTACAAGGGCAAACATCCCGTCATATGCAATTTGAAAATCACCGAATATAAACCTTCCGTCAGGATAACTCACAAACTTTATATCCTTATCTCTTACTGCTTCAGATAGAGCTCTAACACTATTCTTCGTTCTTTTTATCCTAAATCCATTCTCTTTTGCTACCTCATCAAGATATGATGGGACAAAGGTTGGAACCGCGATAACGCCGGTGTCTTCGGCTTTGAGAATAAGATGAAACAAAAGTAAGAATGAATCTAAGTCCTTATAAACCTTTCCTATTTCATCTATGAAGTTAAGCTTCTCAGCCCAGGGATCTAGCCAGAACCCTGCTTTTGCATCTGTTGCCTTTACTATCTTTGAGAGAAGATCAAGGGCTCTATCGGCATCAATCCCACTTCCATGTTCTACTGTGAAGGCGTTTAAGCTTATGACTTCACATCCGAGTTCATTAAGAATAGACGGGAAATATTCTGAAGAAGAGCCGAATGAGAAATCTACTACGATTCTAAATCGATTTTCTTTGATGGTTTCCCTCTTTATAGACTTCATAAAACCTTCTTTGTAAAAATCAATTATGCCGCTTAGATCTGAAATTCTTCCAACTGCCCCCTCTGGAACTCGCCGGAGGTCTTCGCGCTGAAATATTCTTTCAAATGATTTTTCAAAAGACACAGAGGTTTCAAAACCATTCGAATCGTAAAAAAGTATCTCGGTTACCTCTGGGTTTTCAGGCGAGTATCTAAAATAAGCTCCACCTACCTCACCAAATGTTTGAAGTTTGTATCGGAGGATAGGAATAGGTACTGCTTTTAAATCCTTTACATTCACCCCTGCTGATAGAACACCTGCGACAAAAGCTCGCTTTATCATTCTAGGGGCTCTATGGCTATCCCTTCCCATAAGAACGGAGGAGCCTCGTGGAAGAAAGGAGGCGAATGCCGCACCGAGTTTAGCTGCAAACTCAGGCGTAAGCTCAAAGTTAGAAAGCCCCGTGACCTTAGATTCTTCAAAGAGGCTTCTTTTCCACCTTTCACCCCAGATAAGGTTAGATGATACCGTTGCACCTGACTCGACATGTTTGCCGGGCCAGATTTTGACACCCTGATTAAGAACTGCAGCATTTCCAATTGTACAGTTTTCTGAAACGACAACGCCTGGTTCGATTTTTACCTCTTTTCCTATCCTAACATTAGAGCATAAAACGCTATCTTCAACCCAACAATCTTCGTTAATATCTGTATTATTCCATATAATGCATTTAATAATGTTTGCACCTGTGTGAACCACTGAGTGATCTCCGATTATAGAATCACTTATTCTAGCCTTTCCCATTATCTTTACGTCTTCTCCAAGTATAACGGTTCCTTCAAGCACAGCGTCCATATCAAAATCAACGTTCTTACCTAGCCATATGTCCCTTCCTACTAAATCAACCCTTTTACCTGTACCTTTAACCCTCAATTTTCCTGATAAGATATCCATATTTGCTTCCCAGTATGAGGATGGATCTCCTATATCTCGCCAGTAACCACGAAGCGAATAACCGAAAATCGGTTTTCCTTCGCTTAGAAGCCTTGGAAAAAGATCATGACTGAAATCAAACTCCTGCCTTCCTGGTATAAAATTAAGGGCTGCGGGATCCATAACATACATCCCTGCATTTATTGAATCGCTAAATACCTCACCCCAGCCAGGCTTTTCGAGAAATTTTATAACACTTCCTTCATTGTCAGTGATTACAATACCAAACTGTAACGGGTCTTTTACGGATGTTAACCCTATTGTAACTAAAGCCTTCTTTTTTTTGTGATACTCAATGAAGCTTGTTAAGTCAACGTCAGTTAATAGATCTCCGCTTATAACCAGAAAGGGTTCGTCACCCTTTAGGTTTTCAGATGCGAATTTTACAGCCCCTGCAGTTCCATAGTCCTCTGGTGGAATAATGTAATTTATTTTTATACCAAATTCTCTTCCATCACGAAAATGGTTTGTGATTACCTCGGGCTGAAAATAGAGTAAGAATATAGCTTCAGTGATTCCGTGATTCTTAAGTAGATCTATCACATGCTCAAGTATTGGTTTTCCGGCTAGCGGAAGCATTGGTTTGGGAATGGTGTAGGTGAGCGGCTTTATCCTTGTTCCGAAACCTCCTGCGAGCACTACAGCTTTCATTTAATGTCTCCCTTTTTTCCTTAGAACTTTGTTTACTTCTAGTAATAATTCTTCTGGGTCACTTGACTTTACGACGTAACTCTCGGCAAGCCAGGAGGTGTAATCGTTCTGGAACGAGACATAAGCGGAGCACAGCACAACAGGAAGATTAGGAAATTCATTCGTTATCCTTTGAAGCACGTCGAGGCCACTCTCTGATCTAAGCTTTATATCCAAGACGACAAGGTCAATGGGCTCACGATTAAGAATCTCAAAGGTTTCTTTCGCCGATTCCGCTTCCAATACCTCATATCCTCCATCACTCAGCACCTCTCTATAGACTAGCCTAATGTTTGGTTCGTCATCTACTACTAAGATTTTGTTCATCTATGACCTCTTTCCTATGAATTGGGAGTTTTACGGTTATATTACAGCCCTTATCTCTTTCACATGAAACAACTATATGACCGCCTAAATTTTCGATGATTCCTTTTGCTGTATAGAGCCCTAAACCGCTTCCAATGGTCTTTGTTGTAAAAAAGGGTTTAAAAAGGTTTTTCATCACCTCATCCGATATACCTGGACCTGTGTCTTTTATACCTATTGAAACAAAACCATCTTCTGCTGCGGTTTCTATAAAGAGTTCTCCTCCCTGAGGCATCGCCTCGATTGAGTTATTCACAATATTTTCAATACAGTTGTAAAGCTGATAATCGTTGCCCAAAACCAAAGGAAGATTGCTTCCCAGGTTTAGATGAAAATTTACGCCTTGAGATTTTTCTTTATTTTTCTTTTCTTGATATAAGAGTTCAACCACCTTGTTAATATCTATAGGAGTTTTTTCGGAGGTATATTTAGTCTTAACGAAATTAATAAAGTCTTTGTGTGTGTTTTCAAGTTTAATTGCTTCTTCAAGTATTGCATCTGTATACTTAGAGACATAAGATGGGTCAGTAGTCCTCCTTTTTAAAAGCCTGGCAAGTCCTGCAATTGCAATCATTGGGTTTTTAAAGGAATGGGTTAATTGGAGGACCATCTCGCCTATTGAGGCTTCTTCCCTGAGCTTCATAATAAGTTCCTGATGCTCTTTTAACTTGACGTTTGCTTCTTCAAGTGTCTCGATCTTTTCCTCAAGCTCTTCATAAGTTAGTCCTCTTTCAAGAGCCAGCGAAATCTCGGTTGAAAAAATCTCTATTGCATTTATCTCTTCTTGGGATACCTCTCTTTTGGTAAGAAAGTTATCTAATAGTATGACCCCAAGCGGACGCTTAAGGTGTGAAAAGAGTGGTACAATCCAGAATGGGGTATCCTGATAAAAATTGCGAATGACGTCGGGTAGCCTTTCCTCGGAAATGGCTCGAGGAATCATTCCTGTCTTGAAGGCCCTTTTAAAGATTGCCTCATCAAGGTCAAATTCCATCTTTTTAAGAACTTCACTGAATTTTTCCTTCTCTTTTTGAAATAATTGAGGAGAAAAGATAAGAAGGTCTACTATGGTAAGGTTCTTTTGTGAAATATCATTCCAAATAGTGTAAGCCTCTTCAGGACTCTTAGGGCCAAGTGCAAAGTATCCACGAAGTTTTCCCTTCTGAGAAAGGAGTACTATCGCTCTATTAAATCCAAAGCTACTTCCCGCTGTGAATGCTACGAGTACCTTATAAAGTATTTCATCCAAATCGAGTACGAGTTTAAGCGAGGTCGAGAGATGAGCCATCGTATCAAACATCTCTTCTTTAACTTTAAGAGACTTACCATATTTTTCTAATTTCTGTTCTCTTTTGCGGAATTCATCAAGAACTGTTGAGAATGTCCCGAACAGAGGACCTTTTTCTTCTCCTAGGTTTTTTAAATCGTTTTTAAGCTCTTCACACTCAATACATTTTTCTCTAATACGCTTATTAACATCGTTTATAAGGTATTCCTCTCCCGGCCTTATGTAAGGGCATACAGAGGGGTCATCCTTAATCATCCAGCAATAGCTATCCCCAAATTTAGCCATATCTATAACCCTCTAGAAGCACTATTTCTCCCTGCTTTATCTCTATCGCAGTGTGATTGAGATGGAAATAAACAGTGTATGAGAAATGATAGTATAAAAGTTATCATCTCATCGAAGGTGAGGCAAATATAACCCATAACCTTTTCTTGCTTAATTTTCCCCAAATTGGAAGCAGAAGAACGAATCTTCCGTAGAATTTTACACCTTGAGTTTCAAATACAATCTTAGAACTCCCTTTTTCTCGAAGCTCATAGGTTCCACTATCCCATAACTCCGCTTCCCCAATTCCATATCCGTCATTTATAACACCTTTTGTTTCGATAATCCCTGGGTCTTGGTCTTCATCCTCAATTGCTAGCCTCTTTTCATTAATTTCGGCGGGGAGGCTTTTAGGAATAATCCACGATTTTAAAATTCCCTCTATCTCAATTCTCAAATCGTAGTGAGAATTGGTTGTCTTATGTTTGTGGATAATAAACCTATTTGTTCCATTCATAAATGAGTCTTAGCCCCCTTAATGTAAGAAATTCATCCACCTCCTCTATAGTCAAACTCTCTGGCGAGATCAGATTTGCAAGCCCGCCTGTTGCAATCACCTTTGGGTTTGTACCTATCTCTTTTTTTATCCTTGTTACAATTCCGTCTACTAGCCCGGCATATCCATAGACAAGACCGGATTGAATACTCTGGACGGTGGTTTTTCCTATAACTGTTTTCGGTCTTGTGATTTCTACCTTAGGTAGTTTTGATGCGGCCTCAAAAAGGGCTTCAGCGGAAATAAGAAGGCCCGGTGCTATGGTACCCCCAAGATACTCACCCTTTTCAGATATGCAATCAAATGTTGTAGCCGTGCCGAAGTCTACTACTATCACGCTTCTTTTGTATTCATGAAAGGCGGCTACAGCGTTTACAATTCTATCGGCTCCTACCTCTTTAGGGTCTTTATAAAGTATAGACATGCCGGTTTTTATTCCTGGCTCTATAAGAACAGGAATAACATCAAAATAAGATTTAATCATAGAGATTAGGATTCTCTGTAGTGGAGGAACAACACAGCAGATAACAGCCCCCTTAATTGAGCCTGAACCTACTCCTTTAAGCTCTAATAAGTTCCTAAAAAGGACACCGTATTCATCTGATGTTTTAGTTTTATCTGTTCCGATTCTCCACTGGTTTATGATCTCTTCTCCCTTAAAAACCCCAAATGCGATGTTTGTATTTCCGACATCAACTGCAAGAAGCACTTTTTTTCCTCCGCCTGCCGATTTTAGATTGCGGAATGCTGATTGCGGATTTTAAAAATTTTTATTCCGCAATCCCAAATCTGGAATCCGCAATTCATCTCAGTCCCCACCTTCTTCCTAGTAACCACTCAGAAGATAGGAGAGCAACAAGTAACATAAAAAACCAGGGTTTATCCCATATCTCTCTTGTTTTATAACCCGAGATTATTTTTTTTGGGGAGAAATCAATTCCGAGCCCGTCTGGGTTATCATTAGCAGTGATAGAATGCCCACCCGTTTTCTTTGCAAGATTTTTAAGTAATTCTTGATCTATAGTTGGACTCTTTATCTCATTAATTGGGGGCTCGACGAGAAACGGTATTTCATCTTCACTATTATCCGTCTCATTGTCCAAACCCCCGTCCCTTGTCTTAACCTTTACTTTATAAACTCCGTATTGATCCGTCTCTACCTCCGAAGCAAATCTGCCATAAGATGTTTTTTCAATATTTAGCTCTTTTTCGACACCGTTTGGAAAAACGACATAGGCCTCAATTTTTTCTTCATTATCTCCATAATCTAAATGCGATATATCTAATTTGGCATTTTCTCTAAGATCATAAGATGTCTTTTCGGTTCTAACTCTTAAATTCTTCAGTTCTGGGTCGTTCACCAACCACAGAAGTATACGATTCCAGAATGTCTCATAATATGGTGCAAGTTCTCCTTCTCCAGCTCGAACGAAAACCCATTCCCAGAAGGAGTCTGAAAGAAAGGACGCAACCCTTCCTGATTTAACCTGACTTAGGACTAATATTGGTTCTCCATGGGGTGTTATTAAGAGGGGAATAGCATCTGGTTTTAATCCTTCTACCTTATTAAATCCGTCAAGCTTAGGCATATTTCTCCAGTACCCTTCGTTTTCTTTTTCACTAGGTATAACCCTCGTAACAGGGTGGCGGAGTCCGATTGGCGTAAGCTTTGCGTGGAAACTCTCTGTGCTATAGGTTTCGTTACTCCTGGGTGGAATGGGGTTGAGTTCTACGGGAAGGATTTCGGAGATTGGCGTTTCACCATAGCTTCCGCTATCAAAACTTTTGTCTCCTCCTATCATAAGAAATGACCCGCCTTCTTCCATTACATAATCTCTTAAGCTTCTAAGGTGTAAACCATAAATTCCGTAAGGGCGAAAGTCGAAATTATGAAAGATCACGACATCGAAGCTCGAAAGCTCATTTACAAAAAGTTCATCAACTGGAAATGGAATCAGGCTAAGTTCATTCTGAGAAGCGAATACCATATCAGATGCTTCCCTCAAGATGAAAAATGAAACCAGGTCAACATTTGGGTTTCTTTTTAATGCCATTCTTAGAAACCTTACATCCCATGAAGGGCTCCCCGCTATATGTAAAACACGAATCCTATCAATTATGACATCTATCACAAAAGATTTTTGATTGTTCTCTTTAACCACCTCGCCAGCTATAACGGGAATGGATACTGTGTAGACCTTTCTTCCAAGGGATGTTGGATTCAGTGTAAATTCTACTTTCTTATCATCATTCGGATCTATTGAAATCTCCTCAGTCGAGACTATCTTGTCTCCATCTTTCAGGGTTACAGGTATATTCGAGGCCTTAAACCCTATGGATTTAATAACAACGTCTATGGAGAGAGGATACCTCACAAACGCAATTATGCTTGCTTTAATGCTGTCAATCCATATATCCCGCACATTATCGCCTGAGGCGGCGGCAACGGTGTTTATGGGGAAACTTATAGTTTTAAAAAATTCATCGGATGTTTTTTTCAATATAGTGCCATTATTGGCTCCGTCTGAAAACAGGATGACGGCGTCTAACTCGCCAGTGTCGTAGTTCTTGTCTAGTTCTTTAATTGATTCGCCAATATCCGTTGCTGTACCATTTGGCTCATTGGTATTTATAAAATTAAGTGAGGCAGGCTTTAGGGTTTTGTCAAATAAGTAGTAGCTGAGATAAAAATTCTCTTCAAGCTCAGTGGAAAAGGCTTTATGGTTTTCAAAGAAATTCCTTACAGCTTGAATCCTAGATATTCCCTCTTTATCTCCTGGAAGGGACATACTCATAGAGTTATCAATAAGAATTGCAAGGCGTGGTTTTTCTTCATTGTATGTTTCAGTTCTTATTGCAGGATTTAAAAGTATAAAAACGATGAGCAGGAATGATAATGAGCGAAGCAAAGCTAGGACGAACTTCTTTTTTACTGATCTTAAGCGTCTTGTGTACCTTACAGCGCCGTAAATGACTATTAAAAATAATAGAGAAACAATAGCGCTTTCTAAGAGTCCTATTTGATTTAGAAAAATAAATTTCTCAACCTCGGTTTGCATCTTCATTAATTTACCACAGAAAGTTTAGCGTTACTTTACATCAGAGGGAGTTTAGCTATATGGAGACCTAAAGGTCTCCTCTACATTATTTAGATATAACGTACCCTTGCAAGGATAGCCGAGGTTTTCCAACCTCGGGTGAAGGAATATCGCATTGATGTCTGGTTACTGAATTCGGGTATGACAGCTTAGGTTAAGATTCCCCTCGGGCTAAGGCCCGGGATGAACTCTTGCTCACAATTCTTTGATTACCAATTATTTCCTTCCCCATTAAGGTGGAGGGATGGGGGGGTGAAAATGGAAACATAAAGGTTTCCTCTACGTTACATTTTAAATTTAGAAAATAAGGAACTCTCCATCCTTCATTATGGGTTTTTCATCTACGTAAACTGTAGGCTTCATAATCACACCGTCCAAATGGCTAGCGACCCTGATTGTGCCACCCATGCTTTTATTGTCGCCAAATGCTATATGCACCGTGCCCATAACCTTTTCATCCTCAAGCACGTTTCCGGTAACCTTTGCTTTATCATTCGTACCTATTCCAAGTTCCGCTACGTTGAATGCGAGCTTTCCAAAAGGCTCTATGAGAGATAGTAACCTCCTTCCTGCTTCTCCTCCCGTTATTTCTGTGGCAAAGCCCTCCTTTACTACAACCTTAATTACTTCACCTTCTAGCTTTCCAACCCCAGCCATCGAGCCGTCAATTACAATCACCCCCTCTGATTTTCCCTCTAAAGGAGCAATATACCCTTCACCTGCGGGAAGATTGCTGAAGTCTCCGGGTCTATGATTGAGCCCTGTGTCTGCGTATCCATTTCTGTCATCTATAACCAATGTGACATCCATCCCACGATTGGTGGTGATTTTGACATTAGAGCCTTTTGTAAGTATCTCAGCAATCTTTTCGCTTCTTTTCGCGATACCATAGTAATCTGCGTTAAGCGTTCTTATCATTATCTCCTCTGTAATTCCTGGTAATGTAGCAATTCTCACACCCTTTTTACTTGCTTCTCTTCTCGAATCAGTATGGCTAAGAGACTTTGAGGTTGGAATGAGTATTACATCAAAAAGCTTCATATGCTCCGAAATAGGCTCTGGGGGTTCTTCTCCATGGGTTTTTCTCGGTATGATCTCTGTTATCATTGCTTCCGCTCCTATTTCCCTGGCAGCTTCCCAGAGAGCATAGCCAATTTTTCTAAGCGGTTCATCGGTTATAATAAGAACCTTTTCGCTGGGCTTCACCGCCATGCAGTCCTTTACCGCAATCATAGCTGCCTGTTTTAGTTTGACCATCGTTAAAGCCCCCGTCTCAGATTTTGGGGAGTAATATTAACCTACAATGATTGATACATGAAATCGCCTAGGAGCGCCATTCCTTCGATCCTTCGACTCTTCGATAATACTCAGAGCTCAGGGCTCAGGACAGGCTGGTCGCGATAAATTGCCACTCTTATACAAATCCGCGACTGGAAAGTCGCAGCTATCGAAGGTTAATTTTCACCCCCTCCCATCCCTCCCCCACTACTTGTGGGGGAGGGTTAGGGTGGGGGATAGCCGAGGTTTTCTAACCTCGGATACGGTAGTGATGGTATTGATGCAAAATTAACACATTCGGGCATGAGAATGCGATAACCCGGATACGTAGGAGCGCCATTCCTTCGACCCTTCGACTAGCTCAGGGCTCAGGACAGGCTTGGCGCGATAAATTGCCACTCTTATACAAATCCGCAGTTGATTAATTGGGACGTTTGTTGTATTCCGGGTTTCAATTACAGGTGTAATAAGCGTTTTTGCATATCACCTGTGTAGTGTGTTTATATGGAAAGGATTCCATATAATCAAAGGAGGAAATCAGATGAAAATGACATTCTTAAGGCTTGCAGTAATTCTTGTAGTTGCCCTTGTTAGCATGGCGCCCGCTCCGAGAGGCTCCATCCAGTATGCCGGATTGGTTCTTAAAAACTCGAGCCGATTGACCAGCCCTCTTACACCGATGATTTTTTTAGAAACAGGACTCTCTTGACAGTGGACGTCGCAGATGTAGTCAGGATCATGGCGGATCCCGCGAACGGTGATCCTATGACCTGGTGCACGGGAATTGGTGATATTCTCAATCTAGCCATCTTGACAACCACCTACTTCGACATTAGTTAGCCAAACAACCCTGCGCTGGATGATTTCAAAAAGGACTGGTTGAAGGTTAAGCAGCTTGCGGGTTATCCATAGCGCCATTTGGATTCCAAAACACCGGAAAGCGAGATTGTGTAGGAGCACCATTCCTTCGATCCTTCGACAAAGCTCAGGACTCAGGACAGGCCTGGCGTGAATATGGAATTTTCTCTAAAAGAGAATATGTAAGATCTCTCACATTCGAGATGACAGGAGAGTGTGTCATTTCGACCAAGGGGAGAAATCTTTCTTTTAATAAGTTTAGTATCTGCTGCTCTTACGGTGATGCACAAACATCTATAGGAGCACCATTCCTGCGACCCTTCGACTGGCTCAGGGCTCAGGACAGGCCCTTCGGAAGGCTCAGGACAGGCTTGGTGCGAAAATGTCGCAGCTAGAAGGGGATCCCTGACTTCCCTCCCTCTTGATAGCTACCCCAGATCCCGCCTCTCCTACCAAGGCATTACTTCCTAAATATTCACTATCTACTTCATCGGTTCTACCTTTTCAACAACCATGGCCTTAGAACCGCCCCTTTCAAACACCTTGCCTGTTACCTTTACCTTGGTCCCGATAAATGGGGCGAGCATTGAGTCAGGACTGGTTCCGGGTACGCCTTCTATTGCGAAGTAGAGGGAACCATCGTTGGCTAATATTGCGAGGCTTTGTCCAGCCTTGTTGCAAGCCTCAGCACAGGCCTTATGATCTATTCCCTTCGATCCCATTGTTATATAGCAAGCCGGATCAATAGGCTCGCCGATAATTGTTATAGTTGTACCTTTCTCATCTCCTAACACAAGAGAAAATGAAATGATAAAGATTGAGATAACTAGGCTAATAGGCTTAAACATCAGTTTAACCTCCATTGTCATTGAATAATTATAAGTTGCTTAGCCTACTATACAACCTTGCCACTAATGGGAAACATGTGAGAACTAGCCACTTTCAACCAATAAACTTTTATGAAATAGGTGGAATTTATTTTACATATTCAAAATCAGTTCACTTGGGTAGATGATTTTATCTTGGATTCAGGAAGTTAAGATGCGCTGATTAGGTACATCTCTCCTGTTGGCTGTGGTACACCGCCTGCAGGCTCAAGTGTTACAGCGAACTTTTGAACCTTGCTTGGATCTGGAATATTTGCAACTTGAATAATATTATTACCTCTCTCATCCACATCAAAAATACCCATGCTAATAGGTGTATTATCAGCTATTACCCAGAGTTGATATATTTTTCCTGAGGGAATCGGTGGAAGATTTAGTCCATAAAACAGTGCTTTATTATATTTTTTATCCCATAGAACTCTTCCATACGCTTGAGAGTCTTGCTTAAGGCCAGCAAGATTAATAGTCACCACCTCTGGATTCTGTAAGAATTCCATCATGGTACTCTGACGGGCAATCTGTTCTTTTAAGTTGTTTAAATTTACCTCCTTGGTGGCAAGCTGAGTCCTAAGGGAATTCATAATTTCGCTTTGATTAGTAACCTGTTCTTTTAGACTACTTATCACGATCTCCTGCTCTTTAAGCTTATCCCTAAGTGATAAGTTAAATGCAAAAAGTATAATTAATAAAGCTAAGGCTACCGCACTACCTAATCTCAACCAGAGAGGCTGAAGTCTTTCCCAGAAAGTAGGAGCAAACGTTTTTTCTTCAATCTGTTTAGTTGCCCTGATCTTTTTAAAGAGTTTCTCTTTAACCCTTGGAAAAGGTGTAGCAGAAGGAATAGAATAGGGAATGAGGGATAAAACCTTCTCATTCTCTTTTAGCATTTCCTCACAGACACCACACCCTCCTTTGAGATGCTCTTCAATTTCCTTAAGTTGATTTTCATCAAGAGCACCCAGGGAGTAAATCGAAATTAATTCATCGTATCTCTCGTGATTCGTCATTTTTATTGATTAATCGCTCGATTTTTCCGTTAGTTTTTCGATATTATAACACCTTCTTTTTATATATACGAGTGATGTATATCTCTGGTTTAATTATTATTACTTTTTATATTATATTACAGCATTGAGGTTATTGCTTTGCATTATATTCATGTGCTATACTGGACTAACTCTAGAAAATAAAACCTACTAAAGATCTGATTTCTATCATGACTTATTAGTTCTAGATTAGACACCATGAATGTATAGAGGATTTGATGCAGAAGCCTCCCCAGGATCTCGCTAATCCCCCCGCGGAAGACCATAATATGGCTATGCTTATCTCCCAAGTAGCCAAGGGTAATGAGTCTTCGCTAAGCGAGCTTTACGACACTACAAGCCGATATGTATACGGCCTTGCATTTCGGATTTTAGCAGATGTAGCAGAGGCCGAAGAGGTAACTATTGAGGTCTTTATGCAGGTCTGGAATAAAGCAGCAGAATATAACCCAGAGCGCAGCACACCACTCTCTTGGCTTTTTATGCTCACACGCAGTAGAGCAATAGATAGATTACGGTCAGGGGCTAAAAGGAGTAAGCTTGAGGATTCACTTGAAATGGATATACCGACCTCTGACACAAATCCTGAGGAGGCGACTCTAGTTGTTGAACGACGTGAGCTTGTTAGAAATGCATTATCTAAACTTACGCCACAGCAAAGGAAGGCAATCGAGCTCGCATACTTCTATGGGCTTAGCCAAAGCGAGATTGCAGTGAGGCTAAGGCAACCAATTGGAACGGTTAAGAGTTGGATGCGGTTTGGTATGATAAAACTTCGTGAGATTCTGAGCCCGTTTAAGGAGGGCGGACCGCTATGAAAGGTAAATTCTCAAAAAAGAGGATTCAAGAATTAGCCGCCTCCTATGCACTGGGGGCTATTGAGAAACGGGAGACCCAAGAGTTTGAAAGGTTATCGAAGCAAGGTGCACAGGTTGTTGAAGCAGACCTACAGGGATTCGGACAAGTAACAAGCATGCTTGGATATGGCACATCACCGATAACGCCACCACCAAGCTTAAAGGGGCGGCTTTTCAACCGGGTAAAAGGGGAAGCTCAGCCAAGTCATAAGCTTACTCAATATTCTGGATTTTCTATAGTTCGCTCCAACGAAGGGAAATGGGAGGAGATTTCCAAAGGCGTGAGTTTAAAGCGCCTTTTTGTAGATGAAGAGAGAGGATATGCAACGGCACTAGTTCGTATGCTTCCTGGCGTAGCTTTTCCAAAACACCGACATGTAGAGACTGAAGAATGCTATGTTCTTGAAGGGGATATAAAAATGGGAGGTCAGCTATTCAGGGAGGGTGACTATGTTCGCGCTGAGGAGGGCAGTATTCACGAAGGAATCTATTCAGAGCAAGGCTGCACGCTTCTCATTCTTTCTTCACAAAGGAATGAGATTCTAGAATAATTATACTATTTCCAAATGAAATATGGTTAAGATATGAGAAATATAGGGCTCTTTCCTCCGAACGAGCCTTTGTATTCAGGACTGATGAGGGAATCAGTCCCTACCTTGTGCTTTCTCAATAACTTTGTAGGAGCGGCTTCAAGCCGGTCCCCCCGGTTTAACCGGGGGATTAGTCGTGCGGATTAGTCGCGCCAAGGATGGCGCTCCTACCTCTGTGGTTTAAGTAACAAATGCAAATTTGTTCTTTTCCACACATTGACCTTTTAAATTTGTGTATTTACTTTCATTGCCCAGGAGGTACTACAGTAATGCTACCTGCCATCTTGGGCCCTCCGGGTTCACCGTGGAATTGGCAGTAATAGGGAAACCTTCCAGGTTTGGTGAATATATAGCTAAAGACTTCGCCGTTCTTGAGTGTCGCAGCAAATGAGCCGTCATCGGCTGTCACACCATGGCGAGCGCCACGGTTTGTCCATGTTACTGTTGTGTCAACCTCGACTGTTAAATCCTTTGGCTGGAATTCGTAGTTAACAATCGTAACTGCTGCCTCTTTAGGTGTAGGTGGCGGGGTTTGAATCTCCTCAGCAACGGTTTTGGGCACTGATGCTATATACCAAACATAATATGTAGTAATACCAAGCGCTATAACAACCCACCAAACCACGAGGGCTGCGCGCATCCAGATTTTATAGTTTTTAAAGCACAACGCCTTAGGTAGCAGGTTTGTACCTGCTCGAAGCACTATATATAACCCAAGCATCTCAGCTATAGTCCCAAGTGTAGCATGTAATGTGGGGAGAAAGTAATAGGACTCAACAAACTTACTTTGTAATTCAGGTACGACTCCACGCCTAAATGAGGGAAGCATAATCAAAGCGATTAAAACAAGGTTAAGGAGAATAATACTTCCCTGACAAACCCCGTGGGTACGGTAATACCCCTTGCGCGCAAGGAACATACCGCACAATAGAACAATACCCATCAAAAATTGTATAGACAGGTTAAGGTCTGCCTCTAGTGTCGCGCCGGTTCCTAGAAAACCGTTCATATATCGTCAACGCAGCGGCATGAAACTGGTTGCTATTTTTGAACTATGTCAGATTGTAACGGGCCAAGGATTCCTAGAAGGTCATCCTGTTCCTTTTTTCCCACTTTGAATTTGTTTAAAGCAGCAACTAGGTCTTCAACAATTGCGTTGAAATTATCCGCCGTGCATCCAAGTCCAGCGTGGGTATCCTTCATGCTCCTGCAGGTATACTTGCAGGGACCGCCTGTTGCCTGACAGATTTGGTCAACAAGACACTGCTTGAAATGTGGAATATCAGTGTTAGCAAAAGCCATATTAACACGTGTATCGGCTGCGACATTGGAGACAAATTGGTCTACGACTGCTGAAATAGCCGCTTTGCCTCCAAGACGGTCGTATAGCGATTTATCTGCCGAATTAGCCGACTGAAGGGTCATGCTAACAAAAAAGACCGATAATACCATAACGGCAAAATACTTTGATAAGTTTTTCATTTTACACGCTCCTTTAAGTATAGTTTCTGCTCTTATAAGTAAAATAGATTCTATCACAACTGTTAATAAAATGTTAATCCTCAATAAAATTCTAGAGGGGAGAGAAATTACATCTCGCCTCCTTAGGACTCGTTATATCATGACTATTCTACATAAAGAATCCAGGCTCCCTGGTTCCCTACAACCTTTCCCGATAGGGTTACGTTTGACCTCTGAGGATTCGATTCAATTTTACCAATAGCCTCTTCTGAACCGCCTATTGCATACATTTGCCCATCCTTGGTGTATATAACATGTGCATGCGGTTTTGCTTCATTACAGGGTCCAGTTGATACTACTGGTGTAACGTTCCCCTTCTCGTAACTCGGCAGCAAGCAAACTATTGTACCTGTTACAGTCTGTTGTGTACCCTTTTGGATATCTAGTGGTGATCCATAGATAACCCAAGCCCTCTGACTACCTCCAACTTGTCCGCTGACCTTTTTCTTTGGGCTTTTTGCCATCATCTTCATTTGTTCTTCTGTTCCATAGACGGTATATAGTTTGCCATCCTTACCTACAACCATGAATACACCATCACATTCAGTAAATTGATCCATACCATTGACGTTACCTTTCTCATCTACCTCAACGCAAATAACATTACCCTCTATGATTTGCTTTTTCCCCATCATCTCTTTCATCATTTCTTTCTTTTGCATCATCTGTTGCTTTTGCTGTTCCACTGGCTGTTGTATCTGTTGCTTCTGTTCCTCCATCTGCTCATATTGTGAAAGGCTTGGTTGGGCAAATGATATTACGAAAGCAAATAGTAACGTAAAGACTAAACCAATTAATGTTCCTTTCTTCATTTAATTTACCTCCAGTAGTTTTGATTTTATCAAATTATATCTTAAATCTAAGTTGTGTGCTTTTTAGATTAACTAAATTCATTAATTCTATTAATATCTACTTTCATATATCTTCTTTTCGTTAATATCTAGCTTATGTGTTAGATCTTCTGAATCCATTAAGGGATAGAATTCACCATCCTT
>JAHFBK010000015.1 GCA_023250035.1 Candidatus Dadabacteria bacterium
CAAAGCAGGCAGCCCGTGCTACTATAGCATTTTATGCCACTGTTCGTACATATGAGCCTCCTTTTAAGATGCACGGATTTGAGAAAGAGGCTCAGAAGATCAGAGAGGCGTTTTTTAAAAGGGATATTAAATCCATGATTGAAAATGTAACCGACGATATGGTTGAAGCATTCGCAGTAGTAGGAGATAAAGATGAATGCCGAAAGAGAATCAATGAATATAGGGAGCACCTAGACTTACCCATCCTCAGCGCACCGCATTATTTTTTGGATTTTGAGGAGGTCAAAGAATACCAGAGGGCTATTTTGGAGACATTCGGGAAATGATGCCATTCTATAAAAAAGTCGAATATTCAAAAGGTTGTCATCGCACTTCGTTAAGCTCAGTGTGAACTCCGCGAAGTGATCTCATCTTCTTCTGTCACTGCGAGCGTTAGCGAATTAGTCCCTTTGAGATTCCTCACCGTTCCTTCGCTTAGACTCAGGACAGGGTTCGGAATGACAATCTGTGCCAGATTGCATCGTCACGGAGTTTATCCTGAGAAGTCGAAGGATTCATCGCATGACAAGCGATGACCGCCGATTCTTTAAGAAAAAATTTATGGATTGTTTTATAGCACGCTAATCCTCTTTAACCCCAACATAAATAATCACCGTTCCCATTGTAAGTTCAATTAGTTTTTTCACTGAAAATCCTGCGTCTTCCATCAGCTTAGTGAGACTATCCCTTTGAGGGAAAATAGGAATAGAATCTACAAGGTACTGGTATTCGTTTCTCTTTCCGAAGAACGACCCGAGAAATGGGAACATGTTTCTTATGTAAGACATATAAAGGGGAGCGAAAATCCGATTTTGAGGCACTGCAAATTCTAGAATTCCTACTCTGCTAGCAGGCCTTAGAACCCTGTACATTTCTTTGAGGGATGTAAGAGGATCAATAGTATTTCTGATTCCGAAGGCGATTGTTATCGCATCAAATGTTCCATCTTTAAATGGTAAGCTTTCAGCAACACCTTCGACTAAAGTTATTTTCTTTTTAACTCCTGCTACTCTGAGTTTTGCTTGAGCAAGATCAAGCATTTGCTTACTTGGATCAATACCTATTGCGAAACACCCATTCCACCTCTTTACAACCTCAATCGCTACCTCTGCTGTTCCTGTAGCTATATCGAGTACAATCTTTGAACTTCTTATCTCCTCAGCCAGTCTTCTTCTCCAGGATTTATCCGTTCCAAAGCTGAGTAAGGTATTTAGCAGGTCATAGTGTTCTGCAACTTTATTAAAAAGTGATTGTGTTTCAGGCATATTTCTCGGATTTAGCAGATTACACTAGCATATACTATCTTAGTTGACTAATAACCCTTCTTATATTTTGAGATACGATTTAAATGTGAGATTGCTTCACTCCGTTCGCAATGACACCTCTTCTACAATAGTACGAAAGTCACAGAGCCTTAATTATCTTATGAATATGTGTGGATTTATTGAGTACGTAGAAATGGATACCAGATACACCATGCTGAAGAAGCTCTCTTGCCTGGCGTATACATTGACGTATTCCGATTTCACTTGCCTTTTCATCATCGTCTGCGGCGCTCTCTAGTTCCAACTGTAACTCATGGGGTATGCTAGAGCCGCACATAGAGGTTATACGTTTAATCTGCTTTACAGAAAGAATTGGCATAAGCCCTGGAATGATTGGGACAGTTATACCGGCAGTGCGTGCCCTTTCCACGAAGTTAAAGAAAAATTTATTATCAAAAAAGAGTTGAGTAATTATGATATCGCTTCCTGCTTCAACCTTGCGCTTAAGGTTGGCTATATCTATTTCCATGCTAGGTGCTTCAATATGCTTTTCTGGATAACCGGCAACAGCGATACCAAAGGGTTCTTGACCCTTCTCACTTTCTAAACGGCGGATGTGATCAACTAATTGATTTGCATGCGCATAACCGTCAGGGGGTGGAATAAAGGTCTTATCACCTTGAGGAGGGTCGCCGCGTAGGGCAACTATATTTCTTATAGAAGACTCAGAAATCCTCCTAAGGATTTCATCTAGCTCGTTACGTGATGCTCCTACACAGGTGAGGTGGCACGCGGTTTCCATTTTATACACGTTTTTTATTAGCGAGGCGATTTCGAGTGTCCTATGCTGAGTTGAACCCATAGCTCCGTATGTCACCGTGATGTAATCTGGACCAAGAGCTACTAGCTCAGGAATAATCTCTAGGAGGGGTTCCATTCCCTTATCTGTTTTTGGCGGAAAGATCTCGAAGGATATTATCGGTTTTCCGCCATCCTTGAAATACTCTGGGAAGCGCATGAGCTTTATTAAATGATCTTAGTAACTTAATACACTTGCCTTTTAATTGTTGACTTTGACTTGGGAGAACGACAAATCAACCATTTTTTTAAATAGTATCAAAAAATTTTGAAAGAATACTCGAGCCATAAATTTTCACTTTTTAAAGAGTATTGTCAAATAAGATGAGGTTCTAACAAATGTCTTCCAATTGCAAATTGTGTAAAGGTATCCTAAACTTATAAAAAGTAGTAATAACCCTTTGAAATCATGCGAGAAGCAATCATCTTTGTAGTTTCTGGTCCATCAGGAAGTGGAAAAACGACGCTTACTAGACGTGTGATTAAAATGGTTGAAAATCTTAGATTTTCAGTTTCCTTTACGACTAGACTACCAAGACCAGATGAGGTAGACGGGATAGATTATAGATTTATATCTGAGAATGAATTCGATGAGATGGTTAAAAATAAGAGGTTTGCTGAATGGGCTATAGTCCATGGTTACCACTATGGAACTCCAATCGAGGAGCTTGAGAGAATGAGGTCTTCAGGTGTTGATCTCCTTCTAGACATAGATTCTCAGGGAGCAAAAAGTATTAGGAATAATTATGGTTCTGGTGTTTACATCTTCGTTATCCCCCCATCACCTCGTGTTTTAATAGAGAGGCTTATAACAAGAGAAGGTGACACAACTGATGAAGTTGTAAGAAGGATCTTAGATTCAAATGATGAGATGGAGGGAATCCACTCCTATGATTACATTATTATTAATGATTCAGTGGATGAGGCAGTAATGAAACTAAAAGCTGTTATAGATGCTGAGAGGTGCAAGAGAGAAAGGGTGTTAGAATCGCTTAAAAAGAGCTTTTGAAGATGCACGATGCAGGATACAGGATGCAAGATGGAAGATAAATGTAATTTTCATGCATCATGCACCTTGTATCATTTTATTCGTGTAAATTCGTGTTTATTAGTGGCTAAGTTATGAGAAAATCATGTTGAGATTAAACGACATCGTTGAAAGAGTTAACTCATACCTACCTGAGGCCGATGTAGAGGTTATTAAGAGAGCTTATGTCTACTCTGCTAAGGTTCATTCAGGACAAAAAAGAAGTTCAGGAGAATCTTACCTAGGCCATCCTCTTGAGGTAGCGGGGATACTTGCAGATTTAAGGCTGGATTTGTCATCTGTAGTAACAGGGCTTCTTCACGATACTGTGGAGGATACACTTGCAACCCTTGATGAGATTGAAGCACTTTTTGGTAAGGAGGTTGCACTTCTTGTTGATGGTGTTACAAAAATAAGCAAGCTACCATTCACTTCAAAGATCGAGGAACAGGCAGAGAGTTTCAGGAAACTATTTCTGGCAACGGCAAAGGATATAAGGGTTGTTCTTGTTAAGCTTGCAGACAGGCTGCATAACATGCGCACATTAGAATACCTTCCTGAGGATCGTCAGAAGAGAATTTCTAAGGAAACTCTCGAAATTTATTCTCCTCTTGCACATAGGCTTGGTATTTACTGGATGAGAACAGAGCTTGAGGATCTCTCTTTTCGTTTTCTAAATCCCGAGGAGTATGAAAATATTTCAAAACTAATTGCAAAAAAGAAAAAGGAGTGGGAGAAATACGTTGAGTCAGTAAAAGGCATACTTGAGAAGCAACTCATAGAGTTTGGTATAAAAGCAGAAATAACTGGCAGGTTTAAGCATGTTTATGCAATTTACAACAAGATGCAAACACAGAATCTTGAGTTCGATCAGGTGCATGATGTTATAGCTTTCAGGATTATTACAAGCTCACTTAGAGAATGCTATGAGGTTCTTGGTGCAGTTCATTCAGCTTGGAAACCAGTTCCAGGAAGATTCAAGGACTACATTGCTCTTCCAAAGGGGAACGGGTACCAGACTTTACACACAACGGTTATTGGTCCATTTGGAGAAAGGATGGAGGTTCAGATCAGAACCCAAAGAATGCACGAGATTGCCGAATACGGTATTGCAGCTCACTGGAAATACAAAGAGGGAAGTATCGAAGCCGTAGAGAGCGATAAAATCTATGCCAGCTTAAGGCAGCTTCTTGAATGGAGGGATATAAAAGACCCGACAGAGTTTCTTGAAGCGGTCAAAGGTGAATTAATTCCTAATATGGTCTATGTGTTTACCCCAAAGGGGGATCTAAAAGAGCTTCCCAATGGAGTTACTCCTGTTGATTTTGCATATTCGATTCATACAGAGGTTGGGAACCACTGCACAAGGGCAAGGGTAAATGGGAAGCTAGTTCCGCTTGATTATAAGCTAAGAAGTGGTGACACAGTAGAAATTGCCACCTTACCTGACAAGAAACCCAGTCGCGACTGGCTTAGGTTTGTAATTACCTCTCGTGCTAAGACAAAGATACGTTCATGGCTTAGAACGGAAGAAAGGGAGCAATCGAAGCTCGTAGGGAAATCTATATGTGAGAGGAAATTCAAACAGCATGGTCTTGATTATCAAAAGATGTTAAAGAGCGGTGAGCTTAATACACCACTTAGTGAGCTTGGATTTAAGGAAATAGACGAGTTTTATTTGGCTCTTGGTTATGGCAAGGTTTCTGTAACTGAGCTTCTCAAACGTATTCTCCCTAAGGAAAGGTTAGAGGGTTTGCCAGAGAAGGAATCTATGCTTGAGAGGATAATACAGACCCTCACACGCTCGACGAACAGCGGAGTTCTAGTTAAAGGTTTCGATGATGTAATGATTAGGTTTGGAAATTGCTGTACTCCACTTCCAGGAGAAAACATTGTTGGATACATAACAAGGGGCCGCGGAATTACAATACATAAACACAACTGTTCCCAGCTTCTTGACGTTGATCCTGCGAGAAAGATAGATGTTGCCTGGGACAGAGGCTTTAAGGAACCTAGGCCTGCAAGGATTGAGGTTATATGTGCAGACCGTCCTGGAATATTATCTAGCATCACGCGCTCTATTGCGTCGTCTGATATAAACATATCCAAAGCCGAAATCCATTCAACTGATGACGAGAGAGCTATAGGGACATTTGAGATCGCGGTCTCGGATCTTAACCAATTAGAAGGCGTAATGAAGTCAATAAAAAGGTTAAAAGGGGTTATCTCTGTAGAGAGAATATTAGGGGCTGAGGAAATCTAGATTAATGAAGATCCCTTCTACAAGATACAAAAAGGCTTGATAGCTTTGCTAAAGCTATCAGTGACATTTCAAGAGCCGTTTATTACGAGTAACACTTCGCATGAGCTCAGCACTGGCTCCGCGGCGATTCTAAAAACGAGCTTGCTTCACGGAGTTTACACTGAGCGAAGCGAATGTGTTCGCAATGACAACACGCGAATGTCATTGCGAGGAGCCCTTCGTCTAGCTCAGGATAAACTCCGTGACGAAGCAATCCCTTT
Source organism: Candidatus Dadabacteria bacterium (assembly GCA_023250035.1). Classification (GTDB taxonomy): domain Bacteria; phylum Desulfobacterota_D; class UBA1144; order Nemesobacterales; family CSP1-2; genus CSP1-2. The sequence goes on from JAHFBK010000015.1 coordinate 5,713, forward strand.
GAGATTCCTCAGTACTCCTTAGGTAATGATCAGATTCATTACTGCAGCCAGGATATAATCTTCGACTAATTTAGCAAAATAGATTTGTATATAGATACATTAATCCCGAATTGTGAATTCTGGGATCAGTAATTTCCAGGTTTTTATACATATTGAAAGAATCTACCTTCCCATTTATACTCAAACCCTCAAGATGTTTGGAATTTGGTCAAGGGAATCTAAAATAAAAAAGAGGGCAAAAAGATCGGTTGCTATAGCGCGATCTATTCTTAAGAGTAATATTTCAAGAATCGCCCCCGATGTAGGGAAATTAATAACAGAGAGAATTGGCGAAACTGAAAGAGCTTTGGAGGACGGTAACTTAAGAGACCTTACTATTAAGACAGAAGGTCTTGAAAGTGTGGTTGAAGAACACCTATCTAAGTTTAGAAAATCAAGGTTAAGACAAAATGTCGAATCCCTACTTATCGCAGTAGCGCTTGCACTTTTTATCAGAACATTTATTGTGCAGCCATTTAAAATTCCCTCTGGATCAATGATTCCCACACTGCTTGTAGGTGACCACCTGCTTGTAAATAAGTTTATATATGGGACAAGGATACCGTTTACGGATAAAATTGTTCTTTCAATCAATAACATAAACGGTGGGGACGTGATAGTATTCACCTATCCTAACTATGAGAATGACCCTTCTAAAGATGGGATAGATTATATAAAGAGGGTTATAGGTCTTCCAGGCGATAGCATAGATATAAAAGGCAGAAATTTGTATGTAAATGGAGAAGAGGTTCCTCTTAAATACCTAGGGGAGTTTCATGATGAAAGAACTGGGGTTGGTTACGATGAATATGAAGAAGATCTCTTCGGAAATAAACATAAGGTGATATATCTAAAGGGAAAGGAATCTACAGAAAAGGGCGAGTACATCCCTGTAACAAAGGTTCCAGAGGGTTATGTATTTGTCATGGGTGATAATCGGGACAATAGCCAAGACAGCCGATTCTGGGGATTCGTGCCAGTAAAAGATATAGCTGGTAAGGCTTTTCTCATCCATTGGTCATGGGACTTTGGTAGCGAAGGCATACTAGATAAAGTCAGGTGGCATAGAGTGCTTTCTTTAATTGAATAGTATCGGTAGGTGCTATTATATATATCTAACTCAAAATGAGACCGGTATAAAATTGTCTACCCAAACAGAGCTAAAATGAGTTGAATAAACCGGTCTCTTAAGATTGGTGAAGTAGCATCATAATAACAATACTGTAATTAAACAACGGATTTGAGATTTATACATGCACTTTTTGAATTGCTAGCAGCTTTATTTAATGAGGATATGGAAGTAATATATTGATAAAACTGTTTATTAATTTGATTTAAACCATGGGGGTTATCATATGAGTGCAAAGATGATATTTTGGACTCTAGTTTTGGTGCTTGCTTTCTATCTGGGGTTTGAGGTCGTTCCAATATTTTATAGAGGAATATTTGGTATAAGGGCTGCTTGTAAGGAAGATGTAGAGTATTATAAAACATACGGGCGCGAGTTTGTTGTTCACCGCCTAGATGAATCACTAAATGTAAGGGGGATGCCCAAAGATAACAGAACATACACGGTTAGGGTAACAGACCAAGCTATTATAGTAACCATAGACTACTATGATACAGCAGAGTTTTTCGGGGGAGAGTGTAGGTGGTGCAAAAGGGATTTCGAATTCCATTATGAGTGTGAGGGCGCGTTAACGAGCGTATATTAGTTTCATCATGAAAAGCAAAGTAATTATGGATTCAGAAACTATAACCCGCGCCCTTTCGCGAATTGCTCACGAGATACTAGAAAGAAATAAGGGTGCAAAAGAGCTAAGGATTATAGGTATAAGAAGAAGGGGAATTCACCTTGCAAGAAGGCTTGTAGATAAAATTCAAGAACTAGAGGGCATAAAGCCGCCTCTTGGAACACTAGATATAACGCTTTACAGGGATGATTTTAGAAGAAGAAGCGACTGGCCCAGTGTACAAAAAACTGAAATTCCATTCTCAGTTGAAGATAAGAACGTGATTCTTGTGGACGACGTTCTCTATACAGGAAGAACTACTAGGGCTGCTATTGAGGCCATAATGGATTATGGAAGACCCGCCTCGATACAGCTCGCCGTTCTTGTTGATAGGGGTGGTCATAGGGAGCTTCCGATTCAGGCAGACTATGTTGGAATTAAGGTTACTACTATAAGAACTCAGAAGGTAGATGTGCTAATTAAAGAGCTAGACGGAAGGGATGAGGCAATAGTCATTCAACTAGAGTCTCCAGATATATCCGGATAAAAGACATGGTTTTTGAGCAAAAACATATTCTTGGACTTGAAGAGTTATCATCGGATGAGATAAGGCTAATTCTTGACACCGCCGAGTCAATGAAGGAGGTATCAGAAAGGGATGTAAAGAAGGTTCCTGCATTAAAGGGTGTCACAGTGGTGAATCTCTTTTTTGAGCCAAGCACACGAACCAGGGCGTCATTTGAGATAGCTGAGAAAAGGCTTAGTGCTGATGTACTAAATTTCACACCAACTGAGAGTAGTGTTGTAAAAGGTGAAACTCTACTTGATACTGCTAGAAATCTTGAAGCTATGGGAGCAAGTGTGATAGTGATCAGGCATGCTATGTCTGGTGCTCCATGGCTTCTCTCGCGAGAACTTAGCTCTTCAATCGTTAACGCAGGTGATGGTTTTCATGAGCATCCTAGTCAGGCTTTACTTGACTTATTCACTGTAAGGGAAGTCAAGAAGGAGATATCCGGACTTAAGATTGTTATTGTAGGAGACGTTTCACACAGCCGGGTAGCAAGGTCGAATATTTGGGGATTCATAAAGCTTGGAGCAGAGGTAAGGGTTGTAGGGCCTCCTACAATGATACCCAGAGATATCGAAAAGGTTGATGTTAGGGTCTACTACGACATAGAGGATGCACTGGAGGGCGTTGATGTTGTAATGATGCTTCGTCTTCAAAAGGAAAGGCAAGAATCTGGGCTTTTACCCTCCTTGAGGGAATATTCAAGGTTTTACGGACTTACGCGCGAGAGGCTAAGGCTTGCAAAGGAGGATGTTATCGTTATGCATCCGGGACCAATAAATAGAGGAGTTGAGTTGTCCTCTGAAGTAGCCGACGATGTTCACTCGGTAATACTTGACCAGGTATCAAATGGAATCGCTGTCAGAATGGCAATGCTCTACCTTGTTGCATCAAGTGGAGGAAATGCATGAAGATACTGGTAAAGGGAGGGCAGGTTGTAGATCCTTCTCAGGGAATTAATGAAATAAGAACTCTTTATATAGAAGACGGAAAAATCAAGAGCTATCCACGAGGCACTAAGGAATTAGAAAAAGATCCGAGCATCAAGGTGATAGATGCTTCGGGGAAGATTGTCTCTCCTGGGTTTATTGATCTTCACGTTCACTTAAGAGAGCCTGGTTTTGAGCACAAAGAAACAATTCGCACTGGATGCATGGCAGCAGCGGCAGGTGGTTTTACATCAGTTGTTTGCATGCCAAATACGAATCCTGTTAATGATAATGCATCGGTGACGGAATACATACTACTTAAGGCACGAACAGCGGGAATTGTAAATGTATTCCCTGTAGGGGCTATAACAAAGGGACTAAAGGGTGAGGAGTTATCCGAGATCGGAGAGATGTGGGAAGCTGGTTGCATAGCAATCTCGGATGACGGGAGACCTGTAATGAACTCTAGGGTTATGCGACATGCAATGGAATATGCTAAGGCCTTTGGGCTTCCAGTAATCTCTCATGCTGAAGATTTAAACCTTTCATCGGGTGGTGTAATGAATGATGGCTTCACATCAACTATGCTTGGTCTTAGAGGAATTCCAAACGCATCAGAGGAAGTAATGGTTGCGCGTGACATAACACTCGCGGAGCTTACTAAAACTCATCTCCACATAGCCCATGTCTCAACTGCAGGCGCGGTAAGGCTTATAAAAGATGCAAAAAAGCGAGGTGTGAAAGTAACAGCGGAAGCAACACCGCATCATTTCACCCTTACTGATAAATCCGTTCTCAGTTATGATACAAATGCTAAGGTGAATCCCCCTATTAGGAGTAAAGAAGATATGGAAGGGATAAGAGAAGGGATAAGGGAGGGTGTGATAGATATAATTGCGACAGACCACGCGCCACACACTGAGGATGAGAAAAAGGTTGAGTTTGATCTAGCGCCATTTGGAATCTCTGGGCTTGAAACCGCTCTTCCTCTTGCGCTTAAGCTTGTCGAAGATGGAGTTTTAACCCTTACAGAGTTAATAAGGAAGCTCACTATTAATCCAGCTCAAATAATTAAAAGCGATAGAGGAACGGTAAAACTCGGAGCCCCTGCCGATGTAGTTATATTTGATCCGAATAAAGTCATTAAGGTTGATAGAGACAAATTTCGCTCAAAAGGTAAAAATACACCCTTCCACGGATGGCAGCTTTCAGGACAAGTTCTTTACACTATCGTTGGAGGACATATAGTATTTCCCACTTGATTCCGCTAACTACCCAATCAAGAGTACATTCTTGCTATAATTAGCATATGTCAGAGAATCTAAAGCTTTTGGAGTCACTTCTCATCGCTCTTGCTCTTGGTGTTCTTATTGGTGCGGAAAGGGGAATTGCTAGGGTTCGTCAACGAGTGGAAGAGAAGACTACCTTTGCTGGAATAAGGACTTTTACCCTTATAGCTCTTTTAGGTGCGCTTTCTTTACATTTTACAAACTATTTTGGGAAGGTGTTTTTCGTAGTTTCATTTTTTGGTTTTATCTTGCTTGTTACAGCGGCATACATCATAACGTCAAAAAAAGAGAAGGATGTAGGGACTACTACAGAGATCACCGCTATCTTAACCTTTTTTTACGGTGCATTATGTATGACTGAATATCGTCTTGTTGCGATCGTGCTTGCGATTTTTACGACTGTTATCCTCTATACTAAAAAACCTGCTTACGCATTCCTAGGTCGTATTACGGATGAGGAGTTCTATGCTACCCTTAAGTTTGCGATAATCGCTTTTGTAGTTCTTCCGTTTTTACCCAAAGATGATTATTTTGGATTTTTTAATCCCTATAGAATATGGCTTATCGTGGTGATTATTTCAGGTATTGAGTTTGTGGGCTATGTAATCATGAAACTTATGCCACCGAGAACAGGCATTGCCATCATAGGGTTTTTGGGTGGGATAATATCAAGCACTGCTTTAGTTTTAAACGCCTCACGAGAAAGTAAGAGAGAAAAGATGCTTACAAATTCCTTGGCTTTTTCTTCTGTACTTGCATCATCGACAGTTTTTTTAAAGCTAATATTAGAGGTTTATATTGTTAACAAAGCAGTGGTGGATAAAGTGGCACTTCCAATGATTATCATGTTTATTTTTGGCATGATGGGGGCTCTCTTCTTATGGAAAAGGAGCAAGGCAGAGGAGGAGATAACCACGATTAATGATTTAAAAAGTCCATTTACACTTAGACCGGCATTAAAATTTGCGGTCTTCTTTGCGTTCATAATCTTTCTTGTGACGTTTGCGAATAAGTATTTGGGCGTAAGCGGTGTTTATGTCACATCTGCTATCGGCGGACTTGCAAACCTGGATGCCCCAACGGTATCACTTGCAAGTCTTGCGTATAGAGATATAACAGCAGAGGTCGCAACCTTGGGTATAGTAATCGCAGCCTGTATTAATACGGTTTCAAAAGCAGGAATGGCGTTTCTTCTTGGTTCAAAAGAGTTTTCAAAACTTGTAATATTATCCCTTTCTTTTCCAATAATAGGAGCGATATTATACGTTGTTGTGTTTATGTATAGTTAAACGCTCAGTTTGTAGAGCCTAACCTAATTAGAATGCGTGATTCGTTGTTCGTGTCTCGTGATTCGGGACTTATTATTCGATTCACTAACCACGATGCACGAATCACGAACGGAACCTAATGTCTAGATATTCAAATGACTTGATTCAATTTGATATAGAAAACAAATCTCTACTAAACCGAGATTTTATCTTAATCACACTTTCAAGCTTTATTTTTTTCTTTAATTTTCATTCCTTTCTTCTTTTGCCCATACGTATACAGGAACTCGGTGGTAGCACATCTACGATAGGGTTTATCATGGGTGCTACGGGACTTAGTACCATCTTTACAACACCTGCTGTTGGGGTATTGGTGGACAGGTGGGGGAAAAAGAGGTTTCTAGCCACTGGTGGACTTATTATGTCTCTTACCACTCTTCCATTTGCTTACCTTGATACACTTAACTTTTTATTTCCTCTATTAAGGATTATACAAGGCGCTGCTTTTTCTCTCTGCTTTATATCAGCAGGGACCCTTATAGCTGATGCTACACCTGTATTGAGAAGGAGTCAGGCACTTGGTCTTTTTGGAGTATTTACGATAGTAAATTATGCTCTTGCACCCTACTTTGGAAAATTAATTATTGAAACTTACAGTTTTAAGTATTTCTTTTTTATCTTTTTTATTTTTGGGTTTATCTCCTTTTTAGTTGCCCTATTAATAAGAGAACCAAATAGAGGAATAAAAACCGATATAGAAGGAAATAGTCTCCTAACAACTTTATTTCGCAAAGGGGTATTTGTTTCTGCATTTACTCTTATGATCGCGGGTTCTGGTTTTATTTCAACCCTAACCTTTTTCCCAGTCTTTGCCAAGGATATTAAGGTTGAATCATTTCATCTTTTCTTTATAGCTTATACGCTTTCGGCGCTATTTGTTAGACTGTTTGGGGGATGGATTCCCGATAAATTTGGAAAAAAAAGGGCTGTAATACCCTCGCTCTTCTTTTTTTCACTAAGCGTTGTATGGATAGCATTTGCCTCTAGTAGATCTAATTTTATAGAAACTGGTATTCTATTCGGGCTGAGTCATGGCCTTCTTTATCCTTCAGTCTATGCTCTAGTTATTGATCTCTCCCCTATCGTTGATAGAGGGAAGGCATTTGCTATTTGCAGTGTAGCTTTTACCCTTGGTGGAATGTTAGGTTCTTTTATTTATGGGGTGGTTGCAGATTTTTTTGGGTTTCAAGTTATGTACATAGCTGCTGGTGGGGTTTGCTTTATTGGCTTTATTGTGTTTAGCGTGTTTGGAAGGGACAGAGAGTGAATTATGTAATGTGCTGTAAAAAAATTCATTCTTACAATTGATTATCCTTCGTGAGATGATAGTTAAAGAAAAGGTTTATGCATAAAATGGGTTAAACACCTCAATTTACGGGGGTAAATAGAGATGAAGTTTGGAATCGGGCCTTTTAGCATGCGGAAACACCCCGAAAATCCGAGTTCTCATGCCGAGATTTACAGACAAGCACTTGAGCAAGTAAAACTTGCAGAAGAAGTAAATTTTGATTCAGCATGGATTGCAGAACACCACTTCCTTGGAGATGGGTTCTGTCCTTCCCCAATTGTCACGGCCTCTGCAATGGCTGCAGTGACAAAGCAAATAAAAATCGGAACATGCGCTCTTTTACTTCCGCTTCACAATCCTGTAAGAGTAGCAGAAGATGCCTCAGTTGTGGATAACATATCAAATGGAAGATTTATTCTAGGTATTGGTATGGGTTACAATAAAGAGGAATTCGATGGATTTGGAATTCCCATGAATCAAAGGCCCTCTCGAATGGAAGAAGGAATTGATGTGATTGTTAAATCATGGACTGAGAGCAATTTCTCTTATGAGGGAAAGCGTTACAGATTTAGTAACCTAAACGTTACACCAAAGCCCGCCCAGAAACCCTGTATTCCAATTTATATAGGTGCAGTTGAGGAACCCGCAATAAGACGCGTAGGAAGATTGGGTTACCCACTTCTCATTAATCCCATAAGAACAATGCAGATGATAAGAGATATGATAAATATTTATAATGATGCTGCAAGAGAGGCTGGAAGAAATCCCAATGGTACTCAGCACATCCTTCTTAGGGAAGTTTATACATTGCAGAAGATAAAAAGAGAGCAAAAGAAGAAGGGGATAGATTCTTAAAAAGCAGGTATAAATTCTATTCTGGTTTAGGAGTTAAATTCCTCGTTCGAGGAAAGCAAATTACAGGCTTGGATGACCCGCTATTTGATTACTTTGCTGAAGGTCGTTGTATAATAGGCGACCCGGAGGATTGTATAAAGGAAGTAAAGAGATATAGAGACGAACTTGGAATCAATTACATAACCTGTTTAATGGCACTACCCGCGGCAACACATGAAACAATATCGAGGTGTATAGAGCTTTTTGGAAAAGAAGTTATACCCAGCATTGGTTAAGACCTTACTAGCTAATACCAAAGTAGTAGGAAAGGCTTATGCATAAGATGGCATAAACAAACCAAACAAAGGAGGATCAATCATGAAAAACTTAACCCATTTTATTATGGGCACTTTGTTGTTAGTCACCTTGACGTTGGTTTTTGTCACGAAAACAGCGGGATCTGGGGTATCCCCGATCGAGTCGGGGATCAAGAGGGAGGGTTTTCAGGGAACCGCAATGGCTCAAGATGTGGTAAAAGTGGTACAGGAGCACTATAAAGTGCTGTTGGAGAATGACAAGGTGAGAGTACTCGAAGTCAGAATTAAACCCGGAGAGAAAGAGGCGATGCATACTCATCCAGCTACCGTGCACATCGAATTGGTCCCTACTAAAGTCAAAATCACCTATCCCGATGGCAAAAGCGTAATACTTGAGGGACATCAAGGGGAAGCAATATGGGTCGGTCCGGTAAAGCATACTATAGAGAACGTAGGAGATACCGAGATTCATGCCTATATCATTGAACTTAAAGACATCCCCTATGAAGAAAAGGTGAGCAAATAAAACCAAAGGCCTCTTTTCTCAAGATACTTATGGGAGAGAGCGTTTATATTTCAACTCTTAGGGAAGGGTGGTGATGCAAAGAAGCTATTATCTTCCGACATTAATGTCATGAAAGTGAGGCTGAGTTGAACCGAAGAGATTTTTTGAAGGCGGTTCTAGAGACGTCCGGGCTTATAGCAGTATGGCCAGCTTGGAGACCAAGGCAAATAACAAAACCCGAATGGGTCGTAGTCAAAAAACCCGGAGGGGTATCGGTCAACGATATTCATACTGAGCTCAACCCGACGATTGTAGACCGTATCGTTTACCCAAATTCCCTTGATGCGATTCAGGAGACTATACGTAGCGCACGTCGCAATGGAAAGGTAATTTGCGTCGCAGGCGCACGGCATGCTATGGGTGCACAACAGTTTGCCACTCGCGGAGTTCTAATTGATATGATGGCAATGAACCGGGTGCTTAATTTCAATCCCGATGAGGGTACTATCGAGGTCGAAGCCGGAATCCAGTGGCCGCAAGTTATCGGCTACTTACTCAAGGCGCAAGAAGGTCATCCAAAGCGGTGGGTAATTGCTCAGAAACAGACGGCTGATTGGCTTTCAATGGGTGGGAGCCTTGGTTCCAACGTACACGGTCAGGGACTACAGATGAGGCCGTTCATTCAAGACATCGAATCCTTTGTCCTGATTGATTCGTATGGGAAGGAGCATAGATGTAGCCGACACGAGAATACTCAGTTGTTTCGACTTGCCATAGGCGGCTACGGTTTGTTTGGGATTATTTACTCTGTTACACTGCGCCTAGTTACTAGGCAGAAAGTCGAGCGCGTTATCGAGATTATTAGTGTAGAGCATTTGATGCAAGCTTATGAGAATCGCATTGCAGACGGTTTCCTTTATGGCACCTTCATTTACTCTGCCAACCTGGAATCGGACGACTTTCTCCGGAAAGGAATTTTCGTGTGCTACCGTCCAGCGGACACTGCAAAACTTGTGTCTGACTATCCAAAACAGCCTTCTAATGACGAATGGATAAATCTCCGATACCTAGCTCATGCTGACAAAGAGCAGTATTTCCAAAAGATTTCCAGCCACTACCTTTCGACCTCTGGGCAACTCTATTGGTCGGACACACACCAAATGGGCATGTACATTAAAGGCTACCACCATCAACTAGATCGCATGCTCGGTACTCCTGAGGCCTCTGACATTCCAACCGAAATCTTCATCCCACGAGAATCACTTGTAGATGTTGTAGATGAGATGCGTGAAGATTTCCGTAGGAACCGTGTGGGTTTGATTTTTGGTGATATTGGAGTGATCCAGCAAGATGATGAGAGCTTTTTGGCCTACGCAAGAAAGCCATGGGCACGAGTCAGCTTTCACACTCACGCTGTACATAATCCCGAGGGCATAGAGCACTCACGCCAAGCACTCCGCCGTCTTATTGATATGGCAGTTCGACGCGGAGGAAGTTATTATCTGACGAACCATAAGTTCGCCACGCCAGAGCAAGTTAAAGCTTGTTATCCAAAGTTTCCAGAATTTATTCGACTGAAAAAGAGGTACGATCCTGAGGAGCGATTCCAGAGTGATTGGTACCGTCACTACAGGGAGATGTTTGAGAAAGTATGAAAAACTTATTATAGGTGTATCATAACGTATTATGATAGATAGAAAAAGATATTATTTGTGAGAGGAGATTTTTTCGAGCCACTTATCTATCTTAATTATCCTGAAAATTTATTATTGAGTTTATACCCACTCAATATTTGTGTTATCCATTATTTTGTTCTTGCTATTTTTTTTGATAAAAATGGGTAGGGAGGTAAATCATTTTTTTTCAGGGTAAAAAATATTCTTTAAATCTTGTGTTTAGAATTCTGTGCCGATGGGGAAAGTAGCAGGGTATGGTAAAATGAAAAAGTTTGAATTTTGAATTAGAGTTAAATAGTTATTAATCTCACTACTGACAACTGCGCTTATTAGATAATTTTTTAGTTGTTTGTCTATTGATCCTTGTCGTTCGACTGAAAAAAAATAAAAGATAAACAATGAGCTTATGAGCTTAGTGCGCAGTTTGGATATTGTATAAGGAGAAAAGATGAATGACCTGCATAGAAAAAAAGAAATAAAACTCCCATTTCCAACTCCACCGTTTTGGGAACTCCTTGGGATCGAAGTTGTTGAAATAGATGATGGGTATGCCAAGCTTGTGATGCCTTTTCACGAGAAGCTTACTCAGCCATATGGTATCGTTCACGGTGGAGCGATATTTTCTCTTGCTGATTCTGCTGTAGCTATTGCAACAACCTCTATGGTCGAGCCTGAGAGAAAAGTACTAACAATAGAAATGAAGATAAATTTTCTAGCTCCTGTAAAAGATGGGGTGATGGAAGCTAAGGCAAGGGTTCTTAGAAAAGGAAGGATTATTCCTGCCGAAGTAGATATTACAAATAATGGGGTACTTGTTGCAAAAGCGATTGCAACGTATATAATTCTTGGGGATGAAAAAAAATTATAACCTGCTGATGAAAATCCAAATTCCAAATCCTAAATCACTAGTCTCAAACAATTTTCAATCTCTAAATTCTACATTCCAAACTTTGGTATTTGAAAATTAGAATTTTTTGGAATTTGAGATTTGGTAATTGGTGCCTGTCCTTCTTGATGTATTTTCCCTTTTTAGGTAGAAAAATTAGCTCAAATTATGGAAAATGAACTCGTAGAACAGAGAAAACAAAAAGTAAAAGAGTTAAGAAGTATAGGTGTTAATCCTTTTCCAAACGATTTTAAACCTAGTCATGATGTAGTGGGTGTTCTATCTTATTATTCAAGCTTCTCTGATGAGGAAATAAAAAACCTATCGGATAAGTTTTCTCTTGCTGGTCGTATTATAGCTTTAAGGGAGTTCGGTAAAAGCACATTTTTCCATATTATGGATAGAACTGGAAAGATCCAAGGATATATACGAAGGGATGTTATAGGTGATGAAAAGCTCAATTTTTTTAAGAAATTCATTGATATTGGTGATTTTATCGGAATTAGAGGAGATCTATTTAAAACTAAAACAGGTGAGCTCACAATAAACGTAAAAGATTTTAAACTTATTACAAAGAGCCTATATCCACTTCCTGAGAAGTGGCATGGGCTTAAAGATGTAGAGACAAGATATAGACAGAGATACCTAGATTTAATATCAAACCCTGAAGTAAAAGAGATTTTTCTAAAAAGGACTAAGATCATAAAGCTCATAAGAGATTTTCTAAACGAAAGAGATTTTATTGAAGTTGAGACTCCTATCCTTCACCCAATCGCAGGCGGTGCTGCAGCAAAACCTTTTAAGACCTATCATAACGCACTCGATATGGAACTATTTCTTAGAATCGCTCCTGAACTTTATCTAAAAAGGTTAGTAGTTGGAGGCTTTGAAAGGGTCTATGAGCTTGGTAGAACATTTAGGAACGAAGGGGTTTCAACTCAACATAATCCTGAATTCACTATTATGGAGCTTTATCAATCCTATGCAACATACGAGGACTTAATGGATTTAATCGAAGAGCTCATCTGCTTTGTGACAGAAACCCTTCTAGGTGCTCTTGAGTTTGATTATGAAGATATGAAGGTGAATATGAAGCGGCCTTGGAGGAGGATTAATCTCATTGAGTCAGTTAAGAGTAGGATTGGTGAGGAAATTCTGAGTAGTGATGAATTTCTTTTTAAGAAAGCTACCTCTTTAGGCATTGCTCATAAGGGAATAAGAGGGAAAGCAATCGTCGAGTTATTTGAACGCACAATTGGGGATGAGATTGTTGACCCAACATTTGTTTATGGATTTCCCATCGATGTGTCTCCCCTTGCAAGAAAAAATGATTTAAATCCTGAGATTACTGACAGATTTGAACTTTACCTCGCAGGACGGGAAGTAGCGAATGCATTTTCGGAGCTTAATGACCCAGTTGATCAAAAGGAGAGATTTCTAAAGCAGCTTGATTTTAAATCGAAAGGTGAAGAGGTTCACGAAATGGACGAGGATTTTATCGGAGCGCTTGAACATGGGATGCCACCAACTGCAGGTGCAGGAATAGGAGTTGATCGCCTAGTTATGCTTCTTACAAATTCTCCTTCCATAAGGGAGGTAATTTTCTTTCCCCATCTCAGGCCAGAATGAGATACGAATTCTTTATAGGACTTAGATACCTAAGATCAAAAAGAAGGCAGACCTTTATTTCTGTCATAGGGCTAATATCTATACTTGGGGTGTTTATGGGTGTAATGGCGCTAAACGTTGTTCTGGCTGTAATGAGAGGTTTTGAGGAGGAACTCAGAGATAAAATCCTTGGGGTGAACTCTCATCTTGTGGTGCTGAGCTACGATGGGCCTATGGGAGATTATGAAGGAATAAAGGACAAGATTATTAATACAAACGGGGTAGTAGGCACAAGCCCATTTATATACGGACAGGGAATGGTTGTAGGTGAAAACAATGTTCTTGGAGCGGTGATTAGGGGAATCGACCCTAAAAACGCGGGCAGCGTGACAAACATAGAGGAGGCATTGGGAAGAGGGATGGTTGGAAGGAATGGAAAGGTTAAGGCTGATGAACTTAGAGCAATTGGTCGAGAGCTGATAATGAAACTTAATAGAGAAACTAAATCAGGAAAGCCTCCTTTAATCTTAGGTATAGAACTTGCTTCAAACCTAGGGATTTCAGCCGGAGATCAAGTAAACTTGGTATCTCCTTTTGGAAAGGTCGGCCCATTCGGACCACAAGCGAAAATTAAGAGGTTTGAAGTGGTCGGAGTCTTCGACTATGGAATGGTTGAATATGACTCCTCTATCGCTTACGTTGGTTTAAGAGATGCGATGGATTTTTTTGAGATGAACTCCAAGGTTACAGGTGTTGAAGCTAAAGTTAGAGACTTATATAAAGCGAAGGAGATCGGTGAGAAGATTGCCGTGAATCTAGGCTTTCCCTTTTATACCAGAAACTGGGAGGAGGTAAACAGAAGCCTCTTTCGAGCGCTTCGTCTTGAAAGGATTGCTATTGCAATCTTTCTCGCTCTTATAATACTGGTTGCAGCGCTTGATATTGTTAGCACACTCACTATGGTTGTAATGGAAAAAGGGAGAGATATTGCGATCCTACGTGCTATGGGTGCCACCCGTAGAGGAATTATGAGAATATTTATAACGGATGGAATGATAATTGGTTTTGTCGGAACACTTCTTGGTAGTATCGCCGGATTAGGAATCTGCTATTTAGTGGAAACTAGTGATGCTGTTAAGAAGCTTATCCCGTTTGACACACAGGTCTATCCTGTTTCTGAGTTTCCAGTTAAAATTGAACCGCTTTACTTTTTAGCGGTGGCGATCATGAGTTTGGTTATATGCTTTTTAGCGACCTTATATCCATCATATCAGGCGTCGCGAAAAGACCCTGTGGAAGCATTGAGGTATGAATGAGTAAAGAGATAATAAAGGCAAAGGGTCTAACAAAGGTATTTGAAACTGATGGCAGCAGAGTGACTGCGCTAGAAGAAATCAACCTTGTGATTAATAAAGGTGAGGCGGTAGGTATTGTAGGTGCATCAGGATCGGGGAAAAGTACACTTTTACATATACTTGGAACCCTTGAACGTCCTAGCGATGGAGAGGTCCTTTATCAAGGTGAGAACGTGTTCATGAGAGACGATGATGAGCTTGCACTTTTTAGAAACCGTGAGATAGGATTTGTTTTTCAGTTCCATTATTTGCTCCCAGAGTTCAGCGCGCTTGAGAATGTTATGATGCCACTTTTAATACAAGGAATTCAACCAAACGAAGCAAGGGAGATAGCAGCAATAATCCTTAAGAGGGTGGGGCTTGGAGCACGATTAAGACATAGACCCGGAGAACTTTCGGGTGGAGAACAACAGAGGGTTGCAATCGCAAGGGCTGTTGTGCTGAAACCACAGTTGATTTTGGCTGATGAACCAACGGGGAATCTGGATTTAGAAACTGGAAACTCAGTCTTGGATCTATTTCTTGAGCTTAACATCGAGGGAGGGATAACATTGGCTTTGGTTACACATAATCCGGCTTTAGCTATGCGGCTTGGCAGAAGAATCAGACTCTCAGATGGAAAAATCATAGATGAGAACTAAAAGCCCTTATGTATTTTTCTTTAGGACTCTAATTACACTTTTTTTTACATTATCTTTTACCCGAATTGGATTTTGTCAAGAGAACATAATAAGAATTGACATTGAAGGGAATAGAAGAATAGAAACCGATCTTATAAGGATTAATATATCCGCAAAGGTTGGAGAACCTCTATCTCAGGAGACGGTAAGCAATGATGTTAAGAAGATTTACAAACTCGGTTTTTTTGATGATGTATCGGCTGAGGTCGAAAAAACTCCGGAGGGAGTAATACTTATCTACAATGTGAAAGAGAAGCCTGTTGTTGTTGACCTTCGAGTAAAAGGAAACAAAAAGATAAAGACAGACGAGATTCTCAAGGTTATAGAAGTTAAGGAAGGAAGAATAATTGAACTGGAAAAGGTTAAAATGAGTGAGGCTGCGATTAAGAAGCTTTATTTGGATAAAGGATATGTAGCTGCGGAGGTAAACTATGATATTGAACCAAAGACGGAGGGAACGGTCGGTGTTACTTTTGATATCAAAGAGGGCAAGAAGGCATTTATAAAGGAAGTAATAATTGTAGGTAATAAAGCTATAAAGGCGAAAAAGATAAAAGGTGTTATGCAGACCAAGCCTAAATGGTTCCTCACTTTTATTACTGAACGAGGGATTTATAGGCAGGAAGAGTTGGATAGAGACTCAGAAAGGATTAGAGCACTATATCTTGATAATGGTTACATAGATGTAAAGGTTAGTAAGCCCGAGGTTGAATACAGCGAAAAAAAAGAAGGCTTCGTTGTTACCTACAGGATTGAAGAAGGTAATCAGTATCAAGTCAAAGATATTAAAGTAGAAGGGGACTTGGTGGCTTCGGAAGATGAATTGATGAAGCTACTCACACTCCAGATCGGTAAACCATTCAGCCGTGCTGCTATTGCAGAAGATATCTCACGGGTAACTACATTTTATGGTGACAAGGGATATGCTTTTGCTAACGTTGATCCAGATTTTAAGATTGATAAAGAGAATCTTACAGTTGATATAAGCTTTAAGATAGAGAAAGGAAAGGAGATATATATAAGAAATATTGACATAGCTGGAAACATAAGAACCCGTGACAAGGTTATAAGAAGGGAGATTCCGATACAAGAACAGCGGCTTTTTAGTTCATCAAGGATTCAGGCAATAAAACCCCGTATATTTAGGCTAGGTTATTTTGAAGAGAATATCGAGGTTTCTACCGACCGTGTCCCGGGTACAGAGGATCAGCTAGATATAAATGTTAAGCTTAAAGAGAAACCAACCGGGTTTTTTAGCATAGCTGGTGGTTTTAGCTCTGTCGAGACATTTATCTTTGCTGGTCAGATCCAAGAATCGAATCTCTTTGGCTATGGGAGTAGTTTATCTCTTTCTGCTCAAATAGGTGGCGTTACAAGGCTCTTTCTATTGAATTATACTGACCCACACTTCTTGGACTCGAACTGGACGCTTGATGTCCTTGGGTTCCAAACTGACAGGGAATTTCAGGATTTCAGTAGATTTTCATTTGGAGGAAGTGTAACCTTAGGACGAAGGCTTTTTAGGGATTTAACAGGCAGGATTACCTATAGACTCGAATATGTAAACGTAGACAATGTCTCTGAGGATGCCTTTTTGCTAATTTCAGAAACTCCAAGGCTTATAAGCAGCGTTGGCGTTGGCTTCGTATGGGACACAAGGAATAACGTTTTAGATCCAACGAGCGGTAATATTAGTAGAACCGCAGTAGAGTTTGCGGGTGGTCCCTTTGGGGGTAATACTGATTTCATAAGGTATACAGCTTCAACTAGGTTCTTCTTTCCATTTTATCTTAACACGGTTTTTTCTGTTGCAGCACGCTATGGCTTGATTGATTTTAGGAACCTTGGAAATGAGCTTCTAGTTTCTGAAAGGTTTTTCCTAGGGGGACCTAACGATTTACGTGGATGGGAGTTAAGAAGGGTTGGGCCGCGTGTGCCCGAAGATGATGGCGGGTTTGTAATTATTGGTGGAGTTCAAGAGGTTTTTTTTACAGCCGAGTATGTATTTCCTTTAATACCTCAGGTAGGTTTTAAGGGAGTTGTCTTTTTTGATATGGGAAATGCTTTTAATGATGGCCAAAACCTAAGCGTTGATCCTCGTGATCTTAGAAGGGACTATGGTTTTGGAATTAGGTGGGTTTCTCCTTTGGGACCACTTAGGTTTGAGGTTGGTTTTCCAATTGGAGACAGGCTTCCTGGGGAGGACCCATACGAATTACAGTTTACTGTAGGAACTTTATATTAATTAAGGAGGGAAGACATGAAGATAGCTTTAGTGGTTATAGGTTTTATAATTTGGGCTTCGGGGATAGCGTTTGCTCAATCGGCGGGAAAGATTGGAATCGTGGATCTACAGCGTGTTATACGGGATTCTCAAGCTGGCAAAACCGCGAAGGTGGCTTTTGAAAGGGAGTTTCAAGATAAAAGAAGGATAATCGAGCAAAAAACAGAACAACTAGCTCGTATGAAACAAGATTTTATTGCTAAGGCTTCTGTGATGGAAGAGAACGCAAGAAAGCAGAAGGCTGAGGAGATTGATAGAATAGAAAAAGATCTTAATAGAACCAGGGATGACTTCCGGGATGAACTCCAGAAGCGCGACTTCGAGCTAACACAGAAGATATTATCTGAACTGGAAGGCGTAATACAGAAAATAGGGGATTCTGAGGGGTATGTCATAGTCATCGAGAAAACCGAAGGCGGAGTTGTTTATGCTGCAAAGGGAGTAGATCTAACTGATAAGATAATACAGGCTTACGATAGCACAAGGGGTAGCTCAAAGAAATAAATAATTCGGAACCGGATTGTGAGGATTGTTTATCTTGCTTCGTTATTGAGGCCTTATCATATTATAAAAGCTGATCTCATCTCACTATAAGGTCGTTAAACACACAATCCGTCGTAAAAATGGGGTTCTAATATGTTAATGAGTGAAAAAGATATCAAAAGATTTCTTCCACATCGAGAACCTTTTCTTTTTGTTGATGGGGTTATTGAGATAGAGCCCGGAGAAAGGATACTCGCCTACAAAAGATTTCGACCTGAAGAGGAGTTTTTTAAAGGACATTTCCCTGGAAATCCTGTTGTTCCGGGGGTAATAATTGTTGAGGCCCTTGCTCAAGCTGGTGGTATATTAGCTTATGTTACAGATCCGGAAGGGATAAAAGGAAAAGGGCCTGCTTTAATAGGGCTTGAAAATGTGAAATTCAGAAAATTCGTTCTTCCCGGTAGTGAGCTTACGCTAGATGTTAAGGTTTTGAAGAGGCGGGATAGAGTTTGGAGGATAAAAGGAGAGGCTTACGTTGAAGGTGTTAAGGTTGCAGAGGCAGAGATATTAGCTTCGCTTTTTTAGAGTGGATTTAGGTTATTTAGTCACGAAAATGCGGGTGTGGGGTACCCGTGTGTTTATGTTCGACTAGAACATACACGGGGGACCCCTTGGGAAAGGCACATCCCATGCAGAACTCAGTGAGTTCTAAACGCATTGGCACCCTGGTCCGGCATTTTGGCGAAGCCAGTTGACTCAATTGGACACGAATGAAATAGATAGGATGCAAGATACAGGATGCATGTAAAAACTTTCATGTATCATAAATCATGCATCGCGCATGATTTTATTAGTGGCTGAACATTTGTTATGATTTCGCAAGTAGTATTGCGTCCGTAGTGTGGACGTAATGGAAATAAATGAACGAAACAAGATTAAAGGAGCTCCTTCTTTGCGTAAGATCTGGTACCGTCTCTGTAGATGAAGCCGCTAAGGTACTAAGAACACTCCCGTATGAAGATTTAGAGTTTTCAAAGGTTGACCACCATAGAGAGCTCAGACTGGGTTTTCCTGAGGTTATTTTCGGCGAAGGAAAAAGTACAGAAAATATAATTGGAATTGTTAGAAGTATGGTAGATAAAGAGAGCAACGTACTTGTTACAAAGCTTTCCCACGATAAAGCAGTCTTACTAACACAGGAGTTTCTTGAAGGTAGATATAATGAAATTGCTAAAGCATTTTATATTTTGTCTCGGTCCCCTAGGCTAAAAGGGAATGTTCTTGTTGTCTCAGCAGGTACCTCGGATATCCCAGTTGCTGAAGAGGCGGCAATCACGGCAGAGGTGATGGGTAGCTTTGTTGAAAGGGTTTACGACATTGGCATAGCAGGAATACATAGGGTTTTTAATAATTCTGAAAAATTTCAGAAAGCATCTGTAATAGTAATTGTTGCGGGGATGGAGGGAGCGTTAGCAAGTGTTGTAGGCGGTCTTTTTCCAAAACCAATTATTGCGGTGCCTACGAGTGTGGGATATGGAGCTAATTTTAAAGGTCTTTCTGCACTTTTAGGCATGCTGAACTCTTGTGCGCCAGGGGTTGCCGTTGTCAACATTGATAATGGGTTCGGAGCGGGGTATATTGCAAATTTGATAAACAGTAATGCAGGGGAAAAAATATAATAAATATCATCTCGTAAATTTGACAAATACTGTAGATTTATGCTACATTTAATATTTTTGTAAATTGTCGGCCTACCGTTCCTAACTTCAACTCGATGCAGAATCTTTATATGGGAAATGAACTAACTTGCGAAAGCTGGCGTAGCTCAGTGGTAGAGCAGCTGACTTGTAATCAGCAGGTCGGGGGTTCAAATCCCTTCGCCAGCTCCACTTTGAAGGTGCAGGATACAAGATGCAGGATCCATGATACAGGATATAAAATGCGAAACCCATCCTGCATCATGGATCCTGCATCTTGTATCGTTACGCGAGGGGAGGTGGCCGAGTGGACAAAGGCAGCAGACTGTAAATCTGCCGGCGAAAGCCTTCGGAGGTTCGAATCCTTCCCTCCCCACCATTTAAATTCGGATTTCGGATTTTGGATTTCGGATTTAGCTCCTTCGCTACGCTCAGGACATGCTTTTATTCCGCAATCCGCAATCTGTAACCCGCAATTGAAACAGGCGGGAGTAGCTCAGTTGGTTAGAGCATCAGCCTTCCAAGCTGAGGGTCGCGGGTTCGAATCCCGTCTCCCGCTCTATCGCTCGAGGGCCCACGTAGCTCAGGCGGTAGAGCACATCCTTGGTAAGGATGTGGTCGGCGGTTCGAGTCCGCCCGTGGGCTCCAGGTTTTTGGTGGTTTTGATGTGATAATTTTAATGTAATTAGCCATGAATTGACCAAATGGGCACGAATGAAACTAAGCAGGATCGTACACGATACAGGAT
>JAHFBK010000102.1 GCA_023250035.1 Candidatus Dadabacteria bacterium
TAGTAAGTGGATGGCGGAGCTAGTGATGGTAGCGATGGTGCCGAGGTTCATAGAGGTATATCCAGAGGGATTTCCAGTGACAGCGACCCAGAAGATAAAGATGGGGGAGCTAAAGGAGATGGGCGATAGGACATGGGATCGCGCAAAGACAGGGCTTAAGTTTAGCGCAAGGAAGTAATTAAATCGGAAGTGCAACAAAGATCATCTTTACACTTTAGATCCAATCGAATTTTGTTGTAAGAATAGGTAATACCATTTCAAGATAAAGGTTCTAAATGTTTTAAAGTAGAGACGCCATTAATGACGTCTCTACAGAGTATGAAGAAAGAGAGCTTTTGGAATTTATCTTTTAATTGAATAAGTTTGTTAATTGTAGAATAGGTGTATTTGCTTAGTATCTTCAAGGGTTAAGTCAATATGCATGCCTGACCCTGGTTCTTCTACGAATGGGTCTAGGACTGATCGGGGATCAGTCCCTATTGTCATTTCGAATGAATATGAGAAATCTTTTAGTTAAAGCTTACAATGAAAGATTTCTTCCGGAGCCTGCACTGAGTATAACGAAGTGGTCGAAATGACATTAAAGACTTTCGTTCATAGGATGTAGGGCCCATTCCCCGAATGGGCCTAGGACTGGTTGGGAACCAGTCCCTACATTTTTAATTTATGGCGAACTAGAGTTCGCCGCTACATTTGTATTACTGCAGGTAGCAGCGTGCCCCTACTTTATCAGAGAGGAATTAGTTAGTGTCTGAGAGGGATTGAAAATCTATAAGATCTCTCACAGATCCTTCGCTTTCGCTCTGGACAGGGTTCGAGATGACAAAAGTAGAAGTCCTTCGATTAAGCTCAGGATTGACGGAAGATTAAAACATGGTGAGTTGTGAAAATCCCCCTGAAATCTCCCTAAATCCCTCTTTAACAAAGAGGGACTTAACATTCTCCCCTTTTACTAAAGGGGAGAGACAGAGGGGATTTTGTGTAACTTTGTATAGTGTATTATCTTAATTAATAAAAAGAGTTAAATTAATAAAATGGAATCCATAGAACCTATTATTGATAAAGAAAAACCATTACGCCGTGACGTTCGTTTTCTCGGAAATCTTCTTGGAGAAACTCTTATCGAGCAGGAGGGAAGAAGAATATTCGATATAGTAGAGAAGATGAGGTTCCTTACAAAAGAAATGAGAAGAGACTATGTCCGAGACCTTAAGGAAGAGCTTGTAGCTGCAATCCGGAATCTCAGCCATGAGGAGCTCTATAACGTCACTCGCGCATTCACCATGTATTTCAAGTTGGTAAACATCGCTGAGAACAATCATCAGATAAGAAGAAGACATGAATATAAGTTTATTCCAGATACTACAAGCTCAATAGAGGGTTCGATGGAGGGTGTGTTTAACCAGCTTAAGGAGATGGGGGTTAATTTTGACAGGTTTCACGAACTTCTTAAGAGAATGTCCATAGAGCTTGTTTTTACTGCTCATCCAACAGAAGTCAACCGCCATATAGTGCTAGAGAAATTTCGTCATATTTCAATTCTCATGAAAGAGCTTGAAAATCCCGTTCTTAATTCGGATGAAAGGGAAAAGATAGAAAAAGAAATCCGCGCTGAAATCGTTGGTCTCTGGCAGACAGAGGAGGTTCCACCTTATAAAATCTCTCCGCTTGATGAAGCGAGAAGCGTCCTTTATTACTTTAAAGAAACTATCTTTGACGCCCTTACAGAGATGTATGAAGAGTTAGAAAATCAAATAAAAAGACACTACGAGGTAGAAAATATAAAAATACCAAATTTTCTTAGTTTTGGCTCTTGGGTAGGCGGTGATAGGGATGGAAACCCCTATATAACACATGAGGTGACCTATGAAGTTCTTCGTATGCAAAAAAGAATTGCCTTGGAAAGATATGTTGAAGAAATAAAGCACATAAAACGTCAGCTTAGCTCATCGGCAAAGATAGTTCCTGTAAACCCTGAACTTATAGAATCCGTTGAAAGGGACAAAGAATTGATACCTGATGAGATAGATATAAAAAATCCTTTAGAATTTTATCGAATTAAACTCGAATACGTACACAAGAAGCTAATTAACACGATTGCTCTAAATGAAGATAAGGAAGTAACCCACGGTTACCATTATCCAAGCAAAGAAGAGCTCTTAACTGATTTATACCTTATTGACAAAAGCCTTCGTGAAAACAGAGGTGAGCACTTGGCCAATTCTGGATTAAAGAAACTGATCCGTCATGTAGAACTTTTTGGTTTTCATCTTGCAAAGCTAGATATAAGACAGCACAGCTCACTTCACTTCATGGCTATTTCAGAGATCACAGAGCGTATTAAACTGATTAACTATAGAGATATGAGTGAGGATGAACGATTTAACTGGCTGTCTAAGGAAATAGATAGCCTTCGTCCCATTATTCCCCGGTGGGTTACACTATCGGAGGAAACTACTGAAGTGCTAGAGACCCTAAGATGGGTAAAACGTTTTCTAGAAGAGATAAGTAAAGATGCGATTGATACATACATAGTGAGTATGACCGAAAGTGCAAGCGATGTACTCGAGGTGCTTCTTCTCGCAAAGGAAACAGGGCTCTATTTTGCAGATAAAGACATAATAAGCAGGTTGAACATAGTGCCTTTATTTGAAACCATTGACGATTTTAGGCGCGCTCCAGATATAATGAGAAGGCTTTATTCAAATCCTGTTTACGCAAGACACCTCGTGGCAAAAGGCAATATTTCTGAGATCATGATTGGCTATTCAGACAGTAGCAAGGATGGAGGGCTACTATGTGCAAGCTGGGAAAGTTACAAGGCTCAAAGGGCGTTAAAAAGGGTTTCAGACGAATTCGGGATTAAACAAAAGCTATTTCATGGAAGGGGAGGTACTGTAAGCAGGGGCGGAGGTCCGACAAATCAAGCGATTTTAGCCCGACCTCCTGGAACTGTTGATGGGCTAATAAAAATCACAGAACAAGGAGAGGTTATTTACAGTAACTACTCGCTTCCAGAAATCGCAGAGCACAATTTTGAGCTTATAACCTCTGCGGTGATTCTTGCAAGCCTAAGGGAACAGGAAATAAAACCTGAGTGGGAAGAGGTGATGGAAGAGGTTTCTGAGAACGCTAGGCTAATCTGGCGGGCTCTTGTATATGAGGAGCCTGATTTCTACACATATTTCAGACAGGCGACACCTATTTCCATGATTGAGCAGATGCATATAGGTTCACGTCCTGCAAAAAGAAGGCAGAGCGAGCGTATCGAGGACCTACGGGCAATCCCATGGGTTTTTAGCTGGACTCAGAATAGGCATCTTATTCCTGGTGGGTATTCTGTAGGGTCGGCGCTCGATGGATTTATCAGAAAAAATCCGGATAAGAACCTCAAGGTATTAAAGGACATGTACGGAAACTGGGGTTTCTTCAGGTCCCTTATAGACAATGTGCAGATGAATGCAGCTAAGGCAGATATGTGGATTGCGCTTGAATACTCTTTTCTAGTAAAGCCGAAGGAATTAGGGAAACGGATATTTCAGCGGATAAGGAACGAATACAAATTAACAGAAGAAATGATTCTTAAAATCACGGAGCAGGAAAGGATTCTTGATAATAACCCATTTCTCCAGAGATCAATCGAACTTAGAGACCCGTATGTTGATTCTTTAAGCTATATTCAAGTTGGGCTTTTAAGAAGGCTAAGTAAGGGGGACTTTCGAGAAGGTGAGGAATCAAGGCTTATAGGAAACCTGAAGCTCAGCATTAATGGCATTGCCGCTGGCATGAAGAATACGGGATAGAACATTCAAATGACGCAGCTTGACGATGAAAAGTTTATGCGCATGGCTATCGAAGAGGCTAAAAAGGCTGAGCTTATGGGTGAAGTACCTATAGGTGCTTTGGTTATTGGGGAGAGAGGAGAAATTATTTCGCGTGCTCATAATCTGCGCGAAACCTATTTAGATCCAACAGCGCATGCAGAAATTATAGCGATAAGGGAGGCGGCGAAAAAAAATCTTAGTTGGAGGCTTTCAGGAAAAACCCTTTATGTCACTCTGGAGCCGTGTGTAATGTGCATGGGCGCTATAATCCTTTCAAGGATTAAAAGACTCGTTTTTGGCTCACTTGACCCAAAAGCGGGTGCCGCTTTATCTCTATATAATATCGGGATTGATGGGAAATTAAACCATAGGATTCGACTGAAAGAGGGTGTGCTTAAGGAAGAGTGTGAAGATTTACTTAAGAGATTTTTTAAAACACTCCGTAAGGGAACACCTAGCGGTGTTTAAAGAGGTCTATAATTTCTTTTATTGTACTTTTCTCTTCATGACCTGCAAGCTTTTCTAACTCACCTTTATCAAGCCAAACGCCTTTGCATTCAGCGCATCTGTCAATTTTTATTCCGCGAAAAAGAACCTCGCTTAGGGTTCCGCCACATTTTGGGCATTTCATATAGCATAACTCTTTTATAGTGTGCTTTTCTTCTTGTAGGATTTCCTGCTTCATCTTTTCCTTAAGACGCTTCATCTTTTCAGCATCTTCTCTAGCAAAATATTCATCTTCTGTTTTTGTTGGCTTATCTGAGCTCATGTGAATTACCTCCATATAGTATTGTTAAGACATTACAATTTATTTTTGCATTCGCTACGATCTAACATTACCTTTTATTAAATCCCCCTGAATCCCTCCTTCGACAGTTCGACTGGCTCACTGCTCAGGACAGGCTCTTTACAAAGGGGGGCTTCAAAATTCTCCTCTTTACTAAAGGGGAGTGACAGAGGGGATTTCGTGCAACTTTGATGGTGTATTACGTAATGTAATATTGATGCCAACTCGATCATTCAAGCCTATCTATGAGCGGCTCCTTGATTCCCTCCCCCACCTCGTTTTAATGGGTTTATTGTAATTCTTTTCTCTTCGCCCTCACCCCTTGTTTCAATTCTTATGCCATCTTCATTCTTAAGTGCAATATAAGCTATCTTTCTTTCTGAGGCGGGCATGGAGTCAAGTGTAATCGGCCTGCCAGAAGAACGAACCTTTTTAGCGACCTCTTTTACCATCTTTGCTATATTTTCTTCTCTTCGCTTTTTATATCCTTCTACATCAATCGAGATTCTTTTCTCCATGCCATTTTCAGAAAACCGCCCTGCTATCTTGCCTACAATAAACTCCATCGCTTTTAGTGTCTCACCCCTTCTTCCAATAAGAAGACCCGTTTCATCACCGCTTTTGATGTCGAGTTTTATTACTTCAGATGTTTCCCCTAGATGAACAGAGTAAGTTGAGACGAAGAAACCAAGAATTGACTCAAGTGATTTTTTAGCCCTAAGCCCCTTTTCGCTAACGTCGGTTCTTTTTACCGTGATTTTAACCCTTGCGCTTTTGCCCCCTATTCCCAATACCCCTTTAGAGCCTTCGTTGAGAACCTCGACATCAACCTCTTCTCTTGACACGCCCAATGCCTCACACCCGCTTATTATGGCATCAGACACTGTTTTTCCTTCTTTTTCTATCACTACCGGCATCTTTAGTTCCTCCTTTAGAAACGATAAGCCTACGGTTTACATAGAGCTGCTGGACTATTGATAGAATATTACTTACAGTCCAGTATAGGATCAACCCTGAGGGAAGTCCCCAGAACATAATCGTAAACATTAAAGGCATAAACTCCATCATTTTCATTTGCATGTTATCAACCCCGGGGGCTGCAGTAGGTGTCAGCTTTTGAGATGCATACCAAGATGCCCCCATGGCAAGTGGGAGAATTCTGAACGGAATCCCAATCCCCGGAATATTAAATAGATTCTCTGGTGAGGAAAGGTCTTTTATCCATAGAAAAGAACTGTGCCTAAGGTCTATCGAGTAAAGCAGAACATCATAGAGGGCAATAAAAACAGGGAGCTGTATAAGCATTGGCAAGCACCCCCCAAGGCTACTAAGCGGGTTTATTCCGTGACTAGTGTAGAGTTTCATAAGTTCTGCATTCTGCTTTGCTTTATCGTCTTTATATTTCTCTTTGAGAGCGTCAATCTTAGGTTTAATCTCCTGCATCTTTACTTGCATCCCTTTTATGGAAACCATGCTCTTTATAGTAAGGGGAAGAAAAACAGCCCTTACTATTATTGTTATCACTATTATTGCGATCCCGTAGTTTTTAAACGCCCTATCTAATTCTTTAAGAAGCCAAAGAAGCGGTCTTGCAAGAGGACCTACCCATCCATACTTAATTGCCTTCTCCAGGTCATAGCCTACTGATCTCAAGGCCTCGTATTCCATAGGTCCAAGATATAGCTTTGATTTGTGAACCGATATGTTACCTGGTGGAATAGTATCTGAGGGGTAATCGAAGGCGGCTCTAACGAGATGGTCTTTCTCGATATTTATGAGATTAATTTCGGTTTCTCCTCCAATATCGGGGAGAAAGGCAGAGATGAAGTATTTATCTGAAAATCCAAGCCAGTTGATTGTTCCTTTAAACACATCGCCTTCCTTCGGTGGGTTATCAACACGCTTTACCTTATTATAAACCATAGTGATGAAGCTTCTGTCGTCGTTCTTCTTTGCCTCCTTTCCTACCTTGCCATACTGCTCAATAGTTAATGTTTCACCTACATGGGCTTCAGTTGTGTTTTTAACTTCAAACCTAAGCCCAACAACATAGCTCGAAGGATCAATCTCGTATATTTTTCTTAACTCGATTCCATCCGTTGTTTTCCAGTAAAGCGTTATCTCTTTTTTCTCTGTGATATTGACGGTGTTTTCCCCATCAAACTCGAAAGGAATGGGGTCCGGAATTTGAATAGCTTTAAGTTCGGGAATAGTATTGAAAGCAGGTGGCGAGCCCTTCAGTAAGTTGACAGGAGGAGAGTTATTATCAGTTGACTCTTTAAAGTTATCTAATCTCCACTCAACAATCCTTCCCCCTGCGGTATCAATAATACCGGTGTATAAAGGAGTTTTAATCGTTAAAAGTTTTCCCTCTGGAAGAATTGGGAGCTCGAATTTTGGGGACGGTTTTGATTGCTTCTCATCTATAGTTGAGGTTTGTTGTTGAGAGCTAGGATCTATGGCTTTTCTTTGCTCTGGAGGCTTCTTCGGTGTTTTGGGTGCAAAGAACGACGTGTAGAGAATAATTATAATGAGAGACATTACGAAAAATAGTATATAGTTAAGCTTTGTGCGGTCCATAATTCCTGTAATTATTTAATTGTGGATTGGGTCATATCCTCCAGCCCTCAGAGGATGGCACTTTACGATTCTTCTTAGAGTAAACAAGAAACCTCTAAGAAAACCATATTGGCGAAAGGCCTCAAGTGCGTATTCTGAGCAACTGGGATAGAACCTACAAGAGGGTGGTAGAATAGGGGAGATGAAATACTTATAGAATCTTATTATTATCACAAAAAAGAACGATAAGTTCAGTTTCATATCAGCCTTAAATTCAAGATTCGCTTAATTTCCTCTTCCGCTTGATTGTAGTTTAGCGTCTCGCTTTTTCTCTTTGCGATTATTAAGATATCTAGAGAATCAAAGATAGATTTATTGCGCCTGAATACCTCTCTAAGTATCCTCTTAATCCGATTCCGAACGATAACGTTTCCACACCATTTTCCCACTACAAGTCCGAGTCTCGGAAAACCTAGCGTATTTTCGCTGTAAACTAGGGTATAATGCTCTCCATTAAGCTTATTGCCCTTCTCGAAAACCTCTTTGAACTCAGAGCTTTTCCGGATTCTAAAATGGGTAGGGAAATTTAATTTCAAAGGAAACGTCATTTTTTCCAACGCCGAACCGTAAGACGATGTCTCCCCTTAGCTATACGCCTCTTTAGAGTACGCCTTCCGCCTTTTGTACTCATCCTTTCACGAAAACCGTGCACCCTCAATCTTCTTTTTGCATGGGGTTGAAAGGTTCTTTTCATTTCTCTATTTAACGCTCAAAAAATTAACACGAAAAAATACAAAGGTCAAGAAATTAAGGAATTTCTAGAAAGCCTT
>JAHFBK010000217.1 GCA_023250035.1 Candidatus Dadabacteria bacterium
AATCTGTCGGTAAAATTCCATGTACTTCTGAAAGGATCGAAATAATACAATACAAAATTAACGATGCGGATCGAAGCGGATACTGTATGGCTTTGTGCAATGGGATAACATACGAATGCAGACGAGGGGCTAGTGATCAAATGAATACTATCAACCCTGATGTAATATGTGAAGAGATGGAAACACAAATGCCTGAATAGAAATTTAATGAAAAAGGTGACGCAACCTTAGAACACATACAGATTTCCTGAGCCTATGAAAGACGCTTCCATGGATTAGAAATATATGAAGACAACATTAGGTTTTTTATGACCTGCCTAAGACCGTTTAGCTTTCAGAAGTCTTTGCAGTAAAAAGCTTATAATTAAAGACCCCTTCTATTCTATAGCTTTTGCCACCACCATCAGTATTACCTTATCTTTTTACTTTTGTCACAGTTATTGAAGTTTGCGAGAAATAGCCTGCTTGGTCATAACCTTTTGCAGTAATTGTGTGTGTACCATTTGCATACTTTCGTGTATTCCACGAGTAATCGTATGGTGATGAAGTATCAGTCTTCTTTAAGCTCCCATCAATATAGATTTCTACACGGTTAATGCCGCTAGCGTCAGACGCAGAAACTTGTATATTTACAGTTCCACTGACTGCAGCTCCATTCGATGGATTTGTTATTTGAACTGTAGGAGGGGTTGTATCTATAAACACTACATAAGTCGCATTTTCCGAATCAGTATAAGTGGAATCAACAGCATCAACAGCTTGTGCAGTGATCGGGTAGTTAGCTACCCCAGCACCAGAACTTGAAGCAACGCTCCATGTTGAAGAGCCCTGTTGTCCCGAATTTAAATTTAAGATTGAAGGGGAAAAACTAGAAGACCAACCGCCTGGTACTAAACCGCTCAAGTTATACTGGTTTTGGGGACATACAGAACTATTATTATTGTTAACTGTAACTGTATAGTTTTTCGTAGATCCGGGGGTTCCTGACTGGCTGATAGGAGAAACGGTGACTAAAGGATTTGCCTTTACGCACTCCGGTCCGCTAAAACTAACTGATACGAATGAACGTGATGTGTCATGACTTGTTTGGGTGATTGTAATGCCGTTTGTTTGATCGGTGTAACTCTGACCGTCAGACAGCGCACTTAAGAAATAAGTGAAAGTCCCTCCGACTCCACCCCAGCGATGAACATTTGTGCGGTCTCTATACTGTGTTACTAAATTAGAGTCATAGCCAATTGGGCGTCTATATCCCAAGTAGTAATTTTCATTTGTATCTGGTTTGAAAATTTTAAGAACCTGGGGTTCACCAGGATTTATGCCATCTTCCAACCGTGATATGATATAGTTTCCGTTTGTTGTTACCGTTTGAATTCGAGAGGATGGCACCCAACCCATTTCATCCTTATGAGGCGAATTAAACTGTCTGTATCCATAGCCCGCATAGCCCATTATATCCGAAACATCCGCATATTCCTCGGATGGAGTATTTGAGTGGTGGTTTCCTAAATTATGACCCAATTCATGTCCATATACATCAGGGTCATCGCACCATGGTCCAAATACCCATGAACGACTAGGATTACCGCCTATTGACCCGTAACCGATGCCACAATCGAGATGGTCGGGGAGAACATATACTCTTCTTGGATAGTTACTGAGGTTCACACCGGCTTGGCTTGCTTTCTGATCAGCGTCGTTTGCGAATCCGTATAAATCACAAGAATTTGTACTGCTGTCGTTGCTGTAGTTAATTGGATATGGACCTTTAACAACTCCGACAAAGCTTATGTTATTAAATGAGTTTTCCTGATAGTATTGATCAATATTCTGTATGCCGGTAAACATAACAGATTCTACGGTTGAAAATGAGCAAGGAACGTTAGAATTCGTGAAATTAGCAATAATAACAAGTGTATTCTGAACGCCAGTTTGTGCTGCTGCCGCTGCTTCAATCGGATTCACATTCGGTTCATTGCCATTGGCAAGCACCAGTTTTTTATCGAGCTTAACTCCTTTCGCAATAATCCATGAATCTGAATTCAAAGCCGGCGGATTTTTGGCAAAATGCAACGTGTACGTAGTTGATGGGTCATTTATATCTTGAAGATAATAAGTGACTAGGCTTTTTTTGTTAACAAAATCGTCACCCCTAATTATGGTTAAAATACCCTCAATCTCAACATGCTCCTCGATCTGTTCTCTAATTCCTGGAGGAAGCTGGTCTCTCACCTCCGAAGGCAAGGCATAAAGGAGAAAAGAGATTGGATCATGTTCTATTTCTTCAAGGAGGATTTCTTTCCTTTCGGAAACAATTGTTCCTAATCTTAGCTTTATTTCATCTTTTTCCTTACCTTGTGATTTATTGTACTTAGTTGCCTCTTGAAGCAATTCATTGGATAAAATTGTAATATTTTCGTCATGATACGCAGACGCTACATTTGTAAAAATAGATACTAATAAAATCGAGCCTATTATAAGTAGAGATATCCCAAAAAATAAGGAGTAAAATTGATAATAATATAATTGTGATTTTAAGGTAAAATTTTTCATAGCCATCCCCCTTTATTTCGTTAAAGAATTATCACTACTGCATAGGGACAAATTGAGAAAAGGGCTCATCACTGATTCGCAGCCAGGCTAACCTTTCTCTCTATTTGAGGTCCCTTTAGCCTTGCGTACCCATCTTACGGTAGGCTTGCCTTTTCGTCAATAATGATAA
>JAHFBK010000218.1 GCA_023250035.1 Candidatus Dadabacteria bacterium
TGGTTGATAATAGAAGATTAGAAAGGATTTAAAGTTAGTAATCTTATTTCGCAAATATGAAAAGCAGGTGATAATGGATCAAGATTGGTCAAATTAGACTTCTAGAGCTAAATATTCCTTTCTAATGACCTTTCTCTTTCCTTCTTTTGGCTCTTAAGCAGAAAGTATATACGTTCAAATTCCTGACGGGAGAGTATCCCTTTATCAAAAAGCGCCCCAACCAATGTCCATGTGAAGCTGTTTTCATCGATTTCAACGCCATTTTGTTTGAGGATTACTAGTATAGCATCTACAGCCTCCTGAGCTGAGTAATCTCCATATTCGTCCCTGAAATTCATCTATATCCTCCGTTAAGATAGACTAATTATACCGTTTAAATAATATCTCCCCTAATGCCTAGGGTTTATATAATTTATTGGAATACTTGTCAAGTCCTATTTTTTAGACGTTAATCAAAATCAAATTGGTTACTTTTTTATTTAAAATGGTTTGAGTTTAGCGAAGAAATGAAGCTTTTATACTTATTCCGAACTATCACCTCAGGATAAGCCATTCTTAAAAATAGAACTTTTAACTTGCTAGGACTTTCTTTAATTCAATATTTGGTTCAAGTTAATGCTTAGTTCTTTTTTATTTTTCTTATCTCATCAAGTAGCGATTCTAGTTTATCTACACTTATTTCAAACTCTTCAGAAATCCTCCTAAGCTCGCTAGGAGGCAACTCAAATTCTTCTGGTGATGGCTCGTTTAAAGGAACCTCGGGAACCCACGCTTCACGCCTCACAGAAAGGCGTGCAACATCCCATCTTGAGTAATGACCGAGTGAATCGAAAACGGCTTTTACAGCCTTTATTTGATTTGCATAGCACTCGGCATAAAGAATCGCATCCTTTTCAAAATTAGGCTCAACCAAGAATCTGCCAGCTGGATTTACAATAGCGCTCCCACCCGATGCCCAACTATAGTTCATGTGATTGCTGTCCCTAATGTAATGCCACCTTTTGGGAAAGTCTTCCGCGGTTAAAAAACCGCATCCGCTAAGGACAAAGGCGCCTGCTTCAAAGGCATGGACTCTTATCAATGACTGAAGATTACAGAGTGCTCCTCCCGGACTTGTATCAGCATCGAGTAGCTTAGTTTCACCCCTTTTCCAGTTTCCAGGCCAGACTGCGATATGAAACTCTTCTCCTCTATGAATCATTGCGGCTCTTACGAGTGTCATGTGATTTTCCCAGCATATTAGCCCTCCGATTCGACCAATATCTGTATCAAACACCTTAATGTCGCTTGCATCACCCTGGCCCCAGTAGAGTCTCTCTGTGTATGTGGGCATTAGTTTTCTATGCCTTCCCATGAAGTTGCCGTCTTTTCCAATAAAGAGAAGCGAGTTGTAAACTGTACAGCTTCCAGGACGGTTATCTAACTCGTTACAACCAATAACAACGTAGGATCCAGCCTCCTTTGCAGCTTGTCCCAAAATCTCTGTGTCTTTGCTTGGAATCACAACTGAGTTATCTTGAAGTGCAATCATATAGTCAGTCCATTCATGCGGGTTTGTTTCGTAACCAACTGTATAATAGGCAGGATAGCCAGGGATGAAGGCTTCTGAAAATGCAATAAGCTCTGCACCGTTTTTTCCGGCATCCTTTATTAAATCGCAGGCTTTTTCAATTGTCTTCTGCTTATCCATAAATACAGGCGAAGCCTGCACAACGGCTACCTTTACCTTTTCTCTACCGCCTAGAATCTTTTTGCTCATGTTTGCCCTCTGCTTTTGGGTGTATTTAAAGTATAAGTTATATTATGCTAAAGTTTAAGAAAAAAAGGAAACTGAATGAGTGATATAAAGGATAGAATCCGAGAGACTGTTTTAAAATCACGGCTTCTTAAGGATTTTTCAAGCCTGACGAATGAACTACTTAAAAACCAGACTGTTGAGGCAATTGAGTTTGCAAATAAGATTATATCTAATGAGGTAGAAGAACTAGCTGAGCAGATTTCTATACTCATAAAGAAATAACTTTTTAAAATTTTCTAGTAACCATCATAAGCCTTCTTGCTCTGCCAAATATGATCATCGAAGATAGCTTTTATGTAGTAGTTATGCTTCCACCTTGGGGATTGCTTTGTTTCTGTTGAGATTGTGTAATTTTTGTTTCGATTAAAGCAAAAAGACGGTTTTTGAGCCCTTCATCATAAGCACAAACACCTGGGATTATGTATCCTAAAAGAGCAACTCGAAGGAAAAATTCCGTGTTAGCACGGAGATATTCCTCTGGAAACTGATTACCATAAATTTGAGAAATGTTGGAGAAAATCGTCTCCCCGAGCTCATTTGCTACCTCATTGACGCTTTTATTTCCTCCTGTTTGCTGATGGGCAGAAACCCCAAGGTTGAACGCCATTAATACCGAGTTCATTGTCCCGCTTACTTGACCTACGTCTTGACCTTCCATTTTTCTTTCCTCCTTCTGTTTATTCTATCAGTATTGTCATTGTCTTCAATAGATTCTATTTTTCTAATATTTAATTTATTAAGATGTAAAGTGTAATAAAGTATAATTAGAGATTAGTAAGGAGGCAAAGATGGCTAAGGTTCACGGTGGATGGCTTGTAATAAAAACACTATACGAACTCGGTGTGCGTGAAATATTCTCGCTAAGCGGAGGACACATCAATCCCATCTATGATGCCTGTGTGGATTTTGG
>JAHFBK010000219.1 GCA_023250035.1 Candidatus Dadabacteria bacterium
TCAATTAAAATTCTCTTTCCGTTCTCATCATGAGGATAGACGTCCAAAGGATATTTACTGTCACCGCTATAAATCAGTAATGCTGGTTGCTCTCTTCCGAAAAAAGCCCCGCTTCTATTTTGACTTCCAAATACTTGCCTAATTTTAAAGCGCTTTCTGATTGAAGGAATAGAAGCCTCGGTATAGATTTCGTATAACTCCTTCTCAGTTATAATGCTGGTATCCACAAGTTCAATTTCGATCCCAGCTTTTTCTAGTTGTCGTAATTGATTTTGAATCTTTTTGACATCACACCAAGGTTTCTGAATTTTTGAATTGTAATAAAACTTAAACTTATCAGTCAACTTACATTCTCCTTACAAGAAATCCATAATATTAAATCACTACTCTCTAGAAGCTAGAGGGTAGTATAATTTCTTTTATAACGTTTGTCAACCCCCTTCGTATCTCCCTGAACTATGAGATTTTTTGAAGGACAAAATTTTTTTGCTGGTGGATAGAGACATCACAGTAAGGCTTTATGATATAAAACGGTTTAAAATATGAGAGGCTATTGCAAAAATATGTACTTCTGTAAGAAGTAGTGAGCCTATTCCCAAAAGTTGCAACACGAATATATAATAAATGAGGGTAAAAGAATGGGTCAACATAAATTAGAGCTTTTGGAAGAAGGCAATCCAGAATATTATAAGCTTATCAATGAATCGAATGAGATAATCAGTGAATACAATAGGATTATGAACTTAGTTCATTCTTTTAAACTTCACAAAATAAAACTCTGGAAATGTGAATTACCTAAACCGAGCTTCTTTTATTGTAGAGCTAAAGCCGACTTATCAATTATTGGTAGAGAGGGAATGTCTTTAAGAGACCGATTTATAAATTGGAACGATAGGGCTTTAAAATTTTGTCAAAGTCCACATTATCGTTTCAGCACTGACCCAGAGGTTGATAAACAAACATCTGTTATTCTTTTTACTAACTTACTTTTACACCGAGCCGATAGACTTAATAGCGATATTACATTACTCCAAAGTAATTATAATCTCCGTTTTTCAGAGATAGAAAACGCAATAAACTTTTGGATCGCTATCACAGCTTGGTTAATCACTTTTGTAGGATTATTAGTCTCTATTATTTGATTATTACTTACTAAGTAATTCTTGTCCCATTTAATCAGCCCGTAGTATTCCGCACCTTTCGTAGGATGACGTGTTACACGGCGGTTAAATCTTAAAATAGAATAGCCTCTATGGATTCTTTATCTACCTGACTTTCATTACCCCCAATGTCTATTCTCATCTTTTCTATGAAATGAATGAGTAACTGTTTTTTCTCAGGCGTCAATCCAGGTTCACGATGGCTCTCAAACTTCGCAAGCGCCTTCACAACCTCAGGAGAACCGCAAGCACATACCTTAGCCTTGGAACTAATGGCTTTAGCATGAGCCTCTTTTCGGCGAGGGTCAGAAGGGTCTAATAAGCCAAATTGTTCCATCTCTCCTATGCTTCGTATGTAATCAATATAAGCTTCCATCTTTAAAATGCGCAGATGCTTTTCATGCTCGGTAATTCGGGAAAAGTAATAATGAAGACCTGCTCCAATAATGACTCCAGTTAATGACAGGAGAGCTATAATTATCGTAATTGCCATATTACAGTCTGCTCCCTTTTTATAAAGGATAAGCTATTAGTAGCCGTCTAACGTATTAGTAGGAAAGCTAACATTTAACTTCTAACATCTCTTCCCAATTTGTTGTGTATCTAGGAGACAGTTTTGCCCTTCTCATTCTCCATTCTTGCTCTAGTCCAGATGCTGCGTATTTGACTGTGTTTGAACCCCAACTGACATTGATTTTATCTACAGCTTTCATGATTGCCCTGTCTCTTTCGATGGGACGTGAAGGCTCTAATAGGTTAAGCTGTACTTGGTCTTCAGGCACTATACCCATAAGCATTACACCCGCTTTAACGAATCTGTAGCCTTCTTTATAGATTCTTTCTAGGTTATGGAGAGCATACTTGATAAGCAATGGTGTATATGCTGTAGGCTCAGGTAGATAGCACCCTGCACTCCTAGAATACTGTGTTGCATCTGTCTTAAAACGATTGGTCTCTATGAATGTTGATATATGTGATGCAATACATTTTTGCTCTCTCAATTTCTCGGCTGCACGTGTTGTGTGGAATGTGACAGCTTCCTTAAGCTCATTCAAATTATCTACTGGTCTACCAAAGCCCCTAGACCTGATAATTTGTTTATTAGGTTCGTTTAAATCTTCTAGCTCTATACAAGAGATTCCCCTTAGTTCCCATGCAGTTCTAAGTCCCATGACTGTCATATTCTTTTTTACCCAAACATCCGAAGCATTCTTGAGGTCAAGGGCGGTAAATATCCCATTTCTGTTTAGTAATTTGGTGTATCGTATCCCAATCCCCCATACATCTTCTACTTTAACACTAGAGAGAAATTCATCTAATCTAGGGTGATTTGTTAGATCAAGTACACCTCCACACATGGGATTCTTCTTTGCTAGTTTATTTGCTATCTTTGCAAGTGTCTTTGTTGGTGCTATGCCAATGGAAATTGGTATCCCAGTCCATCTCATGACGGTAGCCTTTATCTGCTTGGCATACTCAGTGAGATTCAAATGAGAGAAGCCAGTAAGCGATAAGAAGGCTTCGTCTATACTGTAAACCTCCATTT
>JAHFBK010000103.1 GCA_023250035.1 Candidatus Dadabacteria bacterium
AGTTTATGGCAGTTTGGGCAGTATGTGTTTTCATAATTTGTTACCGATCCGGGAAGGTTTCCTGCGTAAACAAATCTAAGTCCCGCTTCAAGCCCGATTTCCGCGGCGCGTATCAGTGTTTCGGGCGGGGTATTATCAGGGTCTGTCATCTTATAATCTTTGTGAAACGCTGTGACGTGCCAGGGAATATCTGGTGATACGGAAGCGAGAAAGTTTGCCGCTTCCTTTAACTCTTCGTTGGAATCGTTAAATCCTGGAATAACTAATGTAACAATCTCTACCCAGAACCCCATCTCGACCAGTCGGGGAATAGTTTCAAGAACTGTACTTAGGAGACCGCCGAGTTTTCTATAGTTTTTATCCTGCATTGATTTTAGGTCTACTTTGTAGCAGTCAGTAATGGGTCTAAGATATTCTAAGACCTCACGGGTTGCATTCCCATTTGAGATAAACGCGGTTTTAAATCCCTGTTCCATTGCAATCCGAAAAACATCTAATGCCCATTCAGAAGTAATAAGCGGTTCATTATAGGAGCTTCCGACCATACTCGCGCCGTACCTTTTTGCAATAGAAACCATTTCCGTTGCTGTAACAGTCATAGGCTCTATTCCCGCTGTTGAATCCCTAAGAGCCTGGGATGTAAGCCAGTTCTGACAATATGAACAATGATAATCACAACCTAACATCCCGAAAGTTAGTGTTAAAGAACCAGGAAGGACATGAAAGAAAGGCTTCTTCTCTGTGGGATCAGACTGAAGCGCAGCCACGTATCCCTTTGGAACAAAAAGTTTGCCGTCCTGATTGTATCTTACTTTGCAGATTCCACGAAGCCCATCGTATATAACGCATCTATGGCCGCATGCGTAGCAGAGGACCTTATTATTTTCTAATTTTTGATAAAGCTCACCTTCTACAGAATGTTCATCAAGTGTTTCTGCAAGGGAGGGTCTTGCAAGCGTCTTAAGTTCTTTTTTTATTGCCATACCTCATTTCCCCAATTAAACATAGTTCGATGGTCTCACCACAGGATGAGACTTTACAATAAAGTTTATGCTTTTAAGTATATAGTGTCAAACTTCTTAAGGCTAAAAAGCAAGGAGAACCGGAGGTGGTTTGGTGTGTTAGATTTTTTTATAAACTTATCGGTCTTATTCAGGGGTTTGACGAGATATTTGAATGGTATTACACTTTAGGCCGAGATCAGGGTTGAAAAGGAAAAATTAACATAGTATTTAAGTAGAAATTTTTTTCAAATCAAGAAATTAGATTTTTAGAGATTGCTTATAGCAAACAGCAATCATTAGATTTTTTGATGCCGAAGTGGCGGAATTTGGTAGACGCGCTGGATTCAGGATCCAGTGGGTGAAAGCTCGTGGGGGTTCAAATCCCCCCTTCGGCACCATTGGGGCAGGTGATTCTGTATTATTTGATGCGCAGTGTGCATCAAATGGAAATTAAAAGCGAGTAGTATCAATGAGTGAGCTGAAGCCTAAGCTAGTTTTGGCAAAATCTAACCGAGGTGGAAGATTCAAACTCATTCTACTACTTCTTTTTATCTTTTGGTATCGGTGTCTTTATCGGAACTAGGATAGGCACTGTGAATATAGTGGAGAGAGACGCTTTCACGAGTAAAGAGGCAAAGGTTAGCAATTCTGGGATCGATACTAAAGGAAAAGGAGAGTCAGATTTGGGAAAATCCAACTCAACTGCATCAACATTTGCTCCAAATCCAGTGAAAAATGGAAAGGAGATAGAGGAATCCACACCTTTGAGCGAATCTTTAACTGATAAAATCTATAAATACACTATTCAGGTAGCTGCGTTTGAAGGGATGGAAAAAGCACAAAGAGTTGTAAGTGAACTAAAGGAGAAGGATTATGATGCTTATATAGTGTCTGTTTCTAACTCACGAGGGGAAGCCTGGAATCTTATAAAGGTAGGTAAGTTCGAGACTCGAGAGCAGGCCCAAACGGCTGCTAATAACCTATTACAACAAAAACAAGCCTCGGAGGCCGTTATAGAAGAACTAAAGTTGGAATAATTTTCATCTAGTAACCTGTTAATATTCATGTTTTCATGCAAAACTAAGCTACAAATGCCAGGTTTTAAGTTCGGACTTTTAAATTTTATAATATTTACAGTGTAATTGCTCAATTTTGTTAGCTTATGCGTAATAATAAAAGCAGATGTATGAGTTTCCACCGATTTTTCTAAGAATCCCTAATAAAATGATTTTTCGCAACTGCGAAAAAACACCTTGACAAATAATTCGGCATACATTATATTAACCTCGTAAAAAATGAATGGGAGGGAAATGAACATGGTTGAAAGGAAGGATACATTAAAGGATACACTAAAAGTAAAGGATTTAAGTGAGGCAATAAAGGGAGTTACAGGATTGGTTAGAGAGAACTATCAAAATAGCTTTGAGTTTGCTTTATCTCTTTGGGAAGAAAATCTTAAGGTTTTAAACGCTCAGGTTGATCAGTGGCTCAATCTTCAGCAGAATTACACCAATACTGTGAGGGAACTTTATGAAAAGTTACCGAAGGAAGTGCCGGCATTTTGGGATGGAAAGGCTATAAATAGTGAGGTTAATCGCCTTCTGGCTTTTCAAAAAGAATATCTTGGCTTAGTTAGGAATGTTTCAGATAAGCTTACTAAGGAAACTTTGAGCCTGACTAAAAAGAATATTGAAAAAACCTTTTCGCTTTTCGACGATTATATAAACTGGGCAAAAGTTTAAATAAAAGATATCTTGCGAATATAAGCTAGACAAAAGAATTAATTGGGTTTACTCAGAACCCTATTAATAAGATTATTTTTCTTTACCTCTTTGTTAATGTTGTTTAACTAATCCAATGAAGGAATGGTGAAGAAATGGAGATAAAGGACATGGAGTTTGAAGAAACTACTTCTGGAGTAAATGAACTTGGAGAGTTTGTCCAAGAAGATGATGAGGGTTTTATACCCCTTGAGATGGTAGATGATCTCATGCCTGATATAGTTGACTCCGAGTCTGAATTAGAACTAAAAGGACCGGAGTCCGAAGAAGACGAGGGGGAGCAGCAGTGGGTCCCAGATGAACAGTTTAGGCTTCTATATGTTTACTTCAAGGACATGGCATCTGAGCCTCTTCTTACAGCTAAGGAGGAGATAGAGGTTTCAGCTAAGATAAAAAAGTGCGAAGCACGGGCGAGAGAGATAAAAGCTCTTCTGGATGGATTTTCAAAGAATAAGAATGGCAATAGCAAAAGGTTTGTGAAAACTAATGGACATAAGAACGGAAACGGAAGAGCTTTGTCAAAGCGTTTAGAGAGACTAAATGCGTTTATGAGGGCGTACTCTGCGAGGGGAAGGGCGTTAAGGGACAGGTTTGTGAAAGCGAACTTGAGGTTAGTAGTTAGTATAGCGAGAAGATACATGAGTCGGGGGCTTCCACTTCCAGACCTTATTCAGGAAGGAAACGTTGGATTAATGAGGGCAGTAGAAAGATTCGACCACACCAAAGGATTCAAGTTTTCAACCTACGCATCGTGGTGGATACATCAAGCAATATCTAGGTCGCTGCTGGATCAGACAAGGACGATAAGGGTTCCTGTGTATGTGCTTGAGCAGGCCAGTAAGGTACATAGAATAAGCTCAATGCTTCATAAGGAGATGGGTAGAAAACCTGCGCCCGAAGAAATTGCGGGGAAATCTGGGATTTCCGTCGAGGGTGTAAAGCGTATACTGGACTCTGCGAATGACGTAGCGCATCTGGATTCTCCAATAATAGATGGAGAGAAAACAACCCTACTTGAATTTGTCCCAGATGATGGTTCATCGGCGCCGGATTCTGTTATGGCAAAGGTAGCTCTGACAGGGAGACTAAGAGGGGCTCTTTCACTTCTTACATCCAGGGAAGAGGAAATAATAAGGATGAGATTTGGGATTGATCAAGAGTCAACCTATACGCTTGATGAAGTTGGGAAGAAGTTTGACCTTACACGTGAGCGTATAAGACAGATTGAGAAAAGAGCGCTAGAAAAGCTTGCAACATCTGAGGTAGGAGAAGTTTTAAAAAGCTTCCTAGAATAAGAACCTTCCACTTCTCAACTGTTATATAGTATTCGATTCCTCGATAACTCTTAAGGAATATGCCGTACGGGGTAGCATGTAGAATCGCCATGATTTCATATACCAGGTGATTTTTTCTGTAATAGCCACCTCTCCTTTGACACTTTTTTGTAAACCCTATTGTTTAAATAATGATCTTGGGTAATCAGCAGGATTGACGTCAAGATCTTGGCTCAATGTGTTTAAGTTGGAGAACAATTTTTCTTAAACTCTAACGTCTCAGCTCCCCGTTATTTTGTAACAAAGGTCATATTTTTCATATTTTGCGTTACATTTCGTCAACTTACACCATATTGCGATTCATTTCAAATTACACTATATTTTGTTTTCATATAAATGAGTTTAGTATCGGAATTAGGATTTTTCTAGTGTAATCGATTATGTCTCTACTCATATTTCTAGTGCATCATATTTGATAGAGGAAAGAAAATGACAGATCTAATCTCTAAATTGCTTACATTTTTATGCACCGGTTTAGGAGAAGGGAACACAAACACCGATAAACTAACAAAACAAATACTACTTACTGATCCAGATAGGAACTATAACCAAACTAAAATAGAAATTGTAGAGGCACTTAGGGAGTTCAAAGATTCAGGGCAGATTCAGATTATAACAATAGGCTGGGAGCTCGGAGAAGAGTTTTTCTACATCTGCGCAAGGAGATTATAGCTGAATGTAGCCTATTTCTTGATCAGCAAATATCCTGATAAGGGTTGCACGAAAGAGGCTTTCTATGTGCCGTAGTGATTTATATTTTTTACTTTAGGAGGAAAAAGTAAAGTTCTATACAAGGAACAATATTTGATTCATTCGGAAGAAATTAAGTTGAAAAGGCTATAGTTTCACCGAATATAACGCAACGGCGGGTAATTAAATGGAAAGAAAGCAACTTGTACACAAGATTGCTGAAGGTGCAAATATCACGAAAGCTCAAGCTGAAAAGGCTGTTATTCTTATCACACAAGCCCTTTCTACCGCGCTCAAAGAAGGCAAGAAGGTACCAAAATATCTAATACCCGAATCTCCTACTGACACCCCACTTTGGAGTACTGTATTTCCTTTTGGGACACCATTATTTGCGCGGAGGCAGATGTTTCTAAAAGAGCAATATATAAAGGCGTTGACAGATTATAGAGAAGCTTTGTTAGAAGAGCTTAAACAAGTTGACAAAGAGATCGAGGAACTGGAAAAGACAGAAAAGCAAACTGAGAAGTGAAACTATTGGAGGATTAGTTGAGGGTCCTCGATTACATAAGAATTGTTGGCGTCTCGGATATTTGTACTCAGTCTTCAAATATAACATACAATATTGTGTATTCTGAGGACTCAGCTTTCAGTAATCCAAAAAGGGGAGTATTTACACTTAGCTTATCTGATTTTATTGATACTCCTAATCTAGATATTAAAGAGATAGAGAAAATAGCTTTTCGTCTCGATGGTCAGGTGTTGATAAGGGGAAAGGAGGAAGATGGAACGATTACAATTCTACACCTTCTTGGATTGCCGCTTAGCAACTGGTTGATGAAAAAGCCATGATGTATAGATTAAATCAGGAAATGAATTCTAAAACCTCAACCGGTGTGCTCTTTATGAACATCGGTTGACTTTTGAAAGCTTATTCTAATATTAGATTCAGGATAAAATATTTTATCTTTGGCCTTAATGTTTTTCTCCTGAATAAGTACTTTGAACCTATCTCCCATCGTCTCAGGTAGGAATAGGTTTTTGATAGCTATTCTATTTCTATATGAGGAAATATCTGAAGTTTTTTCCTCACCCGAATACCTCTCGACAATATCCAAGATACCCCAGTCAACAAGAAATTGGCCTTGAGTCGTGTATTTAACCATGTTTAACCCTAAAGACTGTCCAACTCGGATTAGATTGCTGAAGTCCACATGAGCGGTAATATCCTGTTCTCCTAGATTAATATAAGGGTTTTCGTTAGTAGTGTGTTTGTAGTAGCACATAAACGTGCCCCTCATTCTGGAAGGGTTATATAATTCAGGTGCAAGATAGCCGTAGTCGATTGTAAGAATAAAACCTCTGGCTAAAATATGTGACACTTCGGAAAGCCACTGTTTTGCATGAAGTTTTATCTCAACCTCTTGTTCGTCTTCAAACTCTAAATTGTAATCATCAAAATAATCTTTCAAGGCGTTGCTGCTAGGTTCATCCAGAATCTCAATAAACTCTTCGTTTCGAAGTGAAACAAATATTTCTAGTAGCTTGCCGTCTTTAAACTTAGCTCGGTGAAAAGGGAAGGAGTCTACTAGTTCGTTTGAGATAAAAACACCATGGATGCTCTCGCGCTCGAGGTCATAAAGAGAATCAAACCTTTTTATTTTATGCATGTGCTCTTTCAAAGTAATTTTCCAATCTTCGCGTTGCGGTGTGCCGACTTCTGTAATCAAGTAGTTAAGCTTGTCATATAATTCATGGTTATTTCTTTTAAGTGAATCTAAGATATCAAGTGCCAGATAACCTTTTCCCGCTCCCATTTCTACGACCCTGAAATCAGGCGCATTTATCGCCTCATAGGCTCTACTTATAAACCTGCCAAGGATCTCCCCAAACGCTGGATGCACACACGGACTTGTATAATAATCGCCTTTTTTTCCAATACTTGCTTTTCCCGAACTATAGTAACCATACTCGGGATGGTAAAGCGCAAGCTCCATAAATTTAGCAAATGTAATCGGGCCGGATTTATGAATTAAAGATTTTAATATAGAAGTTAGTTGATTCATACTACTCTAATGTCCTTTTTTGATACTCTTTAAATTCCAAGGAGATTACATGAATAAATTTTTTATATTGTTTTTGTCCCAATCCCATTTTAATGGATTATTGACAATATATTCTCGAATTTTATTTAATGACATTTCATCACGAATAATGTGGGCATAAAATGATCGCTGCCATTGAAATCCATAATCCTGGAATTGATAATGAATAATTTTCGTTACCGTATTTTTAAATGATTTGACTACCCTTGATAATAAACCGCAATATCATCATTATATTTACCATTTATAATTATAATGCCGTGAATGTGGTTAGGCATTATAATAAATTCATCTATTTCAACATACTTATAATGATTGGGGATTTCCTTCCAATACTTTTCTGCGATTTCGCCATATTGGCTTAAAATCATTTTGCATCTTCAATTTCCCCAAAATGTTCAATTCTATTTTTTGTGCAAATGGTGACAAAATAGCACCCGCTTTGAGAATAATCATAATTTTTTAATCTGTTTAATTTTCTTTCTCTGTGTATATATTCCATGTTTATTACCTTAATCCTTCACTCGCAATTTGTATATTATATCCTCTTTACCCAGACTTTAAAGCGTATTCTTCAATTTGAACCCCTATCTTTATTGGGTTACAATTTCAGCGGGATCTGGGGTGGTTATCAAGAGGAAGGGTTTTTAGGGAACCACATGGCAAAAAAAAGAATAACGAAGGTTTATACTAGGACCGGAGATAAAGGGCAGACATCGTTGGTGGGAGGTAAAAGAGTTAGTAAATCCTCTGCTCGAGTCGAGGCCTACGGTGATATTGATGAGCTTAATTCTGTTCTTGGAATCGTTCGAGTTGAGGCTCAAGATAACGAAATAAAAGAAATAATAACGGAAATCCAGAATGACCTTTTTATTATAGGAGCGGATTTGGCAAGTCCTTCTGATATTCAAGTTCCAAGAATAAGTAAAGAGAGAATAAAAGAGCTTGAAAAGATCATAGATAAATTTCTTC
>JAHFBK010000220.1 GCA_023250035.1 Candidatus Dadabacteria bacterium
TCTATGGCAAAGGGGTAGGGTTCTAGAAGCGAAATCTGTTTTTGAGTCATTACTTGGAAAGTCGCTCCCAGAAGATGTAAAGAGGGAGATTGAAATAAAGCTTAATGCCATTTCAAGTGGCAATGATATAGAAAAGAAAATCCGAGGGTATTTCAGCACTAGAGAAAAGCTATATCAGGCAGTGATACTTGAAGAAATAATTAGAGATTTTCCAGATTACTCCCCATCTTATTATTTGCTTGGAAAAATCTTTTACTCTACAAGGGATTATAAATTGGCTGCTTCTTACCTTATCGAATCCGAGTCATTAGGTCTTCCTTCAGAGAACTTAGAGATGTACAACCTGCAACTTCTTGGGATTTCTCTTTTTGCAACAGGCGATTACGAGGCAGCGATAAAGAGGTTTCAATCAATCCTTAATTTAGAACGAAATGGGGTTCTTAAAGAATATGCAATTGATTTTATAGAAAGATGTAAATGGGCAAGAAAATAGCATTGTAGGCACGAACTTGTTCGTGCAAAGCGGGGTTTTTTAACC
This sequence comes from Candidatus Dadabacteria bacterium, assembly GCA_023250035.1. Classification (GTDB taxonomy): domain Bacteria; phylum Desulfobacterota_D; class UBA1144; order Nemesobacterales; family CSP1-2; genus CSP1-2. The sequence goes on from JAHFBK010000220.1 coordinate 539, forward strand.
CCGCCGTCTGATAATCGCGCTAGGCCTGTCCTGAGTTCTGAGCCTCGTCGAAGAATCGTAGGGTCGAAGGGATGGTCTCCTACATAAATTTGGATGTCATTGTAGGAGCAGCATCTTGCTGGTGGGTAATAAAATTATTTATGGAGGTCTAAAGACCTCCGCTACTTTGAACAAAAAATGTAGCGGCGATCTTTAGATCGCCACGTTGAAGTAACGAGTTTATCCGATATACTCTTAGCTCTAGAAAATGAATAAATATAAGACAGTAGTTGGTATTTCCCTTGTCGTTGTATTTCTTGATCAGATAACAAAAATACTTATCCGATCAAGTTTTGCTCTGCATGAAAGTGTATCAGTGCTTCCCTTTCTCGCTATTACGCATCTTAGAAATAGAGGAGCGGCTTTTGGAATAATGAATGACCTTCCTGAAACGATTCGTATGCCTCTTTTTGTATTAATTCTAGTTGTGGCTTTTATAGCAATCTTGACTTTTGTAAAAAAGGCGGAACCTGGGGATAAGATTTTAATCACTTCTCTTTCTCTTATTCTGGGTGGAGCTATTGGGAATTCTATAGATAGATTTAGACTTGGATACGTCACGGATTTTATTGACTTCCACTGGTTTGGAGACCCTAAATATCACTGGCCTCCTTTTAATGTTGCTGATGCGGCAATCACAATTGGTGTTATATTAATCCTATTGCAAGCTTTATTCTTAAAAAAGGTTAGCTATACAGCCACTAAGGCACAAAGGCACAAAGAAGGAAGATGAGTTTTAACTTAGGAGTCAGAAGTCAGAAGAACAGAGGTCTTACATCCTTAGTTGATTTAGGATTCCGGCTCCCGGCTTCTAGATTCTAAATTCCAACTTCGTGTCTTAGTGTCTTTGTGGCTAAACAGGTAAGAAGGTTAAATAGAGATGTTTACAGGAATAGTCGAGGATGTCGGAAGGGTCGAAGAACTGAAGCCCAAGACGAAAGAGGTTCTTTTTACAATCGGAGCAAAGAATATAGATGTTAAAGAAATGAAGCTCGGAGATAGCATCTCCGTCAACGGAGTATGTCTTACGCTGATTTCATTCAAAAATAACACATTCACAGTTGAGGCTTCTCATGAAACCTTGACAAGGACAACCCTTTCAAAACTAAAGGTCGGAAGCAAGGTAAACCTAGAAAGATCCCTTAAATTAGGTGAAAGGTTAGGCGGGCATATTGTAAACGGTCATGTAGATGGAATAGGAAGAGTGGAATCTATAGGTAGACGTGGAAAATCGCTTGAATTCTGGTTTTCAATACCGAAAGGGCATTCCAAGTACGCTGTAGAAAAGGGTTCTATAGCAATAGATGGAGTGAGTCTTACTATAAATGCTTTGAATGGAGATAGATTTTCTGTAAATATAATTCCATACACCCAGGAAGCTACTATTTTTAGCAATTTAAAGCCTGGTGATTCTGTAAATATAGAATTCGATATAATAGGAAAGTATGTTGAGAAATTTCTTATGCGAGGGCGGAGCAAGAAGGATATTTCGGAGCTTATTGAAAAGTTCTGAAAATTATTCGGCCACTAATTTCCGAATATCAAATGTTTGGAATTCAAATGCTGATAATCCGATACCATTTTCAATATAAATATTGTAGGCACGAACTAGTTCATACAAAGTTAGGATTGTAGGCACGAATTTATTCGTGCAAATAAGCTAATCATGAGAGGCTACTTATCACGCAAGGTCGAACTTAAAAGGTTTTATTTGACAGATCAGCTTTATTTTATCACATCTGTAGTCGAAAATCGTGAACCTATATTTTTAGATGAAAACTGCATTCAAATCTTGCTTAGAGTTTTAGACGAATACGCTAAAAAGTGTTCTATTGAAATTATTGCTTTTGCTGTTCTTCCTGATCACATGCATCTACTTATTTCTCCAAAGAACCAGAGGCACACGATCTCAGATTTCATGAAGTCTATCAAAGGCAAATCAGCGATAGAAATCAATAGGGTTGCAGAAAGGAAAGGGCGTCTTTGGCAACATCAATTTCTCGACCATATTGTTCGCTCAAAGGAAGATTACCGATTGCATATTGAATACATACATTACAATCCAATAAAACATGGTTTATGCGACAGGGCTGAGGATTACAGATGGTCAAGTTATCGTTGTTATGT
>JAHFBK010000221.1 GCA_023250035.1 Candidatus Dadabacteria bacterium
TAAGTTAAGTCCAATATAAACGTTTAAGAGTGGTGAATTGTACAATGTCTAATGGAAAAGAGTTTAAAAGCGTAAAATATGCGTAAAGGGGGTGAAATGATTCAACTAATCTAAATCAAGAATCCTCCTTATTAATCCCTCTTCGATCTTTATTCCGTAACTCCCATCAACTTCCACCATCTCCCCGATTTTTCTTGGTAGAACCATTTCTATTTTTCCACCTCTAGCCTTTTTATCAAGCTTCATTGTATCTATCATTCGGCTTAGATCAAGCGAATCGGGGAGCTTTGTAGGAAGCCCAGTTCTTTTAAATAAGGAAACTAACCTTTCACATTCATCTAATTTCCAGAATCCGAGTTCAAGAGCTATTTTCACTTCAGTCACCATCCCCATTGATATGGCTTCACCGTGAGATATTTTATAATCAGATATATATTCAATTGCATGCCCGATTGTGTGACCGAAATTAAGAATTTTTCGTAGATTCGACTCCTTTTCATCCAGCTCCACCACCTGTCCTTTTATTTCACAACCCCTTTTTATAATATGTATAAGGGCATCGGCATTAAAAGAAAATATATGGTCTATATTTCTTTCGAGATACTCAAAAAGCTTCTCATCTTTAATTACTCCATACTTTATAACCTCAGCAAGGCCCTCTCTTATTTCCTTTTCATGTAGTGTTTTTAATGTATTAACATCTATATAAACTCTCCAAGGTTGATAAAATGCACCAATCAAGTTTTTACCGTACAAAGTATCAACACCTGTCTTACCTCCGATTGAACTATCAACGGATGCAACAAGGGTAGTAGGCGCTTGAATATAGGGTATCCCTCGATTGTATGTTGCTGCTACAAAACCTGCTACATCTCCTACAACTCCGCCGCCAAGAGCAATCACACATGAGTCTCTTCCGATCTTGAGTTTTGACATTTCATCTTCGATCCTACTTTTTGTATCCCTATTCTTATGAATCTCTCCCGCTGGAAATGAAATGAGATGTGAATTTAGTCCTGAATTTGTACATTGCTTAAGGAGTACGTCCCCATAGAGAGAAGCGACGTTAGAATCTGATATTATTAGACAATGATATATGTTTTTTTCGTTTTTTAAGTCCAGAGGTATTTTTTTGAGAATATCCTCTCCAATTAGAATTTCGTATGATCTATCTTCTGTTTTCTTTAAGTTTACTCTTATCTTTTCCATTAATATTTCTCGCCTTTAGGTGAAAATATTTTTAACTTAGGACCTATTTCAAGGGTTATATCTATTGGTTCTTGAGATTCATACACCTCTCCATCTAAGACATATCCTCTGTTTCCCTCTATTCTTACTATTCTCCCAGAACTATTTAAGAAATTACCTGATACGTCAGATTTAAGACCTGAGTATAACACCCTTGGAAGCTGATAGAGCATTTTTCTGAAAAAGGGAAACCTCAAATAAAAAAAGCTAAATCTTTCTCCTGCTACTGCCTCTTCTGCGAAGACTCTAAAACCAAAAACTAGTTTTTTTACGGTAGATATAGCTATAAGCAGGTGACTTTCAAAGGGAAGCTTTTTATCATCAATATAAACCTTAGATACTACTTCATTGAAGAGGTCATGGTTGAGATTTGTTAGCGACATAATGCTTGATTGAAGGATAAGTTTTAGTGCAACTCTTACTCCCGCTCCTTCTTTGTAGTACCATTTTATAAATTTATAAATAAGTCCATCAAGCCAGGTGAAGGTATAATTTGGGTGATCGAATCTCTTATCAACTACTTTAATAAGTCCGCGTTCTATAGTAGGAAGCGTGCTATGGTGATTTAGGGAGTTAATTAACTTATGGCAAGAGGTTATTTGATCACCTCTAAGACCCACATCTGCCGCAAGCATATTTATTGTACCGCCTTTTAGAGGTACTATCACTGGTAACTTTTCGCTGCCAAAGAGATTTATGTAAGAAGACAGAACATGATCTATTGTCCCATCTCCGCCGCTGATACCGAGTATCTTTATGCCTTCTTTATAAAATTCTTTCAGAGCTATAGGTATTTCGTCTGTGTTATTAGTTATGCTGATAAATGCATGTTCATCGAGAATATCCTTTATCGAGCGTAGCTGTGCCGCTGTTTGCTTTTTGTTTATATCTGCAAATGGATTGAATATAAGTCCGATGGGTTTCATATGGGAAATTCTAACACAGACCAGACAGGGTAAGGTATCAGCTTTTCTCTACCATTTAACTCAGTGAGCTCTACAAGGAAGCAGTACCCTACGATTTCTCCACCGAGCCTTCTTACCAAATTACCCACTGCGGCTGCTGTTCCACCTGTTGCAAGTAAGTCATCTACCAACACGACCCTGCTGCCGTCTGAGATGGTGTCCCTATGTACTTCAAGCATATCTTTTCCGTATTCTAGGTCGTAAGAGGCGTTAATAGTTTTATAAGGTAGTTTTCCTGGTTTTCTCACAATCACAAGACCAAGATTGAGTTTGTAAGCCAGCGCTGAAGCAAAGATAAATCCCCTTGCCTCAATCCCTAAAAGATAGTCCACGCCCTTACCCTTGATCATATCAGCCATCGCATCTATTGCTTGTCCAAAGGCTTTTCCGTCTTGAAGCAGAGGGGTTATATCATGAAATATAATTCCCTCTTTCGGGAAATTAGGTATGTCTCTAATGTATTTCTTAAGGTTTTCCATGATGTATTCTCC
>JAHFBK010000016.1 GCA_023250035.1 Candidatus Dadabacteria bacterium
GCGGAAGATGATGAAGACTTCTTCGACAACAGAATTAACACAACAAAAACCGGATATTCTTTATACGAGACAGTTTGCATATTTAATTTCTTGATATTTTGAACTATTGTCAGACAGCCTATTTGCCGCGGGGAGCTTCATTAATAGTTTTGATTTCTGTGTAATTATAAAGTAATAAAGGATACTACATAGTTATAATAATATTATATATTATATATATGATATATCTATCTGATATCATTAGATAATTAAAGTACGGTGGCGGGAAATATGATTATAGTATGTATTAATAGTACATCACGCCTTATTCCTAATGCAACATTTGCGATATATCGATTAATTATCTTATATTAAACATATATTATAAGATAATAAGATTGATAAATCAGCACTGAGTATTATGAACTGCAAATTAGATATGTTTTCCCAACATATAAGACATAGGTACAAGCAGGTTTAAGCATCTTGTGCAAATAGTTGATTAGGAGCATATATATAATTATTTAACATGCAAAGCAGCTTTGGTTTATATTAAATTAGTGTTTTATTTATAGGGTAGAATATATATAAGTAATATAGTATGATAATATTATTAGAATGAGATATGCGAATATGATAATATGAAGATAATATCTATATGTAACCAAAAAGGTGGCGTGGGGAAATCAACTGTAGCCTATCACTTAGGTTGGGGGCTTTTTGAATTCAAGTACAAAGTTCTTCTTATAGATATGGACCCTCAAGGCAACCTTTCCGCTACTTTTGACAGACAAGAGAGTTGCAACGCAATGGAGATATTCTCTGATGAGCCAAAGCTTAGCAGTGAAATCGTAGCCAGTGGTATTGAAAACAATTCTATTAGTTTGGTCACTAGTAACATTCATCTTTCTAAAGCTGAATTCCAGATCTCATTTAAGAGTTATACAAAACTAAGGAATGCGCTCTCTATGGAAACCAATAAGAAAGATATATGGGATTTTGTCATAATAGACTGTCCCCCTTCACTCGGGGTTTTTACTGTTAATGCACTTACTGCTTCGGATTATGTATTGATACCATCGTTACCCTACTACTATAGCTTACTAGGTCTCAGAGATTTGATGGAGATAGTAGAAGGGGTTCAAGAAGAGGGACTAAATCCTAGGCTCGATATTCTTGGTATTGTTGTTAATCAATTAGACCGCACAATAGTGGCTAGGGAATCCCTATACGTTATTAAGAACAAATTCTCTAAGCTTCTTTTTAATACCAAATTACCTAGAACTATTAAAGTAGAAGAAGCTATTCAAGCTAAAAAGCCCATATGGTTATATAGACCTGATAGCTTAGCAGGTACAGCTTTCAAAGAATTTATTAATGAATTTATAAAAAGAGTAAAGAGGAGGGGAAAATGATATCTAAGAAAAAATCCCAGTTGGGGTTAGGTGATATTTTTAGAGACGTGGGGAAAAAGATAAGTAAATCCAGGAGCGAGAAAGAGGTTAAAGGTAGAAAGAGCTTTACAATAGACAAAGATGCTATAGACGATTTAGAGACTTTAGCATGGTATATAGAAAAATCATCCTCTGAAGTTGTGGAAGAAGCTATCAGAATCTATATAGACAACAATAAAAAATTATTAGAGAAGGCTAAGGAAATAAAGGATGCTAAACAACGAGGTGCGTAGTCGGTATTTATACTTTCCAAGGACGGCTACCGTATGTACATATCTCGTCTTATCTTTTTAACAGTGATTAGCCAAAATTCTACTTTTCTCATGGCTTGTTGATGTCTCTCTTCAATGTCTTTTAACGCAAGATGATATATCTCCAGACTTTCCTTATGAACTACGACTAGTAATGAGCATAAGCGCAGCCGGTGGCAGGCATGGAAGCTTCCTTGTCTTCTTAGGTGATCGTAAGCCTAGTTGCTCCCTGATCTTACGGTATGCATATCTGAAGTAGTTATAACCCCAGCTTCCCTGCTATATGATCCTCAAAATTGCTAGGTCCCAACTAGCTCCGAAAGTTCTTTGGCGTTTTGTACTGCAAATCCTTGAAAATCGTTATTAAAATAAACATAGACATCAAAGCCTTTTTTCAACCACGCTTGTATCTTTTGAGTCAGAGTCTTTAACTCTTCATAGGTGTATTTAGAACTAAAGAGGGTTGTATGGCCATGCATTCGGATATAAATGAAATTGGCGGTAACAGCCTCAGCCTTTGGATACTTAGGTGAATCGGCAATAACCCAAGCCATATTAAATCGCATTAAGATATTATAAATTGCTTCATCACACCAACTCTTGTGACGAAACTCAAAAGCAAATCTTATATTTGTTGAACATATGAGCTTTAAAAGTCCTTTTAACCTTTTAATATTCTCGTCACCGGCTTTAAAACTAGGTGGGAGCTGAAACAGGATAGGACCCAACTTTTCCCTAAGATGTAAGGCATTTTCTAAGAATTTCTCCCATGCATCCTTTACGCCTTCGAGCCGCTTTATATGGGCAATAAACCGACTGGCTTTGACTGCAAATGTAAAATCCTTAGTGGTTTGATTGTACCAATTTTCATAAGATTTAGGTCTTGGCAAGTGATAAAAAGAGTAGTTTATTTCTGTGGTTTTAAAGTGACTGGAAAAGTATTTAAGCTTATCCTTAGACGGTAAATTTTCTGGGTAGAAGATGCCATCCCAATCGCCGTAGATCCAACCAGAGGTTCCGATATGTAGATTTCCCTTTTTTGTCTTCGGCATACCAAGAAATTACACTGTTTCGACTTCTATTCTATAGCATGGCCTCACAAGTGTGATGATAATAATTTCTAATTAGATATAGATGATCGAGCAAGATTCCTAAAGTAGCTTAAGAGGAATATTTAATAGCTCGTTTATGTTATGCTATCTCGACCATATACTACTTTATAATCCACTCGATATTATAGTTATAACTAACCTTGTGCATTCTTTATTTAGATAATATTAAAACTAAAGCTATGGGTTAAACTCCATTGTAATTAAGTTATTTGGAACTGAACATCTCCTTGGCTGCACGCTCCATTTCATCAGGGGATACGTCGCGTATATGTGTGGCAACCTCCCACTTATGACCAAAAGGGTCTTCTAGCTTGCCATACCGGTCGCCCCAGAACATGTCTGCTACCGGCATTATAACCTTGGCACCCGCTTTAACGGCACGCTTAGCAAAGGCATCGACATCTTCTACATATAGGTAGAGTGTGACTGGCGACCCTTTAAGACTAATAGGCCCTAACGCCCCCCATTCCGGGGATTCATCGACCAGCATGATCATTGAATCACCGACACGGATCATGGCATGCATTAGCTTTTTCCCATCTGGAGTAGGCATCCTACATATTTCCTCGGCGCCAAAAGCCTTTTTATAGAATTCGATGGCTTTAGACGCCCCGTTACATACTAAATGTGGTGTTACTGTGTGCATACCTTTCGGTATAGGTTTTACCTTTACAATTTTTTTCTTAGACATTTTGCACCTCCTTATGTTTGTTTTAGATGTTTGAACTATATCCCTTAATGCTATATCATAATATTAAAATAAACTATTTTAAACCTTCCATTTCTTGAGCAAATACCACATTAAATAGCAGAAATTAAAATTCAACTATGTTATCATCACGCAGAAAGCAGCTAGAAGTTTTATAGAAAGTAGACCTTTGGATGACTAAACTCTGGTGGCCTTTCTATTTAATCCCTTCCAGGTATTTAAGTTCAAGTTCACGAAGCCTCTTAATTTTATCCCTCACTTCTGCTGCGTGTTCAAACTCAAGCTTCTTTGCAGCCTCTTTCATCTCTTTTGTAAGGTTTTGAACCAAGCCAGATATCTTTTCAGGGGAAACCTCGAATTCAACATCACCCTCTTCGACTGTTGGAACTGTAAAATAATCCGCCTCATATATCGTTGATAGTATATCGCTCACACCCTTTTCAATGCTCTTCGGAGTTATTCCTTTTTTCTTATTATATTCCTCTTGGATATTTCTTCTCCTCGTAGTCTCAGAAATTGCCTCTGCCATAGAAGATGTAACCCTATCTGCATAGAGAACTACCTTCCCACGGATGTTTCTTGCAGCGCGTCCAAAGATCTGAATTAAGGATGTCTCAGAGCGGAGATACCCCTCTTTATCCGCATCAAGAATAGCAACAAGCGATACCTCAGGTATATCAAGTCCTTCTCGTAGAAGGTTTATTCCAATAAGAACATCAAACTTCCTAAGCCTCAGGTCCCTTACAATTGCAATTCGCTCTAGCGTATCAATATCAGAATGCAGATAACGAACCCTAACACCCAAATCTCTATAATACTCCGTTAGATCCTCGGCCATACGCTTTGTAAGTGTTGTTATAAGAACTCTATCACCTATGCTTACCCTTTTTCTTATCTCTTCAAGGAGATCATCAACCTGATTATCTGCCGGTCTCGTCTCTACCTCCGGGTCTGCAAGTCCTGTTGGACGGATTATCTGCTCAACTGCCTTCCCACCTACCTTTTCAAGCTCATAAGGACCTGGAGTAGCAGAAACGAATATCACCTGATTTACCCTTTTCTCAAACTCGGAGAAGTTAAGCGGACGGTTATCAAGTGCCGAAGGAAGCCTGAAGCCATGTTCAACAAGGGTGAGTTTCCTGCTTCTATCCCCTTCATACATTCCGCGAAGCTGAGGCACCATCTGATGACTCTCGTCAATGATCATTAAGCAGTCCTTAGGGAAGTAATCAAGGAGTGTCCAGGGTGGCTCTCCTGGTTTTCTTCCTGAGAGGTATCTTGAGTAGTTCTCGATTCCTGGGCAGAAACCCATTGTTGAAAGAAGCTCCAGATCGTAATTTGTCTTTTCTTCAATCCTTTTTCTTTCAAGCATCATCCCGAGTGATTCAAAGTACCCTATCCTCTCCTTCAGCTCCTCCTTAATATCTTCAATAGCTTGAAGAAGCCTTCCACGAGGGGCGACATAATGCGTCCCAGGAAATATTGCTGCTTTATGGATTGCCCTAAGAGATTTCCCCTTTATGGGATCTATCTCTTTTATTGACTCCACATAATCGCCTAAAAACTCTATCCTTAGAGCGATTTTTTCTTGATGTGAGGGAAAGACCTCTACTATATTCCCCTTTACTCGGAAGCTGCTTCGATAAAGATCAACGTTGCTTCTTTCATACTGCACCTCTGCAAGCTTCTTAAGAAGCTCGTCCCTGTCTAACCTCATACCCTCTTCAACCATAGTAAGCAGTCCGTAGTAATCCTGCGGCGCTCCTATACCGTATATGCACGATACACTCGCTACTATAATCACATCCCTCCTTTCAAATAGAGAAGAAGTGGCAGCGTGACGGAGCCTATCTATGTGTTCATTGATCTGTGCGTCTTTCTCAATGTAGGTATCAGTTTCAGGGATATATGCCTCTGGTTGGTAGTAGTCGTAGTAGCTTACAAAGTAATGGACTGAGTTATCAGGGAAAAGCTCTTTGAACTCGCCATAAAGCTGAGCGGCTAGGGTTTTATTATGGGAGATAACTAAGGTCGGGCGTCCTATGTTTGCAATTACATGGGCGATAGTAAATGTCTTTCCGCTTCCTGTAACCCCAAGGAGCACCTGGTGCTTTAGATCTCGAAGCACTCCTTCTATGAGCCTCTTTATAGCCTTAGGCTGATCGCCTGTTGGAGAGAAATTACTATTGAGTTTAAATACGCTATGCACACTATAATTCAGTCTAGCATAATCTTATTGACGCTTCATTGAAATGATGTTTAACACAGGCCAGTTTATTCCAAAGGATTTTAATATTTGAACCGTTTCTATTATAATCTGATTCAGATGTCACATAAGAGGATCGGAGAACTCAAATTCGAGCCACTGACCAAAAAACACTGGGATGATTTTGAAGCATTATTTGGAGAGCGAGGAGCTAGTGGTGGTTGCTGGTGCATGTGGTGGAGGCTCAAACGCTCTGAGTTTGAGAAGAATAAGGGTAAAAGAAACAAAGAAGCGATGAGTAACATCGTTAATTCAGGAGAGATCCCAGGCATTCTTGCTTATTCAGATAATAAACCGATAGCGTGGTGTTCGGTTGCACCGAGAGAGAAATATCCTTCTTTAGAAAAATCGAGAGTACTAAAACGAATTGATGATAAACCTGCATGGTCAATCGCCTGCTTTTTATTGATAAGCACTATAGAAATAAAGGGGTTAGCGTTAAACTGCCGTTGGCTTGCATTAAATATGTAAAAGAAAAAGGAGGAAGAGTTCTAGAAGGTTATCCAGTTGAACCAAAGAAGGAACAGATACCTGAAGTTTTTGCATGGACCGGTCTTGCAAACGCCTTCAAATCCGCAGGATTCGTAGAGTGCACTCGCCGCTCAGAAACCCGCCCTATAATGAGGTATTAAATTGATTGAGAGAAGCTTTAAAATAAGGGCGAGATTCATTGATATAGTAGGCGTGATATAATACATAATTCAAGACTTATCTCACGTTTACTAGTGTGATACATCATGTCTGATTACGAGTCTATGTATCAAGATATTCTCCTCGAAAAGGCTTTAGAAGACCTTCATAACGAAGCCGTTATGAAGGCAGCTGCTCTTGCGCAGTGTATATATTTATTTGTTGAAGGTGATTCTGAAGAAAAAGCTTTTCCAATACTGCTAAACAAGGCTGGCATCAAGTTTGAAGAACTTGGTGTTGTAATCGCTAACTATAACGGTATTGGCAATTTTCTGCATTCTCTTAGGCTAATGCTGAAGACACTCAGCCATGATAGACCTATCATTGCTACTATCGATAATGACATGGAAGGTCATCAACTTATTGAAAAATATAATAAAAGCAGTTTCAAAAACGAAAAAATTACGATATTCCCAATTCCACTAAAAGCTAAAGTCACTTATAAAAACGGACATAAAGGAGGTTCATTTGAGGAGATATTCTCTGTGGATAATTTTCTTAAATGTTGCTTCAGCGGTAAAGTTATGGATTCAAGCTTAGTTCACAGACGGTCGGAGTTCGAGAAATCATTCAATCCTACAAAGCCATGGTATAACCAAGTAAGAAATTTTTGCGTGCAAAACGATTATAATGACTTCATTTATAAGAAAACTGATTTAGCAGAACAACTTGCCATAGAATGCACATCTATTCCAAAAGATATTGAGAAGCTCGCATGTTTAATCAAAAAGATAAGAAAAAACCACCAAATTAAAAACCCCAATGATGTGGAACTGCCACAAGTCCCCTGGATTAAACTTAGCTGAAAGTGAACCTAGTTAAATTTATTTACTATTCCAGACAGCAATTTATGCTTTGAAGCATTACTTTGAAGTTTACAATCTATCCATAGTCTAAATTTATCCTTTATGATGTGAGAATCTATAAGATTAAGGAAAAGGTATACTATAAGAGCAAAAATGGAGTGGAAGAAACCCTCTGAAAAAATGATTGAATTTTTCGATTCAATCCTGCCGAACAGCTCTAAGGTTAAGCGAAAATCGGGCTTCTATATTAAGGACTGAGGAGGGAAGGGGATTCTGGGTTGCTACCGACCGAATCATGCATATGAAGGAAATCTATCCCGAATCAAACATGACACCCGAGATCCAAATACCAGAAAGGCTAACCGAACAACTACGATCAAAAGAAAATGCGTTGGTAGAAATCATGAGGGGAAGACTTGAGGCGCTTGGTCCTGTTCGCGCTATCAGCCTGGCAGAGACTATGGGAATCCCTATTTCAAGGATCGAACAGGCGTTAATAGCCCTCGAGAATGAGGGATTCGTATTCAGAGGCCATTTTACACCAGGGGTAGATGATCTTGAATGGTGTGAGCGCAGGCTCCTGGCGCGAATTCACAGATACACCTTAAATAAGATACGAAAAGAAATAGAGCCTGTATCTGCCGCAGATTTTATGCGGTTCTTGTTCTCATGGCACAATATTCATTCAGATGAAAAGCCAGAGGGTCCTGAGGCACTACGGGAGATTCTTAATAAGCTAGAAGGCGTTGAAGCGCCAGCCGCTTCATGGGAAGGAGAGTTGCTACCCTCTCGTATGAAGGATTACGACCATCTTTGGTTGGACATGCTATGCCTCTCAGGTAACACAGTTTGGGGGAGGTTTAGACAACAAAGTTATGAGCCTAACGGTAAGAAGAGCCCAAGCCCAATTAAGACCACACCTATTACACTTGTAAACAGGGCAAATCTCGAAACATGGAAGAGATTGAGTTCCTACTCTAATAACAACTTAGGGAATCTATCCCATGAAGCGAGCAAGGTTTTGGCACTACTGACAGATCAAGGAGCGTCATTCTTTGATGAGATTGTTAAAAAGACAGGGCTTTTAAAGGTACAGGTTGAAGGGGCAATAGCCGAGCTTGTTGCTCTTGGGATGCTTACATCAGATAGTTACTCGGGACTAAGGGCACTATTAGTGCACTTAAAGTACCGTACGAATGAAGGCAGGCTAAGGAGAAGAAATATTAGCTTTAATATGGAAGGGGCAGGGCGCTGGTCTCTTCTTCACACCAATTCATATTCTAAAGATGAGAAAAAGACAGACGGCAAAACCTTAGTAACCATAGCAAGAGTCCTTCTTAGAAGATACGGTGTTGTATTTCGTAGGCTTTCTGATTGCGAGAACTTTGCCCCGCCCTGGAGGGAGTTGGTTCGTGTTTTTCGGAATCTAGAAGCGAGGGGCGAAATAAGAGGAGGCAGATTTGTTGAAGGTGTTTGGGGTGAGCAATTTGCATTAACTGAGGCTGTTAGCAGGCTTCGTATAATAAGAAGAGGGCCTAAAGATGAGGCGCTCATTTCAATAAGCGCCGCTGACCCGTTTAACTTAACAGGGGTTATCACACCCGGTAGACATGTACCCTCCCTATTTAAAAATCGCATCCTTTATAGAGATGGCGTTCCTGTTGCTGTAAAAGAGGGAAAGGAGATCAAATTATTGACCGATTTTGAGAGAACGAAGAAATGGGAGATACAGAATGCATTAATCCAAAGGAACGTTGCACCTAAGCTGAGAGCCTACCTAGGGAAGGGGGTTGTTTAATGAAAAACTTACGCCTCTTTTATAACTACTGCGCTATCGTAATAACGTAGAGATGCCCCGGCGGGTCGCCTCTACAAAAAACAGTTATTATTTTGTTACTATCTACACAAAATCGGGGGGGGGTTTGGTAATAATTATTTAGGTATATGTCCGGTTCTTACACTCCAGAGAAGGAGATCAAGATCGTCAATTTCGATACCAAATTTATCTGAGAACGCCTTTACCTTGTTTTCTACCTCTATATAGCTCTTCTTAGTCGTTGGTGGCTTAGGGTTATCTACTAAACCTAAATCATAGATCATCCGCATAATGTTCTTATCAAGAATTGTGTATCCGGAGAAACCGATATTCCTTAAAAAATGACTAGCCTGTAAGTAGCCTATTCCTTTAATATTCCTATTAGAGGCAAAGAAATCCCTTCTCTCTATAGGGTCTTTAAAGGAGAAAACTAAGTCCTTTAGCTTAAAATCGAATCCCTTTTTCAAATACTCTCTAGTATGGACTATATAACTAGCCCTTTCTGGATACTTGTGTACGCCCTGAAGCTTTTCATAAAGCTCACCTTCGCTCCCTTCCATGAGAAGACCGTTTATAGCATCAACTGACATCTGTCCCATTTTAGGTCCCGCTGCTGATGTTAGCATGCAAAATGCGAGCTCCTTAAAAATTCTTTTATCATCACCGTTGTCCAATACATCCTGAAATTCCGTTAGGCGAGTCTTGATCGAGTCTCTTTTTTCTTCATAAATCAGTCTGAGCTTTTCATAAAGTTCTTCATTTATCATTGGAGCTTTATAGCATTGCTGTTAGTGCCTATTACTTAAGTATCTCACCAGTCCTGTCACTCCAGAGAAGAAGGTCAAGTTCATCAAAATCAATTCTTAGGAGAGCCGCCAGTCTTTTAAGCCTATTTTCTATCCGGAGATACCTCTTCCTTGTAGCTGGTGGCTTTGGGCTTCTTATTAACCTCACCTCATAAAGACATCTTAATATATGTTTATCAAGAATCCCATAACCACAAAATCCAATGTTTCTAAGAAAATGACTAGCCTCCTTATAGCCTACACCCTTGATATCCTTATAAGTGGCAAAAAAATCTCTTCTATCTAATGGGTGTTTGAAGCTATGTATTAAATCCCTCAATTTAAAATCAAACTTACTCTCGAGATAATCCCTCGTGTGTACTATATAACGTGCTCTACTAGTAGGAAAGCGATGAATATGTTGGAGTCTATTGCTAAGCTCCGTCGCTCCTGCATCAAAGAGAATATCTCTAATGGCATCAATTGACCTAATGCCCATCTTTGCACTTGCGCCAGCTGTCAATATACAAAAGGCAAGTTCTTCAAAGATCCTTTTATCATCCCCACCTTCAAGAATATCCCTGAATTCCTTAAGCCGGACTCTGATTAAATCCCTCTTTTCTATATAATTCAACTTAAGCCTCTTGAAGGATCCGTTATTCATTTAATGTCAAATCATTTACATGGAATAATTATTATTGAAAATGATGGCAGACATAATAATGTCGAGACGCATCGCAATGCGTCTCGATAAAAAAATATTTGTCGTATATCATTCATGGTTGCTATCGCCATAAAAAACCTAAAGAGTAAGCACAGCCCAAGAACAACATAAGATAAGATTATAGCTCGACCACGGGCTTATATGAAGTCTGATCCCCGGGTTTTTTAAGCTGGCAAGATGTAACTCTTCTTTGAGATTACTGCATACGAGTGAGTTTGAAGGTGGCTGTCTCCTTTGCTTTCCCATCCTCAAACATGGTCCACTCCTGAATCATGTGATCTTTATCCACAAAGGAGATAAGCAATTCATGCATGTGTGGGGCCTTCGCCGGATCAATATTGCCGCCACTTACAAATACAAGATCAATCTTATTATCATCTGCCTTCTTAAGCGTCATTTGAGGCTGATTACCAAGCATGCAGTAGTGTGTCATTCCAAGCTTTCCCCCATCATCGTAATAAACCGAAACCATTTCATGCGGAGTGCCTGGAAAAAGAGTCTCAAGTATAGCACTGCCTCCAGCGGTTGTTTCATATCTTACCGTTACCTTTTCACCATCCTTGCTTGATGTACCCTCCCAAGTACCAACAAGGACTTTCATACGCTCGAACTCCTTAGAACCTGTGTACTGGCTATGTCCACTTGGAGCATCATCTGATTTGGCAATGAATGTGCCAATAAAGAACAGACATACGATAGCAACAATTGTGTTTGTAAATAATCTCATTTTTCTCTCCTCAATTATAAATTTGTTTGATATGTAGATGCAACTAGTCATTAATAGGCGCGATACCGCGCTTTAGATAATTAGGACTATAAATTATGTGTATATACAAGTCAATATTTCTAGAATGCAATTTAGAAAAGTGAAACTGCCTGACAAGAGGAGAAGGCCTAGCTGTAAAATCAGGGAATGAGGAGACAACCTATAAACTATAAAAGGGCAATTGATAGGGATATTTCAACCAAATTAGGATATAAGATATATACCAAAGCAACGGCTTTCGTAAATCTATCAGGAGATATTCGACGGTGCTCACTGAGCAAGATATCGCTTTATCTCTTGTGCGACCCTTCTATTCATTCCATGAATAGATGAAATCTCCTCGATCGAGGCCTCCCTTATTCCAGATATACTACCAAAGTGTTTGAGAAGCGTTTCCCTTCGCCTTTTCCCAATCCCTTTTATAAAATCTAGTTGAGACTCAAATGCCTTTTTAGCTCTTAGTTTCTTATGGTAGGTGATTGCAAATCTATGGGCTTCGTCACGAATCCGCATCAGAAAAAGGAGCTCTTGTGAATTTTTAGTAAGGAGTACGGAATCCTTTCTCCCAGGTATATAAATCTTATCAATCTCTCCCTCTTCCCTGCCTTTAGCGATTGATGCCAGCTTTACCTTGTCTAAGAATCCGAGCTCGCTTAAAACCTGATGAACTATATTCAACTGTCCCTTTCCGCCGTCAATCAAAATCAGATCTGGAAGCTCCCAGTCCTCCTGCTCTGCTCTTTTAAGCCTTCTTTGAAGCACCTCATACATCATTGCATAGTCATTTGCTCCAAAAACCGTTTTTATTCTATACCTTCTGTACCTACTCTTTGCCGGTTTGCCATCTTCAAACCTTACCATTGACGCTACAGCAATACTTCCCTGAATATTTGATATGTCGAAGCATTCCATACTAAAAGGAAGCTTAGAAAGATAGAGTGAGTCTTTTACCCTTTGTAGCAGAGAGTGCTCTTTTTGCTTTTCCGTGGATCTTCTCCTAAAGCTTTCTTCTGCATTTCGACGTGCTAGCTCAAGCAGTTTCAAATTGGCGCCGCGCTTAGGAACAGTAATTCTTATTTTCTTTCCGCGCTTTTCAGAAAGCCATTCACGTAATGCCTCTACCCATTCGAATCGGAGGGGAATGATGATCTCCTGTGGTATAAACCTCTCACCTCCGTATAGTTGTTCAATAAATTCTCTAACTATCTCCTCATCCTCCAATGTAGCATTGTTGAAAGGGTATTCAACCATATCAATAATCGCCCCGCCCCTTGAGAATAGAACCACGAACTCTACAAACTGGGCATCCCTATAGAACCCTACTATATCCTTATCCATTAGGTTTGAAGAGATATGCAGGTCTACGCCCAGGTGTCTCTTAAGGAGTTCAATCTGGTCTCTATAGTGCGCCGCATCCTCGTATCTCAGCTCCTCTGAGGCTTTATTCATATTTGTACATAGTAGTCTTATTATCTCCTTTCTCTCCCCCTTGAGAAACATCTTTGTCTGCTCAACAACCTCTCCATATCTGCCCTTGTCAACCTTACCGGCACACGGCCCAAGACAGAGCTTCATATAGTAGTTAAGGCAAGGTCTTGTTGAATGGCGTTTGAATTTTTCATCCGTGCAATCTCTCAAAGGAAATATCTTGTGAATAAGCCTCTTTGTCTGTCTCAAGGCTTGCCCTGACGCAAAGGGACCATAGTACATAGCCCCGTCTCTTAAGACGCGTCTTGTATATGTGAGTTTAGGGAACTTCTCTCTTGGATCGAGCCTTAAAGAGGCGTAATTTTTGTCATCCTTTAAGCGGATATTGTATTTAGGCTTTTTTTGCTTTATTAGCGAGTTCTCGAGCAGCAGCGCATCGCGCTCATTTTGGGTGACGAAGTAATCTAAATCACATATCTCCTGCATTAAATAAGGAATCTGAGGTCTCAGGTCCTTTCCTATGTTCTGGGTAAGATAGGAACGGAGGCGGTTTCTTAGATTTTTTGCCTTTCCTATATAGAGCGACCTTCCTTTTTTATCCTTTAATAGATATACGCCGGGAGAACTGGGAAGAAATTCTAATACCTCCTTTTTTATAACCTTCATACAAATATTGTATATATTGGTAATTTACTTATCCACTTAAACAACTTCATTTACGTTCTATCCTAGCTAAGTGTGTTGAATTGAGTGGTATAAAGTGGTATAAAGTGACATAAAGTGGCTTAAAGTGGCTTAACTTAATTGACCTTAACCTGTGATAGTTTATTACTAAGTAAGCGAGGAGGACGACATGGCAGAATTAACTAGGCTTGTCAAAAGATTAACTAAAGAAGGAAAGCATTTTGCCCCGATCGCGACGCTTATGCAAGGTGGCTCACCTCAGGTAAGCGCAGTATTTCGAGCGCAGTGCGCGAGAAATGGAAATAGATTGTTCGGATTGATTCAGACAGAAATCACCTTATTATTAATACTGCGGAGGGGCGAGTCAAAACCAATAACATGCGAAGTGATCACAGGATTGCACCAACCATAGTGAACGCAGAAAACCCTTACCAACAGGTTATGATCCGCGGCCGCGTTGTAGAAATTACACACAAGGGTGCAGATAAACATATTGATAACATAGCCAAGAAATATCTAGGCGTAGATAAATATCCACACCGCGCTCCCGGTGAGCTAAGAGTTATTGCCAGAATTATCCCTGATCACATTTCTACTACAGGCAATAAAGAACCGGCATAGAGTGGGATTTTAAGATAAATAATATTTAGCGATACAGTTCATATCTTTTTGTTTTATAATTAGACTAGGAAGATGGATGAGAATAAAGAATTCCGTGATATTGTTATAGCATTTGGGGATATTCTCGAGCACGAGGATGTTGAAGAATTAACCTTGGTGCCCTCAGCCCTACCAGAATCCCTGCTGCCCTTTCCCAAGGGTGTGATAAGACACGCTATAGCTCAGCTGCTTCTCAGAGAAACGTCCCCAGATAGACGCAACATACTGGAGGAGGCTTATCTCTATCTAGATAATTTTATTCCTGATCAAGAGTATGAACTATTTTATCCTTTAGATACTTCCATCAGAGATGCCAGAACTGATAACTCTGATGACCCTGGTAGGGTTGAGGAGATTATTTCAAAAAATACTCAGCTCGTGCAAATGATAAATGAAAAAGTCGAGAGCATGAAACTTAGAAATGCGCAAGCAAACGAGGAGCTAAGATCCTTAAGACGTATTATTGGTTTACCTGATGAAAGGCGTTAGTGAATAGCAATTGTATTTGCTTTATGTTGTTTAATCAAAACTGCCATTCTATGCTATTGGTAGACTTAATCATTGATCCCCTGATTAAATAGCAAATAAATTTTCATAATAGGTTCAACTTGGAACTTCTTTCTGTGTCAAGTTTGTTAAGTTCATTGCTGATAATTACCCATTATATCGTCTATTCCGTTAGTAAATTCAATTTTGCCCCCGTTTGCAGGGTGTCTAACCTTTTTAAAATTTATCCCTATATTAATTAAAGTTGATTCTGCCCTATTCCCTATAGCAACAACTGCTTTTATATCAAATAACTGAATCAACCCTCTTAAATACCCTTCACCAATTTTCAGCTCATCATTTGTCGGAGTCCTATTAGATTGCAAGCATCTATTTTTAAAGGGGTGAAATGGAAAGGCGTTCCAAAGTAAAGGGAGGTGCTTAATTCTTTCTAATGCATTCCACATGATTGTTGCGGTTGATTCCTTAGAGATATCTATAAATTCATTAGTCTTCATATAACCTCTAGAGCGTCCAAAAATTTCGAATCTATCTACCCCGTTTAACAGAATGAACTCGCTAGTAAATGGAACACCTGTCAAACGACATCCCCTGTATCCCGGTGCCTCTCCGACCATCAGGATTCGTGAGTTGAACTTTTCCATTTGTTGAAAATACAATAATAGATTGTTTCTTCTAATCGTGTTTACAGGGTTATCATGAGAATAATGATTGCACGCATTGCCATTTAGCCTGACTTTTGAAAGCTCTTCAATAAACGCAATGAATCTATTTTTTGCTTTCTTGTTACATAATCCTTGTCCACACTTTTCCAACTATTATGACTCTTTGTTGGTATAAATTGAAAAACTCTCACCGTGATTTCTGTATGTCCTCTCTTAGCTTCTGCCATAGCTTAAGAATCTTCCATGATTGCGTTATAAACCTTTACCGCTTTAAGAGCAGCATATCATACCAATATTCAAAAGTAATAATATAATAAACGGCTTTACCAGTTCAGTTAAGCTATTCTTTTATGTGATAAACATGCTGAGGATCGCAGGCAAATGGCCTCTGAGTTTTCAAAAGTGGTAAATAACAGTTGAATAAACATAAAATAAGCACTTGTTATTTGTAAATAAATACACTAGAATGATTAACTAACACAACAACAAAAATGAAATTTCTAAAAGTATAGGCCAATCACAGTGAAGAAAAAAAGCAGTCTTAGAAGATTTGATTTAGCAATGTTGTCCCAGGATATCTGGAGGACATACGAAGATGCTTCCAGACAGCTTTTAAAAGATATAAGGGAACAGCTCTTGTTTGACGAGAAAGAAGAAAAGGAAGTGGGGAAAGACGGCTGGGGAGCTGGTTGGGAGGTGAACTTAGTTGCTTTCAGAACCGGTCTTGAAGGCTTTGTCTTGACAGAATGCAACCGATGGAAGCATCCTCCAGATCAGGGAGGTAACCTAGTTAAGTTTTATTATACGATTGAAAGCTCGCATGAATCCGATGATATAGTTGTCACCCCGATTGATCTTCAAGATGGTGCTAGTAGAGTAACAAAAGCCGAGAAAATAACTGAAATAAAAATAGACCTTAGTTCATCAAATGAAAGCTTTATTACAGGAATGATTAGTCATGTATTTGCTAAGGTTAGGGATAGAATCTCGGTTCGTAATAATTTGCGAATTGTTCATAATGACGACGGAGCAGAGTAAGTATAAGAGAGATTTATAGAGCAATTTGAAGAAAGCATTTCTGCTTGATATGGATGATGAATGCGTTGTACGATGCATTCATATAGTTTTACAATTTGTGCTTCTTAGTTAATTACTAGATGCAAAAGAGTTTCATCGCAAATCCAGATAATGAATCAGAAGCACTAATAAAGTTGAGTACCATACTGTCGACGACTTAACTATTTCGTGATCAAATGCGACTACGCCGAATAAGCGATTTATTACCAAATTATCTTTGGGAATTTATTCAGCATTAACAATTCAACAACATGGAGACGCATTTGATTGTAGATTCTAGTGCGATGGTTTTGGTGAATTTGCGAAGACGTCCTTTGCGAGTATGGAGGGATAAGGAGATGCCTAAAAATATTGCAGGATTGAATCTTTACAACCTTAAAGAAATTTCAAAGAAACTAGATGTGACAAGCAGCACATTAAGGGCCTATATTAGACAGGGAAAAATCAAGGGTAGAAAGGTAGCAGGTAAGTGGCTAGTTTCTGACGAGGCACTGAGGCAATATTTTAATAAAAAGGAAAGAAGTAATGAAAAGAAAAGGAAGGTTAAAGGCTAATTATATATAAAATCAGCAATATAGACAAGCTGTTTGATCTAAAAAGCACTATTATCCTCTGCACATAAACTGATTAAGACTGCTCAAAGATACTTAGGCTATAAAAAGTCTCTCGACCTTCTTCATTAGTATCATGTCTTACTGCTAGGCTATTTGCAGTTAATGAGCAGAGGGGGACCTCTTGAAAGATTCCAAAGATATTACCCTCTGTGTCCTGTAAGTAAGCAACTTATCCAACCTTAGGAATAGTCATCTTAGGTGTGATAACCTCACTGAATACAGGAGGTTCATTAGGCTTCAGTATAGAAATAAGTGGTATTACAATATCTTATGGGATAGGCTCTACAAACTACTCGTTAATATTGCTAAATAATAATTTTATTGAGAAAATCCAAATATTTAAAGGTGTATTATACATCCTTAACAACCACTATTTATTGATTTCTTTCTAATTAGTTAACATATTCTTTATTATAGGACGCTAGATGTTTCATTTAATTTAGCTGATAATCGTAGCAAGACTACAAATTTTTATAGAATACCTTAGTTCTTTTACTGACAGGATTCTATGTTGCTAAGCCTTACGTGACACATCTTATATGGCTAAAAACGACCGCGTCTCCGAGGTTAGACGACAGGCACTTTTATTTAGTTACACATGTTAAGATGGAGATTTTAAAGAAGTAGAACCTATACTTATTGCAAAAGGATTTACAGAAGAAGTATTGGAGTTTGTAAAAACATATAACAATCAGCATGCTAAAAGGAAGCCATTTCGATTAGTTACGTTTTAAATTGCCTAAGATTATTCCTACTTCCTTGGTCTATATCCTGTGGTGGATCGGTCTCTGGACCGCACTTTACCATGAATTTCTCTATTCCTCTCCTCTGTTTTATATCTTCCAGAATTGGTTCCACATGCCCTGTAAACCATCTCGAAGTCGCTGGGAAGGGTGTTTGAAAAAGCCCCTATATTTCTATATACGGTTTAGATCGCCCCTACCCTTCTTTCAAAGCATATTCGTCCTACACGAAATCCAATAAAGGATTGGAAATTAAGAGTGTTAAGGGTCCTATATAGGGTAGCTAAAATATGATATTCTCATCAGAAGAGGGTCTTAAGCTTGCAGTAGAGTTATTATCAGAGATGCCTAGGTCTATTTCTCCACAAACTGAGAACATTGAGGAACATATGCATAAGGATAAATTCAAGAAGGCAATATGCCATTTTGTTTTTTCTCTTTTTTATCCAGATAAAGCAAGAGCTTCAGAGGTATTTTTATCTATAAGCAATGAACTTAATGGTGAGCAACAGGCGCATACGCTAAATAATACAACGTCTTAAATCAGTTACAACCTCTTTTTATTCTTAGCCCTCATATTCCATAGTCTATACTTCACAATTGGCAATATGGGTTTCAATCTGAACACTAGTAATTTCTTAACTACCATACCAATAGAGTAAGAAGCATATATAAGCTAAATATTCAAGCACTTTAACAAAAAGGATTGATCTTTATATAAAAATATGATACACGTACTAAAAACTAACAAACTATGGAAAGGATGTGCAAATGACGAAGTTTACGTATAAAACCCAAGAGGTAGCTGATATACTAGGGGTTTCTAAAAAAACATTGCTTAACTGGCTACGTGCAGAGAAGATTCCTGAGCCTAGACGCAACGGAAAAAACAATTATCGTGTTTGGACTGCTGAAGATATCGCCCTAATTCAAAAGATAAAAAAAGAACTTTTAGAGGAGAATGGGCGCTAGCATGTTTAAAATAACGGTAGCTAATCAAAAAGGAGGGGTAGGAAAAACAACCTCTGTCTTAAACCTTAGTGCCGCACTAGCCCAGATGGGAAAGAAGGTACTAATTATTGACACCGATGCCCAAGGTAGCATTGCTACACTCCTGAACGTAAAACCTAAAGATACCTTATACAACTTTCTCATTGAAGGGGTTAAATTTGAGGAATGCGTTGTAAACGTAAGACCCAATATTGATTCAATTTTTTCGGATAAAAAAACGGAGCTTGCCGAAATGCACCTCGTTCCCGTTATGGGTAGAGAAAGGACCCTAGCAGAGCGCATGGAAGGAATTGACCATTATGACATATGCTTTGTAGACTGTGCCCCTTCCCTCTCACTTCTACAAACAAATGCTGTTTTATATACCAGATACCTGATCCTGCCAATCTCGATGGATAGCCTTGCTATAGCAGGCGCATCGCACGTCCAAGAAACATTTGTTCTTCTCAAAAAATACTTCGAGGTAATTCCGATTATTCTTGGTATTCTACCAACCTTCGTCGACGCCCGACTTTCCATCTCCGACCAAGTGCTCTCATCCATACATGAAGTTTGGGGGGACACAAACACCATTATCTTCCCGTCTATCAGGGTTGATACCAATCTTGCCAAGGCAAACCGCTACCATAAAACGATATTCGAATACTCACCTCAGTCACGGGCATCCGAGGACTATAGGCACGTTGCAGAGATACTTTTAGATTTCATAGAAAAGCGAAAGGTTAGCAAATCCGGAGGGGATCTCCTTGCCCAGGAAGAAAAAACCGGTTGAGACCATAAAAATTAAAGGCCTGTCCTCGGAAACAGTAAAGGAGTTTGAACCTAAGGAGGACCCTGAGAAGGATGATGCTCTTTGGGAGAGATATTTTAAGGGAGCCCCTAACCTATTAAAACTTCCAACCAAAAAAGATGAGCTGCTAGAAAACCTTAAGGAAAAAGAGCAATTAAACGAGGTAATTAGAGTAACTACTCCAGTACATACTGGAGTAACTACTCCAGTAGATATACCAGAAGATGCTATAAAAACAAAAGAACAAAAGCCCCGTGATGAATATATAAGCCTTGACGCTACTCACACTGCAATGGAAGCAAAGGTTTATTCGGTTATTTATAGAGAAACTGTTGTAAAAGGAAATGAACCTCAGCACTTCGGTGCTTCAAGACTTATGAGCCTTACTGGTATAGGAAGCGATAAAACGATAAGAAAAGCGATCAAAGGCCTTATAGCTAAAAAGAGTATTGCTCTTGTAGACCCCTGCCCTAATCATCCACTAGGAGCTGTGTATATGGCGTTTCCACCTAAAGAAATATTAACAGCTAGAAAAAAGGCTGGAATAAAGATACACACCCAGACAAAAAAAATTATAGCATCAGATGACAAAATTAGTACCGGAGTACGTACTGTGGTAGGTACTACGGTATATACTCCAGCACTAACTCAGGTAAAAAATACTCCAGTAACTCCGGTAGAACGTACTCCAGTAACTCCGGTAAGAAGTACTGGAGTACCCAGTACTATACCTTATATATATAAAAATTATTTAAATGATGATGACTCTATTAAAAATATAGAGTCATCATCAAAATCATCATCAGTAGCAAATGAAATTGATGATGGTGTTTTTAATCACAGGGTTTATATAATTTCCCTTTATGAAAAATACACAGGAAACCACTGGAGGGTAGGCGATGATGAGTTTTATGAAAACCACGCGTTAGAAAATATTATCCCGGATATAATTGAAGCAGCAATTATTGCATCGGTATTGAGATCAAAGACAAAGATAAACTCATTTACATATTGTGAGGGTGCAATATCCGAGTTTCAAGAACACCTACCATCTGGTTACTTAAGCTACCTAAGAGCAAAATGGCTAAAAGAAAAACACAAAGGAGCACAAGGTGAAACTGCGATAACTAAGAATGAGTACGAAAGTTTAAAGAAGGAGATCAGAAGAATAGTGAATTTTACACGACAGGTAAGGGTAGGGGGTGATTACGCAACAAGCCTAGAGGACGATGTAAAAGCAAACTGTAATATAGAAAATATACCATTTGACGAGTTAATCTACAAAGAAATAACCGAGGAATCCAAGTATGGACATAAGGACCCATAACAACGCATTAATACATTCAAAGCAGGTTAATTAAAAAATGGAAACAAAGAACCAACCACCCGATTTTATCCGGTAGCTGATTACAAATACAGACAGTAGACCGTTCAATCATTTGCGCTTATTAACTATACAGGCAGTAGTAGGTCCCACTTTGCTTTAAGGGTTTAGAATAAGCCATAAGAGGAAAAAATTAAGGCAGTGTAATATAAACCTAATAATTTAGGGAACGCAGAACTTAATTTGCCGGTGAGTACCTGTAGTTCTAAATTTAACAGAATGCTAAAGTCGAAGCTTATTTCGAATAATTATAAGATTACTTAGAGTATTATTTGGGACATTTAAATAATTATTCTAAAATATCTTGAATAATAGTATAAACTCATTTAAAATTGAACATAGAAATTTCTTACAAGATGGCTCGTATAGTATGCAGGCTACGAATAGTTCTGGCGGAAAAAAATATGACACGTGTAAAGTTATCAGCTATTTCTGGCATCCCACTCAACACCTTAGCACCATTGTATCACGACAAATGGCAAAGAGTTGATAGAAAGACCATAGACCGTATTTGTACAGCATTAAACATAACGTATAAGGAGCTATTTGAAAACAGGGAGGAACAAGGAGACCTTTTCAAATTCAGAAATAAATATGCTTAGTAATATGTAAATTGCAACAAGATTACAGACGGTAGAATTAACAAAACAAAGGTTGTGCACACACGATTAAACGCAGTGAGGTGAGAACAAAAACAACCATGATGATAATACAACAAAAATTGTGAGTGGGTACTAAGATGTAGCTTTTTTAAGTCGTTATTTAACGTGGGTATAGTTTCAAAATGGAAGAACAAAAAAATAGAAATGGTACAAGTATTATGAAGGATATCGGGGACAGTATAATCCCACTGTTGTCTGCGTTATTAATATTCATGTTGTTGATAGATTGGGCGTTTAGCCCCTTCATGAATAAGCCTATTCAAATTAACACACGCACAGTAAGCTATGAAAAGGCGTACGAGCGAGCAAACCACCCGATTGTGTTAACAGAAGAACAAAGCGCTATGGAGCTCGGACTTGAAGCTTGTAAAGGCATATATGAATTTCAAACAGAACAACATAACCCACAGGGCACCACTACGGTAACAGTAGTACCTGTCAGAAAGATTTTAGACTGAGATACTTAGTCTCAACGGTAATCTAAACTTAATATAATGACACGTTAACACTAAGCTCAAATTACACAGTATATAGCTTGTCCTAAATTGCAGCATTAATCTTTAGTGTTAAGGGTTTCTTCTTTATTATAAAAAGAGTTCTAAGACATGGAGACATGTACATTAGGCATAACGAATCCATACCATAATAGTTGCTTAAGAGTAAGAAGCCAAGAAGAGTCTTACAATAAGCCAACAAGTATTTAAGTAGATTTTCTCACAGAAAACCTATGGCATCTAAAAGTCTTCGTTAAAAAGCAATAAGTCGTATGTTATATGACAGTATCGGTTGTACGATCGACCTGTAGGTTTATGAGTATGTAAAAAGATTGAAATAAGGTCGTAGGATATAGCTATGATATACAATGATAGTTGAATAAGTGAGCTTTGTTGTGATATGTGGAATATATAAGAACGGCAGAAATCAATAAATAATTTAAGATACCTATTTAAATATGGAGAGGATCTTACCAAAAATCAAAGGTCGAGGCTCAGCGGAAAATCCCGCTAATCGTTTTGAGAGGATTGAGTATATTACAGCTGATGTTGGTAATGAAGCTAAGGACGCACCTAAAACCATTTTTTATAAGGATCACTCTCGAGCCATTATCTCCTATAATGACAGCCCAGATGTAGGATTTGAAGCTAGTATTAACCCATACCGTGGTTGCGAGCATGGCTGCATATACTGTTATGCACGACCAACTCACGAGTACTTAGGACTATCAGCAGGATTAGATTTTGAAACAAAAATATTTATCAAAGAAGATGCTCCGGAGTTGCTACGAAGAGAACTTTCTTCTCCAAAATGGCAGCCTAAGCCAATTGCAATCAGTGGGGTGACAGACCCATATCAACCTGCTGAGAGCCATTTTAGCTTAACACGTGCTTGTCTAAAGGTGTTAGCGGAGTGTAGCAATCCAGTGGGAATAGTTACTAAAAATTACTTGGTAACTCGTGATATTGATATTTTAAAAGAATTAGCAGAACAACACGCGGCTGTGGCAGCGCTTTCTATCACGACATTAGATCCTAAGCTTGCCCGAGTTATGGAACCCCGCGCTTCACAACCGGATCTTCGTCTTAAGGCTATTCAGAAACTGGCTGAGAATGGTATCCCAGTCACAGTGTTGGTTGCTCCAGTAATTCCTGGTCTTACAGATCATGAAATTCCAAGGATTATTGAGAAGGCGGTTGATGCAGGAGCACAAAAGGCAGGATATGTAATGTTAAGACTACCATATGGCGTAGCAGACCTATTTCAACATTGGTTGGAGCAACACTTTCCTGATAAGAAAGGCAAAATACTCAACCGCATAAGGGCAATACGCAGTGGTAAATTATATAGCTCTGTATTCCATGAAAGAATGCGCGGAGAAGGTATCTTTGCCAACCAAGTCGACAAACTATTTGAAATTTCTTGTAGAAAAACAGGGATCGCTGGTAATAAAATTCATCTTTCTAGTGATGCGTTCCACAGACTAGGTACTGGACAATTAAAGCTTTTTTGATTTATTGTTGCGTACATATCAGATTAGACGAAAGCAACTTTTCACAGAGCTCGAGAATCAAGTAAAATTGTAACAATACCTTTTTCGGGAAGGAATTAAATAGCCGTATTAGATCATTTAATAATGTTACCGTAGGTTACTCCGGCGCTTTTCTCCTTTTCTCCGATTTCTTATCAAAAGTCTCTTGTATTAGTCTATCAATCTCACCTTTCAACGCAACAGGATTCAGTTGATTGTAGAGTGTACTGAGCCCATCTTTAGTCTTTTCTGATATCTCTGGTGATTCAAGCACTCTCTGATATGGTGTTCTAGCCTTATCGTATGTTTTCACAACCTTCGACCCGATACGCCTCTTTTCAATACACTTCATAGATGGTAGAAAGAAATTGATATAGTACCGTAACGGCCCATGGAAGAGCTCGTTCATTTTCGCCACTTGCTTTTCAGTATCAATGCTCATATATCCAAATACCTTCCTCACGCATGTCCAGTTCTTCTGTTCAATATGCGCATTATCATTTTTCTTGTAAGGACGGGATCGGGTGAATATGATCTTTTCCTCAAGACAGTAGCGATACATCTGATGATTGATGAACGATCCGTCATTATCAGAATCAATGCCCAATAGATCGAACGGCAGACGTCTTCGTATCCGTTGCACTGCTTTAAACAC
This sequence comes from Candidatus Dadabacteria bacterium, assembly GCA_023250035.1. Taxonomy (GTDB): domain Bacteria; phylum Desulfobacterota_D; class UBA1144; order Nemesobacterales; family CSP1-2; genus CSP1-2. The sequence goes on from JAHFBK010000016.1 coordinate 24,265, forward strand.
ACGCTCCTGCGCCTTGCCGAGCACTGCTTCAGCTTCAAACCACTGGGTATGGATATCGGTAGTATTAAGCGTATGAGCAAAGTCTCCGCCAGCGCTATCCCCACAATGCGCAACAAGATCCATTTCCTCAAATCCAGGCTTCTTCTCTTCCCATTCACCTACGCGAAGAAGTATCTGACTCTTTAACAATGTTCCTGGTTTAGTAGTACCGTGTATCTTCTTGTATTCCCGCTCTTTAATGTTTCTCAACAGCCGTTTCAGCGTTCCCAAAGAGATATGAATAACTTTTGCTTCTGTGATAGGATCGAGCTTCAATACACCACATGCACTAAGCTTCTGAACCATTTCCCCAATATTGGGATGTATGCGTTCAGCGCATATACGATCATATGCATTCCACAGGGTGGCTAACGCTGCTTCAACCCTAATATCATACACTTTTCCCCGCTTTCTTGAGTGCTTACCTGGCTTTTTCCACCTGATCCCGTGTGTCAACTGATACTCTTTCAACTTTCTAATGGCATGTTTTCTGTGATACCCTGTATTGGCGCAGTATTCGTCAAGAATTCGCTTTTTAGCCTCTTTGTTTGCCCTAAGGTATCGAGGCAATACCGAAAGTGTTAATTGATGTTTCGCTTGCATGTCCATACAAGCGCCATTGTACCTTTCGGTAACATTTCTCGTGATCTAACGATGCCTTTATTGGTAACATTTTTGGTGATCTAATTCGTAGGCTTGACATTGTAACTCAATGAGATGTATCATTGAATCGTTCTACCTTCCGGTTGCCGCTGTTACTCTCAGCCTTCGCTATGCTACGGCGGCTTCATTTTTTGGAGGTTTTTGTT
>JAHFBK010000017.1:0-10525 GCA_023250035.1 Candidatus Dadabacteria bacterium
AAAGGATGGCATGAGAGAAACCCTCAGGTTTAGTCTTCCACCCGGGGCTAGTAATCTTGAGCTTATTAATGGACTTAACAGTGAGAGTGTTGTACCGACTAATAACGGTTTTGTAGATACATCTAGCGTTTTGCCAGGGATTAAAAGAGTGGTATATGCATACACGCTCCCATATAAATCGGGTAGAGGGATTATCTTGAAAACGGTAGATTATCAAACTGACAGCTTTGTCCTTCTAGTTTCGGATTCTGGTGCTAGAGTAAAAGTGGATGGACTTACCAAAGGAGAAATTGTAGAGATACCTGATCAAGGTCGTTTTCTCCGATGGTCTGGAACTAAAATTCCTGCTGGCGCTAAAATCAGGATAGAGATTGGTGAATCAAGACTACTTGCTGAGAATTCATTACAATTTGTAACGATTGGAGTATTAGTGGTTTTAGTATGTATCGGAGTTTTTTATTCCTTTGTAATAAAACCTAGGGATAAAAGTAAAGCAAACGATTTTTCTCATCCAACTATAGCAGACCAGGTTGTAAAAAAGGATTTAGAGGAAGAGAGAAGATTACTCATCCATGAGATTGCAAAACTCGATGACAGTTTTGAGGCTAAAGAAATCACTCAAGAAGAATATAGGAATAGACGTTCAAAGAAGAAACAAAGACTAGTTGAGGTTACTCTAATAATTAAAAAGGACTGAAGTTTCTGTTAATGTTTATTTGTAAGGTCTGATAAGAAAGACTAACTCATGGCAGCGAGCTAGATATCTCCAAATAGAAATTGCAAAACCGCTACTGCTACTATACCTGCCGTCTCTGTTCTAAGTATTCTTGGACCTAGTCCTATTGGAATAAAGCCTTTTTCTTTAGCGGCACTAACCTCGCTTTCTGAAAATCCACCTTCTGGTCCAATGAAAATCTTAATATTTTCTGTGGCTTTACCGGTATGTTTAATTATATCTTTAATATTATCTTTACATTTTTCATAAAATATAAGGTGTGAGTATCCTTTATCATAAGAATAAATAGCATTATCAAAACTTATCAAATCAAGAATGTCAGGTGGTAACATTCTTCCAGATTGTTTTGAAGATTCCAGTGCAATTCGACGCCACCTTTCGATTCTTTTTGTTTTTCTAGTTTGTGATCTTTCAGTAACTACCGGTACGATTGTTTTTACTCCTAGTTCTGCGGCTTTTTCGACAATAAAATCCATCTTATCTCCCTTAGGTATGCCCTGGAGGAGAGTGATATTTAAACCTGATTCGGTTTCTGTTCTTCTTGATTCCGATATTGTAATTCTGATCTCTTTAGTTCCTATTTCTGTTATTTTACCAATGTGTTCAACTCCTATTTCATCAAATAAGATAATCTCATTTCCTGGTTTAAGCCTTAAAACTTTTACAATGTGTCTATAATCTGAGCCAGAGACAATCGCTAGGTTGTTCTTAATCTGATTTTGGCTTATTGGAAATCTAGGCATTATAAGGCTGCGATTTTAAGGATTAAACTGTTAGCCACTAATGTACACGAACTTACCCTAATAAAATAACCCCTCACCTGGTTTCATCGTATGAGCGTCATTCCCTGGCGCGGTCAACTCGCAGCTAGAAGCTGCTCCTACTTTTGTTTCCTTCTCCCGTCTAACGAACAATGACTAACGACTAATAGCCAAAGTATTTTCTTTTCATTTGTGTCAATTAGCTTTGCTGATAGTGTCCTTCCACTACCTGCACTATTCGTGTCTGAATAGTTACAACTAGATTTTCATCTGAAAGTAAGCTACTATTTCTCTAACAAGCTCCTCAATCGTATATTTTTTGCAGATAATCTGAGGTTCAATGCCTATATCCCTAAGTGGTTTGGCTGTAATGGGTCCGATACATGCGATAGTTGTTTTTAAAAGGGGTTCTTTATTTTTACCGATTACAGATAGGAAGTTCCTTACAGTTCCAGAGCTTGCAAATGTAATAACGTCAATGTCGCCACGGTTTAGCATTTCTTTTATTTCCTTTACCTTTTCTGGCTCAGGTTTTTTTGTTTCATAAACGGTTACGACATGAATCTCTGCACCCATTTTTTGAAGCTCATGAGGCAGGATTTCTCTTGCATCTTTTGCCCTTGGTATAAGAATCTTTTTGCCTTTTATATCACTCTTTTCAAAACTTTCAATTATTCCCTCAGCTCTGTACTCATCTGGAATCATGTTTACGGGGAGTCCGTAATTTTCAACTGCTTTTGCGGTTTTTTCTCCTATCGTAGCAATATTAATTCCTTTAAGCTCTCTTATATCCTTTTTTATTTCTCTTAGTCTTTTAAAAAAGAACTCTACTCCATTAACACTCGTAAAAATAATCCAGTTATATATGTGCAACATTTCTATTGCTCTGTCTACGTCCTTCCAATTTTGGGGAGGAACTATATCAATCATGGGAAATTCTATAACCTCAGCTCCCTGCTCTTCAAGAAGGTTTACAAGGTAACTTGCCTGTTTCTTTGTTCTTGTGACAATTATCTTCTTTCCAAAAAGAGGCTTTGACTCAAACCAGTTGAGTTTTTCTCTAAGATTTACAACTTCTCCAACAACAATAATTGCTGGCGGTTTTATTTCCCTCTGTTTTGCTATTTCCCCTATAGTTTCAATTGAGCCTTTGGCTGTTCGTTGATTAGGAAATGTGCCCCATGATATTATTGCGGCTGGGGTTTTAGGTGATTTCCCAGACTCGATGAGCTTTTTCATGCTCTCTTCTATCTTTCCTACTCCCATAAGAAAGACAACCGTTCCGATTTTAGCTAGGGCTTCCCAGGGAAGGTTGGATTCCTCTTTTGATGGGTCTTCGTGACCAGTAACGACTGCAAATGAGGAAGTAAAGTCTCTATGTGTAAGAGGGATCCCTGCATAAGCTGGAACCGCAGATGCCGAGGTTACTCCGGGTACTACCTCAAAAGGTATTCCATGTTCGTAGAGAACCTCAGCTTCTTCTCCTCCCCTTCCAAATATAAATGGGTCCCCACCTTTAAGACGGGCAACTATTTTTCCTTCCTCTGCTCTTTCAACAAGTAGCTGGTTAATTTCTTCCTGAGGCATTTCTTTGGCCCCTGTTTGCTTACCAGCATATATTATTTGAGCTTCGTCTTTGGCATATTTCAAGATTTCAGGATTCACTAGATAGTCATAAACTACAACATCGGCTTTCGCTAAATATTCTTGACCTTTTGCGGTAAATAGACCAGGATCCCCCGGACCAGCACCGATTAGATAGACAATACCCTTTTTATTCATAAAGTTAGTCAAAGCAAACAAAAGAATCAGTAGGATGACAATAAATTAACTGCTCTTGAATCTATCTTTATTACTGTTACTCACATGGAACATTAGGGGGAGTGCCACCGTAAAGTGCAGCGCACCTTTCAACATCAGCGCAACTTATCTTTTGACCTTTTACTGAAGGATCCATATACTGATATGCCTCAATCCCAACGGGAATCTTAGCACATATATTTGGTTCAAATCCATTACTAGTACTAGTGGTTGAGTAGCTTCCTCCGGCACATGCTGAAACAAATATAAGCCCAGCGATAGCTATTCTTTTCATCACAAGACCTCTTATATATTTATTTATACTAAATCCGGGTGACGATAACTTATTTTTAGCACTGAACAAAGCGAAGATTTCTTGTGCTGAATATGGAAGTTCTTCACTCCGATCAGAATTAGACACCCTCTTTTCAACCAGATCTAGTATTAATCAAAATATACCATATGGACATATAATGAGTTAAGTATTTCTATTTTAAGCCATTTTACCGTAGTGTTCACCCCTCCGGTCTCTAACTTTTTCCCTAGGGACAAAAAAAGCCGATATGAGTGCCAGTATTGCCATTGCTAGGCCAGCAAGGAAGACATAGTGGAGGGAATGAGCTAACACTCCCTTTAGGACTTCTAGGACTTCAGGGGATAAGTATTCTCTTGCTAAAGGGTTTACAATTAAATCAGGGCTTTTTAAGTAGGGGATCTCTGAGGAATTTATACCTTTTGAAAGAGAACTAAAACCATGGTGCATATAGGTACTCATTACTACTCCCATAACGGTAACACCGACTGTTCCACCGATTAGCCTGAAGAACTGAGTGACAGATGTTGCAATCCCAAGCTGGCTTCTCATTACAGAATTTTGAACAGCCAGAAGAAGTGGAACAAAAACCATACCCATACCGCATCCAACGAATATCATATTGATTATTGCAATGCTTTGAGATGTATTTTCATTCATCTTGCTTAGAAGAAAAAAGCCTATTGTCACAAGCGCTGTTCCAAAGATAATAAGTGGACGATATCCGAATCTAAGAAGAAGCCTCCCTGAGATACTCGAGAAAAAAACCCAGGTAAGTAAAAGTGGCGACAGAATTGTTCCTGCCCTTGTCGCTGTTGTACCTATTACTCCCTGGATAAAAAGAGGTATGAATGAGATTGAACCAAACATCGCCATTGATATAAGGAATCCAGTTGCGGCAGAGGTTCTGAAAAATGGATTAGAGAATAAATCAAGCGGAAGAATCGGATCCTTAGCCCTCTTTTCAGTACTGATAAATAGCCAAAAAAGAGGGAGGCAAACGCCGATCATAAGAAGTGCTGCAGGCAAACTCAGGCTATTTTCTTTACCAATCAACATTAGCCCAACAAGTAGTAGTGTAATTAGGGTCATAAGAATAATAGCGCCTCTATAATCAAGATGTATATTCTTTGCTTTAAAATGAGTTTCTTTAAGTGAAAAGCCTATTACTAATGCTGCAATAAGACCGAATGGTATGTTAAGGTAAAATACCCATCTCCAAGATATATGATCTGTAAGAAATCCCCCTATCAGAGGACCTACAATGCTTGATAGCCCCCACACGCCTCCAAAAAGACCCTGTACCTTCGCCCTTTCCTTGAGGGAGAAAATCTCACCCACAATTATCATTCCAAGTGTAAGAAGTGCTCCACCTCCTAGCCCTTGAAGCGCTCGATAGATAATTAGGTCTGTCATTGTGTTAGATTGGCCTGAAAGCGCGGAACCCAAAAGAAAAATCGTAATACCGATTATGTAGAAGATCCTTCTTCCATATAGGTCAGATAGCTTCCCCCATAAGGGAAGAGTTATTGTAGAGGTCAGAAAATAGGCTGAGAATACCCAGCTATAAATGCTGAGTCCTCCGAGGCTTGACACGACTGTAGGCATTGCAGTGCTCACAGCCGTAGCCTCGATGGCGGCAAGGAACATTCCAATCATTACGCCCATGGTTATGAAAATCCTTCTAGTAGAAGAAATTGTCAAAGCATCTGTCATTGACTCAACCGCACTCGAACCAACTGATGAGTCTATGTTATGGATGTTGTCTTTAAGCCTGTCTTTATCTTCTATTATGGATCTTTCTTTCATTCTGTCTCCATTGATTTAGAGCATTAGCTTACCATAGTTTCATTATAAATGAGTTTGACTTATGCACTATAATAGCTGAAACTTTTTTTTAAACTCTTAGTTATTATTTGTAGACCTGAACGGTATGCAGACGTTCGTGAGCCTCAGTCGAACGATGGAAAGCGACATTGAGCTTATGCTTAGGGCTAAGACGGGGGACGATTCTGCTTTTACTGAGCTTATGAGGAGGCATTATAAAGGGGTTGTGAATTACGTATACAGGTTTACAAATGACAGGGCAAACTCCGAGGATTTAGCACAAGAGGTTTTTCTTAGGGTTTACCGCTCGGTAAAGCGATATAATCCTCAGGCTAAGTTTTCTACTTGGCTTTATAAGATTGCCACTAACCTTTGCATTACAGAAGTAAAGTCTAGAAATAAGAATCAAACCGTGAGTTTAGATGAGATGCAGGAAAATACCGGAGATTTAGGGGATTCAAAATCGGAAGACCCTTCCAATCTAACCTTCAGACGTGAAATCGGGACTGCCATTTTCGAGGCTTTAAAATCGTTGTCTGAAAGGGAAAGGGTAGCTATTATCCTTTGCAAGTATGAGGATCTGCCATACGAAGAGGTTGCGGAGGTGATTGGATGTACAATTGGGGCAGTAAAGACTTATGTTCATAGAGGAAGGATGAAATTGATAGAAAAGCTGAAAACCTATTTATAAAGAGAGGAAATGCCATGGAATGTGAAAAGATAAGGGAATTAATTCTTGATTATTCAGAAGGAGATTTAAATCAAAGTGATAAGCTAGGGGTTGAAAAGCATTTAAAAGAATGCAAGGAGTGTAATATATATTTTGAGCAATCTCATAAGGTATGGAATCTGCTAGATAACTGGCATACCGTTCAGATAAACAATGATTTTATCCCTAGATTTTGGGATAGGGTTACTACAGAAGATCGAAAGAAAGGCAATGCCTTCGATTTTTTTAGAAATTTGAGACCCAATTTAGTATCTGGAGGGGTCGGGGTTATAATACTTATCTTGGTAGTTTTCCTTGTTAATATCCTTGTTTCTCATCATGACAATATTGTTTTTACCGAAGGAGACAGGTCGGATGAAGAGCTTTTAATCGAGTTTGACAGGTCCATTACAAAAGAAACTGCGGAGTCACTCGAGATTTATGGACCTTGGAGTGATGAAATTGAAGAAAATAAGGGAGGGTAGAACTTGAAAAGAAAAATAAAAAAAGATTGGAATTCAAGGCCTGGATTTCATCATATGAAATTTTTCATTTTAAAAACAGCATCAGTTTCATTATTCTTCTTGCTAGCTTTTGTTACATTCTGTTTGAATACCCATGGTTATGATGACGACAGTCCAGGCAAATGGTGGAAGAATAAAAAAATAGTAAAGCAATTGGAGCTTAGTAACGATCAGATGAATCGAATAGAGAGAATTTTTTCTTCTAACAAAGGACGGATAAAAGAGCTTGATTCTGAACTTAAGAAAAAAGAGAGGGAGTTCAGCGATACAGTTAAAAATCCAAATTCGAGTCGGGAAGAGATCTTGAAAATGAATAATGAAGTGGAAGAAGTCAAAGGAAAATTGAGAAAGGCTTATATAGATATGCGTCTTCAAATAAGAGATGTTTTAACACCGGAGCAGAGAACAAAGCTACAGGAAATAAGGACAAAACATGGAAAATCATATCCATGATAAATCAAGTGCTTAATATAGGTATACCACTCTTTTAAAGTAAACTTTTAATTTCAAAAGTTTTTCTTTTGATTACTTTAACTAGTGTCTGTTCATCTAAGAATGCCTTTTGCCGAATTTATGAGGAAATATTAAAATATTGTGTTTGCATTTATTAGTATTTGGCTTAAAGGCCTTTTGGGCTTAATAGTTGGTTGAGTTTAAATGAAGACGTCTCATGCCCTCACAATCTTTACTCATCTTATAGCCCTCACGGGATTTATATCAGTTTCAATCACAGGAGTGGTGGATGGGCTAAGCATCGTTGTCTTTACTGTCTCGCTTATATTAAGTTTTTTTAATGAGTGGTCAGGGAAAAGATACTACCTTAGCAATAGAGTTTTAAGTGTCCTTGCTATTATACTTTTAATCTTTGTACTTGCAAACACAACCCTCTTTGGTATGGAGATTTTTAGTGGCATATTGGTTTTCTTGATATATACACAGGTTTTAAAACTACTAGGATCAAAGGAGTTAAGAGATATTGTTCAGATTTATATACTGAGCTTTTTTCAATTTCTTGCTGGAACCATTCTCACCGTTAGTTTTTCCTTTGGAATAGTTTTTATCGTTTATGTTGCCCTATCAATTTGGGCAATCATAACCTTTAATATGAAAAGGGAATCCATTGAAGCCCGAAGCTATGACGACCCTAAAGTAGTCACCCCTCTTTTCCTAGGGATTACAGGAGTTGCTAGCTTTGGAATATTCTTTTTTACGGCTTTCTTATTTGTGTCAGTTCCTAGGTTAGGGAGCGGATTTTTTACCTCGAATTTTCTTAAACCTGCAGAGTTAAGCACTGGTTTCTCTGACCAGGTAAAACTGGGACAGGTAGGGCAAATTAAACTTGATACCACACCTATTATGAGGATAAAAATTTTAGATAGAGATCCCGAGACTCTCCCGAAACCGATTTACTGGCGTGGTATAGCGCTTGCCGAGTTTGACGGAAAAGAATGGAGGGTAGGCGATTTAAATCAGAATGTGTATAAAAAGAATAAAGATGGAATTATACTGGTAAATGAAACGAAAAATAAAACTTTATCACAGGAGATAGTAACTGAGCCACTTGATACTGATATACTCTTTGCAGCTAGCCTCCCAGTGGGATTTTGGGGAGTAGCGGGTGGGAAGATAGAGGAGGTGAATGATTCATACATCATTCCTGGGCAGGTTTCCTATAGATTAAAGTACTTAGCCTATTCTGATTTGAGTATTCCTTCCGCTGAGGAATTAAGAAGGGAAAAAGAAGACTATCCGAATTATATAAAAAATCTTTATCTAAAACTCCCACCACTAAGTGAAAGAGTACAGGAGCTTGCAAAAAACATCATCTCTACTGATGTAAATAGCTATGACAAAGCTAACTCAATTAAAAGGTATCTAATCAATAATATGAACTACACCATAACCCTTGAAAAAGGGGCGTCAGAATTTCCACTGGATGATTTTCTTTTTGATAATAAAGCCGGGCATTGTGAGTACTTTGCAACGGCTATGGTTGTTCTCTTAAGAGAGGTAGGTATTCCTGCAAGAATTGTGAATGGGTTCCTTGACGGAGAGTGGAATCAGTATGGAAGGTTTTTCTTAGTGCGTCAAAGTAACGCTCACTCTTGGGTCGAGGTATTTTTCCCTGGTCATGGATGGATTCTCTTCGATCCTACCCCGGCAAGCGATGAAGGATTCCCAAAAAGTAATTTTATTGCTACTTATCTCGATTATTTAAGATACAGATGGAGCAGGTATATCGTTGACTTCAGTCAGAGGGATCAAATTAATCTTTTCTCCGGTCTTCAAAATAGGTGGAGATGGCAAAAAAGTAAGTTTCAAAACAAGTTAGAAATTAATCTTAAATTTAATAAAAAATGGCTCCTTGGATTTGTAATTTTAGCTTTAGTAGTCTGGACTTTTTTGGCAAATAAAAAATTTGAATTTCTCAGGATATATGAAAGAAAAAAGCCTGAAGAAAAAGCATCCATTATCTATAAAAAAGCCCTCAAGCTTCTTTCTAAAAAGGGTTTTAAGAAACCAGATTTCGTTACTCCAAGAGAGTTTGTAAGGGATCTGATTAATAGGGGTGGAACAAAATTTCAAACTTTCGAGCGGGTTACAGAAAAGTATGTAGATTTAAGGTTTGGAAGGGACATTCGTGAACCTCGGTCGAACGTGGATACAAAGCCAAGATTTGAAGAATTAGAAAAACTCTTAAATAGGTTGAAGAATGAGATTAAATAAATATCTATAACAGAACAGTGTGAAGTAATTAACTTTTATTAGTCCACCTCCTGTCAATAATTTCAAGTACGAAGAAGTAGAGTTAAGAGGAAAAGAACAATTATAAAAGCTATAAAACCTAGAACTGAAATCAAAATCGCTCTACCCGTTCCACAGTCGAGTGCTTGTCGTGTGGCAATAACAACAGCTACAAGTGTCCAAATAGATGCAATTAGCCGTATTATAATACCGATCCCGGGGATAATTCCGAGGATACTTAGGACATATGGGGAGTAGGCAAAACCGAGACATCTAAGAAGCTCACCCATGTCGGATGTGTGTTTAAAAACTTTTACCCCTATAAGGTAAATGACGACACTCCATAGAAGCCACCCAATAATTCCAAGTACAAGCCCTGTTATTATTCCCTTTGCCCCTAACATACCTACGCTTCCAATCCCGTTGCAAATGGCACCTATCAATACCACCAAAAAGGCTTCCTTCGTTGCTCCTATGTCCTTCTCTACTTCCTCGTAGAGCTGAGCGTCGAGCTTGGCTGCCCTTATCATTTTATTAACTAGATTCATTGCAAATCCTCCTTTAAGAGATAGTTTTATCTATATCAGTTTTCTAGTATAAAAGTCAACTTATTGTAGCACAACGGAAGCTTTCTTAAAAATTCAAGACAAGTTATACATTTGGGGCAGGATAGGTTAATTCTCTACTATCGTTTAATCCTATATCCTGCCTTCTCTATATCCCATATATCCGTCGTTATACATTCCTCCTTAAGAATGTGTTTTTGAACCCTTTCTGTTGGTGTTTTAGGGAGTGACTCAACAAACCGTATATACCTCGGAATCATAAAGTATGGCATTCTTTCTTCACAATGTTTTAAGAGTTCTTCGTATGATACATCCATATCTGATTATTTAACCACTACTATCATCAAATCATCCTCAGCGAATTTTCCCTCTCCGGACTTTATACCGATTGCTGCAGCTTCAGCCACTACTGGATGCTGACATACGATTTTCTCAACCTCAAATGAACTTATATTCTCGCCTCTCCTTCTTATGTAGTCTTTAACCCTGTCGACAAAATAGACGTATCCGTCCTCATCTATCTTTCCTGCATCTCCGGTATGAA
>JAHFBK010000017.1:10625-19614 GCA_023250035.1 Candidatus Dadabacteria bacterium
ACGATTTTCTCAACCTCAAATGAACTTATATTCTCGCCTCTCCTTCTTATGTAGTCTTTAACCCTGTCGACAAAATAGACGTATCCGTCCTCATCTATCTTTCCTGCATCTCCGGTATGAAACCAGAAGTTTCTAAAGTCACTTACAGTTTTTTCAGGCATCTTGTGATAGTGGTAGAGCATTATGTTCGGAATTCTGGGCCTAACAATTATTTCACCGACTCGATCCCTATCAAGTTCCTCATCACTTTCAGGGTCTGCAATCTTTACCTCATACCCAGGTGCCTCCTTTCCACATGAGCCCACTCTAAAAGGCTCATTTGGACGCATATATGTGACTACACCCGTTTCTGTTAATCCATATCCTTCAAGAATTTTTAGATTGAATCTTTTCATGAATTGCTCGAGCATATCATGCGGTGCTGGAGAAATTAGGGCAAGCCTAACGCTATGTTCTTTTTCTTGAGGAACCTTAGGCTGACGCCAAAGAAAGTAGCTCATGGCACCTAGTGAGTTAAAAACCGTTGCCTTTGAATCCTTTATTTGTTTCCAGAACTGAGAAGCGCTGAATCTTTCATGAATGGTGACCATTGCCCCAGCTAAGAGGGCGGGGTAGACACATAGCACTTGGGCATTAGAGTGAAAAAGGGGCAAACAGGTATAAAGAACATCATTTTCGTTTATTTCAGATACCTCTACGTATCCTCTGGCGCTGTAATAATCGGCGGCGTGTGATTTTAGAACCCCTTTTGAACGTCCAGTGGTTCCTGATGTGTACATTAGGCGTGAAATATCAGTAAATCCAACATCTACTTCTGGTTCGTTAGAGCTTGAATAATCAATTAATTCCCTATAAGAAATGAGGGGTTTTAGCGCGATGCCAGGGTTCTTGAAATCATTGCTAAAGTTTGTAGTGCATACAATTATTTTCTCTACATTAGGGATTCTATCTTGAATCGGTATTAATCTCTCAAGGTGTTCCTCGCCGAGGAAAATAAACCTCGAATCAGAATTATCAATGATATAGTGTAGGAAATCCATCTTGTAAGCGGTATTTATTGGAGCCATAACACCACCAGCTTTTAGTATCCCAAACCATATTAAAACGCATTCGGTGGAACTCGGCATTAAAACTGCTACCCTATCTCCTTTTCTAATTCCGAGTTTAATCAAACCATTAGCTAATTTATTTGCAAATGTATTCACATGTTTGAAGGTGAGTGGTTTATCATTTTGGTATTGTAGAAATGGCCTTTTCCCAAACCTCTTTGCTCTATCCTTTAAAATAAGAGGAAGAACCCATTTTTCTCTATTCTCTCTAATATACCAATCAGGGTTGAAAGGGGTTGTCCTTACTACTTTCATATCTATATCTCTTGACATATCAGTAATCTCCTTACTGAATCAGAAGGATAATGTTAAATAAGTAAAATGTAATTTTGTATATCGAGATCTAAAATAAGCCTCATAGAATATTCTAACTTAAGATATTAAACTAGTAAGTATCTATTAGCTTATTACGATGAAAGTGATAGAAACACCTAAATTTGCCCAGTCTAATTTAGTTAGGTAAAATAAATTCCTGAAGCGGGCATTTGACCCGCTTTTTCTTTAGTCTCAGAGTAGATTGATGAGTTCTTTAGATCAAAGGGTAATTGATAGTGTTCGGGAAATATTAGATCCTCTTCTTCTCGGGTATGGGTTTGAACTTGTAGACATTGAGTATAGAAGAGAGGGTCGGGGATGGATTCTTAGAATTTACATAGATAAGGATGGTGGAGTGAGTGTTGAAGACTGTGCTAGAATCAGTCGTGAACTGGGTACTCTACTCGACCTAAATGATATTATTCCTGGAACTTATAATCTTGAGATATCTTCCCCAGGACTTACAAGGGCTCTTAAAAAGGTAAGGGACTTTGAGAGGTTTAAAGGGAAGCTGGTAAAGATTAAAACTATGACGGATATTCAAGGTAGAAGTGTTTTTATTGGTAGGCTTATCGATTTTGTTGGAGATGTAGCTTCTGTTGAAATGGATGGGCGTGTATATTTTATTCCTTATGATGAAATTGAGAGAGCCAACCTAGAATTGGATTTTTAGGAGGTGATGTAGATGGCTAGTGAATTAAGTCGAGTAATAGATTCTGTATGCAAGGATAAAGGTGTAGATAAAGATGCTATTATTGGAGCTGTGGTGGAAGCGGTTCTTTCTGCCGCACAGAAGCTTTTTCGTATGCAGGACAAAGGCAAGGAGCTTGAAGTGCGTTACAACGAGGATGAAGGTGAGGTTGAACTCTTTGAGTTTAAAAACGTAGTTACAAATGTAACCAATCCCGATATTGAGATAGGTGTTGAGGAAGCGTCGGAACTGGACCCCGAGGCTGAAGTAGGGGATTTATTAGGGGTAAAAATCAACCCTGATTTTACAAGGATTGCGATTCAGAATGCAAAGCAGAAGATTCTTCAAAAGCTCAAAGAAGCAGAGGGTAAGGTAATCTATGAGGAATTTAAAAGTCGCAAGGGTGAATTAGTCAGCGGTATAGTGAGAAGAATCGAGAGAAAAAACGTGATAGTAGACCTAGGGAAAACGGAAGCTATTCTTCCTGCTGAACACCAAGTTCCGAAGGAGTATTACAAACCAAAGGAAAGAATAAGGGCAATTCTATTTGATATTAGGGAAACTAAGAGAGGTCCTCAGCTTATTCTCTCTCGTGCCCATCCTGATTTTGTCAGTAAACTTTTTGTTGCTGAGGTCCCGGAGATTGCCGAAGGCGTGGTTCAGATCAAGGCTATATCAAGAGACCCTGGCATCAGAACGAAAATATCGGTTTCTTCAAACGATCCCGATGTTGACCCAATAGGGGCATGTGTTGGAATGCGCGGTTCAAGAGTCCAGAGTATCATTCATGAACTTCGAGGGGAAAAGATTGATATTGTTCCATGGTCGTCAGACCATGCCAGATTTGTATGCAATGCCCTCTCGCCAGCACGAGTGAGCAAGGTAATAATAGATGAGGATAATAGGTCAATGGAGGTAATTGTAGATGATGACCAACTTTCCTTAGCCATAGGTAGAAAAGGACAGAACGTTAGACTAGCATCTCAGCTCACAGAATGGAGAATAGATATAAAGACGGATTCTCAGGTAAGGCGTGAGCAACAAGAGTCTGTTTCTTTACTAATGACTCTTCCAGGTGTTGGGGAAGTAACAGCAAATCTACTTTATGGCGAGGGGTTTCGTTCACTTGAAGATATTGCCTTTTCAGACCCAAAGTCACTCGTAAAGGCTGCAGGTCTTAAAAATGAAGAAGATGCCATCAAGATTCAAACCGCTGCAAGGATTGCTCTCAAAGATAAGCTTGAAAAAATGTCTGTATCGGCTAAGAAAGAGGAAGGATAAAGATTAAGTTATAGGTCCTTATTACAGGATGCCATTTCAAGCGAATAATGACATCCTTAGATTCATCTATCTTCCCTAAAATTTCTCAGGATGTACAACCAATTAAGCCAATAGTAGTTATTCTATCCACTTTCTTTTTGCATAAGTTTAAAAAATTGGGTAAATTTATTTATTAAATTAATTTTTGAATATTCACTAGCAATGGTGTAAAAATATGGCAAATGTGAGGGTCTTTGACCTATCAAAAGAGTTAGGTATATCGAATAAGAAGGTAATTGAAGCAGCAAAACATATTGGTGTATTAGTACGCAGCCACTCTAGCTCTATCTCTGAGGAAGACGCAAAAAGAATAAGGGATAATATCAAGGCCTCGAAAAGCGACGGTCAATTAGCTAGATCGGCAGACACTAAGGAAACAAAGGAGGAGGTAAGGGTATTTCGTTCAGTAAGCGGCGAAGAGGTAGTTGAAAGAAGAAAAGGCAATACTGTAGTAATAAGAAAGAAGAAAAGAGTAGAAGAGCAAGAACCTGCAGAATTACCTATACAAGAGAGAGAAGAACCTAAGGACGCTTCTTTAAAATCATCTCAAGAAAGTATTCAATCTCACATCTCAAGGGAAGGGGTAAAACCAGGGGCACATGCTAATTCACTAGGGGAGGTTTTACCTATCGAAGAAGAAAAAACCATCGCCCAGGATATAGTTTCGGAAGCCAAGACGGTAGAGACTAAGATTCAAGAAGAAACCCTAGAAAAAGTCGAAGAAAAAGAAGAGCAAGTTGAAGAGACAGAGAAAAAGGTTAAAAAGAAGGGGCGTAAGGTTAAGATTAAGAGAGAGGAAATTATAGATGAAGAAACACTCGAGGAGTTGCGAAGGGCTTTTAGAACTAAACTTCCTGGTAGAAGAAAGGAGTACGTGGTTGAGGACAGGCGTTTAAGAACTAGACCTATTAATCACAGCATCGGTCAGGATAGAATTACCAAAGACCTTCAACGAGAGCCCTTAAAAACAAGAGAATATACAGTAAAAGAGACAACTTCAGCCCAGGTTATCCCTTTCCCAGTAAGACAACAAAGGCGCCTTATAAAGCTTGGTGAATCCATAACTGTAGGCGACCTTGCTAAGAGGATGGGTGTTAAGGCAGGAGATGTAATAAAAAAGCTTATGTCACTTGGAATGATGGCTACCATCAATCAATCAATTGACCACGAGACGGCTACAATCGTCGCTGGAGAATTTGGGTATGAGGCCAATGTCGAGTTCTTTGAGGAAAAAGGGCTTCTTTCAGAACAGGAAGAAGGCGTTCCTGATGAACTTATCCCTAGATCACCGGTAGTAACTGTGATGGGTCACGTTAATCATGGAAAAACAACTCTATTGGATGCCATCAGACATACAAATGTGGCTGAAAAAGAAGCTGGGGGCATTACCCAACATATAGGTGCATATAGTGCATCTGTAGATGGAAGAAAGGTAGTCTTTATTGATACACCTGGCCACGAAGCATTCACTGCTATGAGGTCCCGTGGTGCAAAGGTAACAGATGTTGTAATTCTGGTAGTAGCAGCAGATGACGGGGCTATGCCTCAGACTATAGAAGCGGTTAACCATGCTAAAGCCGCGGGTGTTCCTATAGTTGTTGCTATGAATAAGATTGATAAACCCGAGGCTGATCCTGATAGGATAAAGAGGCAACTTTCTGAAATTGGTTTAGTGCCCGAAGAGTGGGGAGGCGAAACGATGTTTGCCGAGGTATCAGCAAGAAGAAAAACGGGTGTCAAAGAATTATTAGAACTAGTGCTTCTTCAGGCTGATGTATTGGAACTCAAGGCTAACCCTTATAAGAGAGCAAACGGTATTGTAATAGAAGCTAAGTTGGATAAGGGAAGAGGACCAGTTGCTACTGTTATTGTAAAAGAAGGGACCCTAAAGATTGGGGATTATGTCGTTGCAGGATTTAATTATGGCAGAGTGAGGGCTTTAGCTGACGACAAAGGGGAAAGGGTAAATCTAGCAGGCCCTTCCATACCTGTAGAAATAATTGGCCTATCTGGGGTGCCAAGCGCTGGTGACCGATTCTACGTGGTTAAAGACGAAAAAATTGCGAAGGAAATAGTTCAGCATAGGGAGCTCAAAGAAAGGGAGGTTCTAGCAGCAAAAGCAAGGAAACTCTCGCTTGAGGATCTATTTGGTTCACTAAAGGAAGGGGAGACTAAAGAATTGCCGCTAATTCTAAAAGCCGATACTCAGGGTTCTGTTGAGGCACTTAAGGAAGCAATAACAAAGCTAAGCACTGATAAATGTCGCGTGAAGATAATACACGCAGGAGTTGGAGCTGTGAATGAAACTGACGTAGTTCTTGCAAGTGCCTCTAATGCCGTAATCGTAGGGTTTAATGTACGCCCTGATGTGAAAGCGATTGAAGCGGCAGAGAGGGAAAGGGTTTCACTCGAGCTTCATATAATAATCTATGATGTTGTTGACAGAATAAAAAAGGCGATGGAAGGTCTTCTTGAACCTGTGATTAAAGAGAGAATTGTCGGGCATGCCGAGGTTAAAGCCACCTTTCATGTTTCAAAGGTAGGAACCATTGGAGGGTGTTATGTATCAGACGGTAAGGTTACTAGAGGCAGCAGTATTAGGGTAATTAGGGATGGTGTCCTCATTTTTGAAGGAAAGATATCATCTCTTAAGCGTTTTAAAGAGGATGTTAGAGAGGTTCAAAGTGGATACGAATGTGGAATCGGAATTGAAAATTTTAATGATATAAAGGTTGGAGATACGTTTGAAGTCTATACATTTGAGGAGATCAAGCAAAAACTTTAGCCCATTGGAAGATTTTAAGCTACTAAATATATTGCTCGCTGTCTAAGGGATTGTAATAAATAATATAAATAAAACATTAATATTTCTTAGGGATAGATTCGATATAAATCACTATAGCTTAAAATATGTAAATGGTAATTGGTGCACTTAGAATCGAGCTCTACATTGATGGAAACAGATCCCTAAAGGGGAAGAGACAGATGTTAAGAAGCGTAATTCAAAGGGTGAAATCAAGGTTTGGGAATGTTTCGATATCTGAGGTTGATTCTCAGGACCTATGGCAAAGAGCAACGATCGGAGTCTCTTTTGTGAGCAATGACGCGCCTTATGTAAACTCCATACTTGATCAGGTTTCGGGATTTATAGAGTCAATGGGAATTGTTCAGATTGTAAGTCGTGACCTTGAGATCATTCACTTTTAGGAGAAGCAAAGCTTTGGGGATTGGATATAAACGAACGGTTAGGGTTGGAGATTTAATCCTTCGAGAAATCTCTCAAATGATTATAAAAGGGGAGATAAAAGACCCACGCGTTTCCTCTGTTGTTCTTACAGGTATAAAGGTTACAGATGACTTAAGCCTTGCGAGGGTATATTTCACCGTTATGTCGGATGGCATTGGTAAGGAAGAAGCCTTAATTGGTCTTCAAAGTGCGACCGGTTTTATAAAAAGAGAGCTTTGGAAAAGATTAAGAATTAAGAGAATTCCAGACTTGAGGTTCGAGTTTGACACAGTGCTTGAAGAGGGTTACAGAATTGATGAACTTATAAAAGGAATAAAAGTTGAGTGATCTAGAGAAAATACTTAGTGTGATTTCGACTGGAAAAAGATTTCTAATTACATCCCATGAAAACCCGGATGGCGATGCCATAGGCTCGATGCTTGCTCTCGGTCTAGGTCTTGAGAAGATCGGGAAAGAGATTCTTTATTATAACAAAGATGGCGTTCCTTTACTGTTAAGATTCCTTCCCCACTCAGAGAAGGTGGTTTCATCATTAGATGATGTTAATGTAGGCTTCCATGGTACTTTCGTCGTTGACTGTACTGATACAAGCAGGGTTGGTGTGAAATTTGAGGACTTTAAAAATAGAGGAGGATGTGGAGTCACTATTATAATAGACCATCATCAAACATCTAAACCCTCTGCAGATTTGTACATCCTTAATCCAAGTGCCTCAGCTACGGGAATGATAATCTATTCGCTTTTAAAAACTCTATCCCTTCGACTAGGCTCAGGGCAGGCCCTAAAGATTACTCCTGATATAGCAATGAATCTATATACCTCAATCCTTGTTGATACTGGATCATTCAGATATTCGAACACCATACCCGAGGCATTTGAGATTGCAGCAGAACTTGTCGAACTTGGAGCAAGTCCTTGGGAGATATCACAGGCCCTTTATGAAAGTGAATCCATTGGTAAGCTTAAACTACTTGGATGTGTTCTACCAACGCTTGAAGTTACTGAAGATGGGCGTATTGCATCCGCTGTAGTAAAGAGGGATATGTTTAAGGCAACTGGGACGAGTAAAGAAGATACAGAAGGATTTGTGAATTTCCCTAGATGTATAAACGGTGTAGATGTTGCTGTCCTTTTTAGGGAAGAAGAACCTAGTCAGAATGGGTCAAGATGGAAAATAAGTCTAAGGTCAAAGGGAAGCGTCAACGTTGCACAAATAGGCGAGAAGTTCGGCGGAGGGGGACACGAAAGGGCAGCAGGATGCACTATTTCTGGAACCTTGGCAGAGGCAAAACGATTGCTATTTAGCGCTATCAAAGAAGTGCTCCAATGAATGGAATGGTAATCTTAGACAAAGAAAAAGGTGTTACATCTCAGAAGGTGGTAATGGAGGTTAAAAGGGCACTCAAGATAAAGCGCGCAGGGCATACAGGGACACTCGATCCATTTGCTACGGGTGTTCTTCCTATATGTTTGGGTGATGCAACAAAGCTTGTTCCATTTTTGGATGATAGCATCAAGGAATATGAAGCGGTATTGCGGCTTGGTATCGCGACCGACACCATGGATGAAACAGGAAAGGTTTTGTATGAGAACAAGGTTATAAAATTAACCCTAAGCGATATCCTTGATGTCTTCTCAAAATACAAAGGTGAGGTTAGACAAATCCCACCAATGTTTTCTTCAGTAAAGAAAAACGGGGTTAGGCTGCATAAACTTGCAAGAAAAGGAATAACACTCCCTAGGGCTTCGCGGGCTGTATTCATTGAGGAGCTAAAACTACTAGACTACAATCAACCTTTTATTAGGTTTTTTGTAAGGTGCTCGCGAGGGACATATGTTAGGGTTTTGGGGTATGACATAGCAACTGAACTTGGATACGGTGGACATCTAACAGAACTTAGAAGGATTAGAAGTGGAATGTTTAAGATCGTAGATGCCCAATCGCTAGAAGATCTTAAATCCGGGAATCTTAGGTTAGTTCCTATGCTAGAGGCTATTTCTAACATCAAAGAGATACATGTCACGGATAAAGTTGCAGAACAAATAAGAGAGGGTAAACAGATCAGAAAATCCGACTTGACTTGTCTTGACATGGAGGAGTTTGAGGCAGAGGAAAAATTAAAGATTTGTAAAGATAAGGAGCTTGTTTCTGTAGCCCAAGCGCTTGTCGGGACTAACGACTTATATAAACTAAATGAGAGAGACGTAGTAATCAAGCTTTTAAGGGTTTTTAATTGAAATAGAATTAGGGAACGCATAAAGGTCTTTGAAATTTTAATCGGTTAATAAACTGGGTAGTTCACCAGT
>JAHFBK010000017.1:19714-25031 GCA_023250035.1 Candidatus Dadabacteria bacterium
TTGCTGGTGGACGGCAACGAGCACGCATGTCCTGAGTAGTTCGATCAGACTCACCACAGGCTTAGTCGAAGGGACTCGTCGCCTACCCTATGTTTCTATTATCCCTTTAATAAATCAGGTATATATGCGTTCCATACTGAAAAAAGGAGGAATTTCGATGGCTATTTCAAAAGAAGAAAAGCAGCAACTGATTGGTGAATTCAGAATTCATGAGAAAGATGGTGGTTCACCTGAAGTGCAAGTTGCAATGCTTACTCAGGGCATTGAGGAGCTTTCAAAACACCTTCAGTCAGCTCCTAAGGACTTTCATTCTAAGCGTGGGCTTCTTCAGATGGTTGGTAAACGAAGGAAGCTTCTTCGTTACCTCAAAAGATTGAGTCCTGGGAGGTACCAGAATCTATTAGGAAAGTTAGGTCTTAGAAAGTAAAAAGCAAGATGCAGGATACACGATACATGCATCATTAATTTGAGGAGGTAGTATCATATTGGTTAATGAATTAAGACGTATAAAGGCTCAGATATTTGGAAGGGAGCTAGAGATTGAAACGGGTAGATTGGCAAAGCAGTCTCATGGTGCTGTTCTAGCACGTTACGAAGGGACTGCGGTTCTGGCTACTGTTGTAGCAGCTAATGAAAAGACAGAGGGTGAAGATTTTCTTCCCTTAACTGTAAACTACCAGGAAAAGGCTTATGCGGCAGGAAAAATTCCTGGGGGATATTTTAAAAGGGAAGGGCGTCCAAGCGAAAAGGAGGTACTGACTTCAAGGCTTATAGACCGGCCTATCAGACCTCTTATTCCAAAGGATTTTACTTTTGCCACCCAAATGATTATTACTGTGCTCTCTGCGGATCAGGATAACGACCCGGATGTCCTTTCAGTGACAGCGGCTTCGGCAGCACTTCTTGTGTCGGATGTTCCTTTTGATGGCCCAGCGGCAGCAGTGAGAGTAGGCCGTATAAATGGAGAGTTTATCTGTAATCCTACTAGGGGTGAACTTGGAAAAAGTGAGATGGATATGGTTGTAGCTGGAACAAAAGAGGCGATAGTAATGGTTGAAGGGGGTGCAAATGAGGTACCTGAGCAAGATATAGTTGAAGCTATTTTGTTTGGGCATAGATGCATTCAGGAGTTTATAAAACCTCAAGAACATCTGGTAAGTGGACTAAGCTTGGAGAAAAGAGAGATGTCAACTATAGTGGAGAATTCCGCCCTTGCTGAAAGTGTTGTCTCATTCGCAAAGGGGCGGCTAAGAGAGGCAATACGGGTAGCATCTAAGATCGAAAGAAGAGTAGGGATTCAAGAGATATTGAGAGAAACCGTTCAGAAACTGTCCCCAGATTTTCCGGGAGCTGAGAATCAAGTACTTAAGTTATTCGATGCACTAAAGAGGGACCTAGTTCGTGAACTTGTAATTCAAGAGAAAAGAAGGATAGACGGAAGAGGTTATACAGACATAAGGCCTATAAGTGGGGAGGTAAGCTTTCTCCCAAGGACTCATGGTTCTGCCCTTTTTACGAGGGGTGAGACTCAGGTTGCGGTCATGTCCACTTTAGGTACGACTTATGATGAGCAGAGAATAGATGCCCTTGAAGGGGAGCTGACAAAAAGATTTATGCTTCACTATAACTTCCCCCCATTTAGTGTAGGCGAGATTGGAAACCGCCTTGGTCCAGGTCGGAGAGAAATAGGTCATGGAGCCCTAGCAGAAAGGGCCCTTCTTTCGGTTCTTCCACCGAAGGAGAGGTTTCCTTATACGATTCGAGTTGTGTCTGATGTACTTGAATCAAACGGTTCCTCCTCAATGGCTACTGTTTGTGGGGGAAGTCTATCACTCATGGATGCCGGCGTTCCTATAAAAGCGCATGTTGGTGGAATTGCGATGGGGCTCATTAAGGAAGAAGATCAATTCGTTATTCTTTCAGATATTCTCGGGGATGAAGACCAGTTGGGTGATATGGATTTTAAGGTTGCAGGCACTCTTTCTGGCGTAACTGCGCTCCAGATGGATATTAAGGTTAAGGGTATTACTAGGGAGATACTCTCAAAGGCGCTTCAGCAGGCACACGAGGGAAGGGTTTTTGTGATTGGAAAGATGAATGAAATGATTAGAGAGCCAAGGCCTGATATTTCATCGTATGCTCCACGAATACTTACAATTCAAGTAAAGCCGGAGAAGATTAAGGACGTTATAGGACCAGGTGGAAGGATGATAAAGAAGATAATCGAGGCAACTGGGGCCGCTATAGACATCGAAGAAAGCGGCAGGGTGAACATTGCATCTTCGAGTAAAGAAGCCTGTGATAAAGCTGCAGAGATGGTTAAAGAGATTGTACAGGAAGTAGAGGTAGGGAAGGTATATCTTGGAACAGTTAAACGAATTCTTGATTTTGGAGCAATAGTGGAACTCTTCCACAATACAGACGGGCTTGTTCACATTTCAGAACTTGCTCCAACTAGGGTGAGAAAGGTTTCAGATATTGTAAGAGAAGGGGATGAGATACTTGTAAAATGTATAGGTGTAGAAAATGACGGGAAAATTAGGCTTAGCAGAAAAGAGGCATTAGGGGAAGATATAGGGGATTATAGAAAAACCTAAGCGATTAGTCGTTAGCCGTAAGTCGTAGTTCTTTAGAAAATCATCAGAGTAATGTAGCGGTGACCTTCAGGTTGCCATGTAGAGACGTGCCATAGTGAAGGATAGGCGGGACTTTCCAGTCCCGCATTGGCGGGGTTGGAAAACCCCGCCTATCTTTAATTCATGGAAGTCCTCATATCCAAAAATTCAGTGAGGGATGAACCCAAACTATTTGTCATCTTAGGTCCCACAGCAGTAGGAAAAAGTAAAGTTGGCATTGAGATTGCGACAAGAATCGGGGGGGAAATCGTCAATGCCGACTCTCTTCAAGTCTATAGGTACCTGGATATAGGTACAGCAAAGCCGCGGAAAGAAGAGCGAGAACAAGTCCCTCATCACTTAATTGATATAATCGACCCTAACAAGGATTTTAACGCCGGGTTGTATAGAAAAACCGCCGTGGAGGTAATTAGAGACCTTCATAAAAGGTCTGCTAAGATGATTCTTGTTGGTGGGACTTATCTTTATGTTCGCGTTCTTCTTTATGGAATTATTGAGGGAATTTCTGCCGATATGGAAATTAGAGGCCGACTTAGGAGGCTTAAATCTACTTTTGGCATCTCTTACATTTACGAAAAATTAAAGTCTTTTGATTCTGAATCTGCTAGTCGGATTCACCCCAATGACTATGTAAGAATTGAACGAGCACTCGAAGCTTACTATCTCACAGGATCAAGGATGTCAGAGCTTCAAGAGAAACATGGATTTAAAGAAAATGAGTACGAGGTTCTAAAGATTGGACTTCTTGAAGAAAGGGAGATTCTAAGAAAGAGGATAGATGAAAGGGTTGATAGGATGATAGAAGAAGGACTCGTTGACGAGGTAAAGAAACTCCGAGAGATGGGTTTTGCAAAAGATTTAAAACCTATGCAGTCAATAGGTTACAAGCATATAAACCAGTACCTAGATGGAGAAATTACACTTGATAAGGCAATAGAACTGATAAAGCGTGACACAAAACGTTTTGCCAAGCGTCAGATGACATGGCTCAGAAAAGACAAGGATATACACTGGTATCACTTCCCCGAGGGTTTGGAGAAGATTGTCAATGAGGCTGAAATTTTTCTAAATTGAAAATTTATTTGAGCGAATAATCATACACTGTGTCATCAGTGGTTCGGGTTTCGTGATGCGTGCATAGTGAATCTTATATCAAATCACAAACCACGATCTACGAACCACGGTTCACTACTTAAATTACTTTCCCAATATCAGCTTTATTGATACAATAAGTAGCACCACACCAAATATTCTCTTGAGCGTTGGGTCTGGAACATAGTGTACTAATACTGCCCCTAGATATGCACCAGCAAATAAACCCATAGCTATAAATACAGCCATTTGTAAGTTAACATTGCCTTCTTTATAGTATTTTATTGCACCAAAAATTACGACAGGAACTGAAAGAACTGCTAGAGAGGTTCCCTGTGCCTGGTGTTGGGTGAGATGAAAAAGATAGATCATAGCAGGAACCATTACAAGCCCGCCGCCTATTCCAAAAAAACCACTTGCTATACCGGCTACTAATCCTATAATAACAGATCCAATTGTTACCATTTCTTAAACCTCCAAGGATTATTGGTCAGATATTGGTTAAATTTGAACTTTAAAAGCTTAAAAGGGCAAAAACTACTCAACACTATAGTTAGATTCAGTGCTTTTTCTTTTTGTTCGATCTTATAATACTGATTCTATCAATCAATTGTGGATTCGATTCAAAAAAGAGTTACTGCGAGCATTGCGGCTCCTTAACTACCCTCCCTCTTTTATCCCAGCGAAGCAATCTCAACAACAGTTAAGAGATTGCTCGGGACTTTGCGCCTCGCAGCAACAGGCATCATTATACACGATCAAAAAATCGAATTGGTATAATTCCTACTGAACTTGCAATTTCAAGTCGTTACTTGACTCTCTATTTTGTAGTTGTTTGTAAATTGCTTCCGCCTCACTGGACTTACCCAATTTTTCTAGTGAGAATGCAATATGGAGTTTGGCTTGATTCCTATATGGATTTTTCTCTTTATCAAGTTTTGATAGATAATCTATTGCTTGTTGCCAGTTTCCGTTGTCGAAACTCGCTGTGCCTAGAGTAAGATATGCAGCATCATTAAGCATTGGATCCTTTACATCGCTCTTTAGAAAATAATTGAGCAGGTTTATAGCCTCGTCATAGTTTTCGGTATTGTAATTAATTAAGGCTGCATAGAAAAGCGCTATCTTAGAAATATCGGCTCTGGGGTATTCTTTTTTTAAAGATAGAAACTTATTTAGTGCTTCTTCATAGTTTTCCTTTTGGTAACTTGCCATGGCTTCTCTAAAAAGGGAATTTGCAGCTAATTCGTATCTTTCATTAATAATAATTCCAATTAAAGCTCCGGCTATTACTATTAGTATTGCACCCAAAACGATTAATATTTTCCTATAATTCTCTGATGTAATAACGATTGCTTTAGCAATGAATTCCCTAAATCTATCCGGCTTTTTTAGTTCCTTTGGAGTTACCTTTACCTTTTTTGCCATGCCGAAATTATATATATTAACAACTACCAACGCAAGTTGGCGAATTGCCTCACGAAAAATCTATTTGAAAGAGAACCGTTGCCTCAAATAAAAATCTATTTGAAATATATCAAAATAGTCTCCCATAGGATTAATCCACAGGGAGGCACAGATGAGGCTAA
>JAHFBK010000104.1 GCA_023250035.1 Candidatus Dadabacteria bacterium
ATGCAGAGGACGGAAAGAATCGTCTATTTGGGTGCGTTTTCAGTTTTTAACTTTTTTGGCAATTTGGCAACCTCTGCATTTGGATATAAACCAGAAGACTACTTACTTAAGTTTGCCTTGGCATTGATTTTAATATTTTCTTCTTACACAGCTATTGAGCGGATGATTCATGTTATGAAGCGACTTAAGGAAAGAGAAGGCAAAAAAAGAGAATAATTATGTGGCTAAACCCAATTTAAGATCAAGCTGCTTTGGTTGGGTTCCTCTTTAGATAATATCAAGGCTAATCTAAGGCAAAGTCAAAAAATAAATAAGAAATTAGTATACTAACTAAGGTTGACTATTATCTTTAACTTGCTTATCGAATATTGTTCTTTCCCTTATTCTGCTTGCCTTTCTTGAAAGTCCTCTCAGGTAATAGAGCTTTGCTCTTCTTACCTTTCCTTTTCTTTTAACATCTAGCTTTTTCACTAGAGGTGAATGTAGAGGGAAGATTCTTTCTACTCCTACACCATAAGAAACCTTTCTTACAGTGAAAGTCTCTCTTGAACCGCCACCTTTTTTGGCAATCACAACGCCTTCAAAGACTTGTATTCTATCCCTATCTCCTTCTTTGATTATGTAATGCACAGCTACCGTGTCACCTGGACGAAATGATGGTAAACCCTTTCTCATATTAGCTCTTTCAATTTCACCAATAACATTCATTTCCGTTTCTCCTTTTTCATATTTTAACTGAGTAACCTATCGAGTATAATAGCCGCGGCACTTCTTACCGAGAGATGATTATAATCTGTTAGTCCCTCTACCGGCTTAAGAACGTAATCAGAGCTTTCGATGATCTCATTAGCGATACCCCAGCCAGTGCCGAATAGTATTAGATAGGGTTCATTTCCTAAAAAGATCCTTTCTTTAAGCTCCGTGTATCCTATCATATTCTCTCTTGGTCTTCCGTCAGTCACAACAACCTTTGGTCTTAGGCCTTCTATACCTTCAATTTCTTTCAAAGCCTCATCTAGTGAGCTATTTATCTTAACAAGGCTCAGTGCTTCATTTCTTGTAGGATTATAGGAAACACCTGGTCCCTCCATCCAGTGCCATATCACTCTTTTTACCAGTTCTCTTTGCTCTTTAACGGGATGGATAAGAAAAAACCCTTTCACTCCATAAGTCTTGCCCGCCCTTGCTATATCATGAACGTCGAGGTTCGTAAAAGCGGTAGTGATAATTTTTAGGTCTTTATTGTAAATGGGATAATGAATTAAGGCAATATATACTTTGAAATAATATGGATTCTCTTTTTTGAGCTGATTTATTAATTTTATATCTTCGAGAGTGAGTCTAGCTCTATCTATTAAATCCGGTCTTCGAAAAAATGTCCTTTTTATACTTTCTCTTCTTCTCCACTTTTCAATCTCCTTATGATTTCCTGAAAGTAGAATTTCAGGAACGGTTTTTCCTTTGTAGGTCTCGGGTCTTGTGTACTGTGGGTGTTCTAGAAGCCCTTCTTTGAATGAATCATCGTAGGGTGATGCCTCGTTTCCGAGAACACCAGGGATAAATCTTGATACTGCATCTATAATTATAGTGACAGGGTATTCTCCTCCTGTAAGAACATAATCACCAATTGAAATTTCCCTATCTACGTAGAGTTCTCTAACTCTTTCATCCACCCCCTCGTATCTTCCGGAGATTAAGATTAGCTGTTCATATTTAGAAAGCTCTCTTGATATTTTATCTGAGAACCTTTCTCCTTGCGGTGTAGTAAGAATAACAAGAGATTTTAAACCACTTGTTTTTACTGCTTCTAAAGCACTGCCAAGAGGCTCAGGCTTTATTACCATACCGCTTCCGCCGCCGTATGGATTATCATCTACTGTTCTGTGTTTATCCGCAGTGAACCTTCTTATGTCGTGGATGTTTATTTTTATAAGCCCATTCTCCTCGGCTTTTTTCAGAATTCCAATGGAAAAGAAGGAGTTAAAGAATTCTGGGAAAATTGTAAGAATATCGTATCTCATAAGGGGTCTTAATAAAAATAGGAAAGATTTATAAATGCGTTAGTGTCAACTTGAGCAAAATCCGGGATACGAGGGTAAGGGTTTGCTTAATCAAACCCAAGAATAAGTTGGCTTTCCAACCCATTGCCTTTCGGCTGAGCTCACGACGAAGCCAATAGGGACTAGTAAGTCCCACCTATCCTCGCTATATTGGCATTCGTATATCACTTTGATCGTCTCACATCGTTCAACCAAGGCTCGCGAACATCCCTACAATAATATTAGTAATATTTTAATCTAGAAGTCCTTTCAAAGGAAAGATAACTATTCGCGAGTCTTCAAGGTTTATTTCTCTTACTATTGTATTAATCATTGGGATTAGGCGGTCTTTCCTATCTTTCTTAACTACAAGAAGGCTTTGCGATGCCCTTTCAATTAAATCTTCAACCTTACCTACATATTTATCCTCAGTAGTATAGACCCTAAGTCCAATTAGTTGAAACCAGTAATATTCATTCTCTTCTGTTTCTGGAAGGTCAGAGGCCTCAACCAATACAATGCATCCTTGAAGTTCCTCTGCGGCATCAACTGATTTAATGCCTTCAAGCTCTACTATGGCTGAGTGTTTCTCTAGCCTCCTTCTTACGATTTTAAACTCGAGGGGTTTTTCTTCCCCCTTTTTTTGTATAAATATCCTTTCTAGTTTTGAAAGGTTTTCTAGCTTTCGGCTAAACGGGAATATTCTAACTTCCCCAGAAAGCCCATGCGTTTTTGAAACCCTTCCAAAGTGGATGAGACCCAATTCCGCCTTATTGAAAGGTTTATTACTCAAGAATCTCAAGAACCGCGCGCTTTCTAATCTTGGCAGCAGCGGCGCTTAGTATAATCCTTATGGATTTAGCAGTTTTTCCCTGTTTTCCAATAATCTTCCCTAAATCCTCTTGGGCAACCTTTAGCTCTAACACCGATGTCTGCTCACCAGCTATCTCCCTAACCTCAACCTTCTCAGGGCTATCAACAAGCGATTTAGCGATGTAGGTCACAAGCTCCTTTAGCTTCTCCATATCGTTTACCTCCTGGTTTTTAGAAACCTTCTTCTGGTCTGACGTCTGATTCTAACTCAGTTCTTACATGAGTTTTGATAGAAGTTTCTCTACCCTTTCTGTGGGTTTTGCACCACGCTCTATCCAACTCTTTACCCTTTCGATATTTACCTGAAGTGTTTGAGGGCTCTTTCGTGGGTCAAAATAACCTAAAATTTCCAAAAACTTTCCATCACGGGGAGAACGTGAATCAGCAGCAACAATCCTGTAAAATGGCTGCTTGTTTGATCCCTTCCTTGTAAGTCTTATTTTAACCAAAAGTCTTTTTACCTCCTTAACATCTAGGAATTCGGAATTGGGACTATTTCCTATCCCCGACGACTTCATCGGGGACTAATTCCCAATTCCCACTACATGAACCTCATCATTCTCTTCGCAAGCTTTCCCATTTTTCCCATGTTTTTCATCATATCACGCATCTGCACGTAGTTTTTAATAACACGGTTTATGTCTTCAACCTTTGTACCGCTTCCCTTTGCGATCCGTTTGCGCCTGCTTCCGTTTAATATCGTATGACTCCTTCTTTCTTTAAGGGTCATAGAATCAATAATGGCAATCGTTTTCTTAATCTCTTTCTCGGCCATCTCTAGGGCCTTAGGGTTTTTAGCAATCTGCTTCATCCCAGGAATCATTTCTGTCATGCTATCTAGAGCGCCCATCTTACGTATCGCAATCATAGCTTCTCTAAAATCTTCTAATGAGAACTCATTCTTTAGAAGCTTTTTTGCCATCTCCTCCGCTTTTTTCTCTTCGAAGGCGACCTGTGCCTTCTCAATAAAAGTGAGAACATCGCCCATTCCTATAATTCGGGAGGCAATCCTATCGGGATAAAACACCTCTAGAGCCTCTAGTTTTTCTCCGACTCCAAAGAACTTTATTGGTTTTCCGGTTACGGCCTTAATCGAAAGGGCAGCCCCGCCTCTCGCATCGCCATCCATTTTTGTAAGTATTATTCCATCGATACCGAGAGCTTCGTTAAAACTAGTTGAGACATTTACAGCATCCTGACCCGTCATTGCATCAGCAACAAGGAGTATTTCATGTGGATTTATCTCAGCCTTTATCCTTCGTAGTTCATCCATTAGTTCTTCATCAATATGAAGTCTTCCTGCAGTGTCAATTATTGCGACATCATAGCTGCCGTAGATGGCTGAAGAAACAGCATCCTTACAAATATCAACTGGATTATTCCCTTGCTGAGAGTCGTAAACACCAACTCCTATTGTTTCAGCAAGCACCTTAAGCTGTTCTATAGCGGCAGGTCTATAAACATCTGCAGGAACAAGGTATGGCTTCCTTTTCAGATTCTCTTTAAGTAATTTTGCTAGCTTTGCAGCGGTTGTGGTTTTTCCTGAGCCCTGAAGTCCTACTAGCATTATAGCTACGGGAGGAGTAGCCCTGAGGTCGAGATCAGAGCTTTCTTCTCCTAAGATTCTGACAAGCTCTTCGTGGACGATTTTTATGAACTGTTGGCCGGGGGTGAGGCTCTCAATTACTTCTTGACCGAGAGCTCGATTTTTAACTGATTCTATAAAATCCTTGACTACCTTAAAGTTTACATCTGCTTCAAGCAGGCTAAGACGGACCTCACGAAGTGCATCCTGGATATTATTTTCGCTTAGTTTTCCATAGCCTCTTATTTTCTTTAAGGTTGAACTTAGCTTTTCAGAAATCCCCTCAAACATAGCCGCTTAGATGTACTACTCCTACTATTGAGAATGTTAATAATTAGCATAACCTACGTCCAATGTCAAATAAAACGCGGTGTTTAAATGTGGTGTTTACATATTGTATGCGCTACGTTTCTAGGATCGAAATAATCTGCAGAGCAGTAAATAATTTTAAAGGAAGGATTATTAATGCAATCTCAAGATTTTGGATTAGAAACATTTTATTACCTGATCGGTAATACGGAGTAATGGCAGTGCCATTGGATGTAGTTTTCTGGCGCTTAAAATGGTTAGTTCTACTATGGTTAATGGACATATCCATTTTCTTTATACCATTCAATCGTTTTTCTTAGTGCATCTTCTAGAGGCGTAAAATTTAATCCCAATTTTTCTCTTGCTTTTCTATTTTCTCCAATAGCTCCGATTCCCATTGCTCTAATAGCATCTGAAGCAAGCCTTGGCGGCTTTCCTGTAAAGATTGATTTTAACTCTGAAATATATGCGATTAACTTAATTAAAGATGGCGATATTCGCTTTTGGGGAAGAGGAACTCCTGTAATTTTATTTATAAGCTTGAAAACTTCTCCTAACTTGATATTATCTCCAACCAGTATGTATTTCTCTCCGATTTTCCCCTTTTCTGCCGAAATTATGTGACCCTCTACAGTATCATCAATGTAAACAAGTGGAACTATGCTATCTTCAAACAATAGTGCTTCAAGCTTTCCGTTAAGAAGTTCTATAATTGTTCTTCCAAAGGTTTTTAGGTCGCCTGGGCCAATTACTACACCTGGGTTTAAAATAACAACTGGTAGTCCGTGTTCTCTATAAATTCTCAGCACTTCTCTTTCAGCCAAAAACTTCGACCTTCCATAATGGCTCTCAAAATCCCTTTTGTGTTCTTTCTCTTCTGTGGCAATTTCTCCCTTAGGTTGTCTTATAGCGGCAAGACTGCTCGTGTAAACGACCTTTTTAACACCTTCGTTAGTCGCTTCAATCAATATGTTTTTTGTACCCTCAACGTTGATTTTATAATAGAGGCTTTTATCAGGAAGCCACCAGCGGGAAACGTTACCGAGGTGATAAAGAATATCGGAGCCTTTCATAACACCTTTAAGCGATGTTTTGTCCGTCACATCCCCTATTATAATTTCTACTCCGAGTTTCTTTAATCCCTCTACATTACTAGAATCTCTAGCAAGAGCCTTGACGCTCGCCCCATCTCGAAGGAGTCTTTTTATCAAATGACTTCCTATAAATCCGGTGCCTCCTGTTACAAATACCTTCAAAAGTTCACCTCAGATCTTTGAATAGATTAGGATAGATCTTAAATTAAGAAAGTCTCTAGTAGTTAACAGGGGTTTAGAGAGATTAAGAAATAATTAACATCTTCCTTTTCAAGTGCATAATGAATTTTTGTCCTTTTAGTGATTTTGGCTTTATAAAGTCGTGGTAATTCTACAGAAGCCTCTAATCCTATATTCTCCGACATCTTACCCCTTATATCTGCTCCTTCATATTCTATGTGAAATGTATGTGCTTTAATGTCAGCACCTATCAATCGGCCTGTAAATTCAAAAGTGTCTTCAACTTCTTCGCTTGTTGCAGCTATTGCACGCTCCAGAGCTTCAAGCTCTGGTGGCTGAATAAACAAACTTGCTCGAACCTCTTGCTTCCTTCGCCATTGGATTTCAGAACCAAGTCCAGCTTGGACTTGATTCCAAGCCCAAGTATACATCTTTCTGATAGGAGCCACCCCTACTTTTTGGGCAAAATTTGCAATTTGTGTTGATGTACTAGCCTTGACCATATCAAATAACATTATTATTGCTTCCTCTAACATTGTCTCGCCAATAAGCAGGCGTTCATTTGGCATCGTTAATACAACTCCGATAGAACCAGAGATAGTATAAGCGAAACCAAAAGCTGTATTAGCTGCAACCTCGGCACTGACTTGGCTCTTCACTTTCGGGCCATGCTTGAGTGCATCATACACGAGGGTATATAATTCCTGAAAGGATAAGAGTGTGCTTGACAAAGATTTTAGAGTTGGACGACTATCTTGTTCAGTGAATAGTCGATATGTACACACATCGAGGGACTGTCTATGTGAAATATCTGCAAAGATGGCCTCTAAATGTTGCTGTCGCTTCCTTAAAGATTTTAAACTAGAAATTAAAGTTGGAGAATCGGGGTACTCTAAGATTGCTTTCTCAAGGCGTGCAATTGCACCCTCTGTCTCACGAAGCTTTTCTAATAGTTCAAGTAAGCTATCCATGATTGTTAGATCTTAATAACAGCTATACCCTTGTAATTATTCCCCCTGCTGAAACCAAATTGCCGTGTCCAATATGCCCGATCATACTCACCAATAGCCCATAATGGGTGAGATTCTGGGTACTCGTAGAATACAAAACTATGGCAGTGATAAGGTGTCTTCAAATCATCGTTAGCCATCCAATCAATTACGCTTCGTTGTTCCTCAGTCCACCCATTATAAACATCAACCTGTATACGTAATACTATATCAGAATCTTCAGGGTTTATCTTGCTTGTTAAAAAGCTACCATTAACCCAAATATCGACAGATAATTTACTTGAAATCAATTTGCCGACAACGAATTCAAGACCAGTCACGATATAGACTCTTGTAGTCGAAGAAGGAAAAGAATCCACACAAAGTTTCCGTAAATCTGCTATTGTCATCTCATGCCAACCAGGTTGCAAAAGAGGTGTATACTCTATAATAAAGCAATTGTATCATTATATGTGATCTTATGCCAAAGGGTACTTATGTAAAATTAAATTACTTACCGTGATGGCATACTTACGTTCAATCATTTTATATTAAAACTGCTTTTAGAAAAATTTTGAGGATCATTTAGGGCTTTCAAGAGATATTTTTAATAATCCTGGTTGATAATAGAAGATTAGAAAGGATTTAAAGTTAGTAATCTTATTTCGCAAATATGAAAAGCAGGTGATAATGGATCAAGATTGGTCAAATTAGACTTCTAGAGCTAAATATTCCTT
>JAHFBK010000105.1 GCA_023250035.1 Candidatus Dadabacteria bacterium
TGTAATTACCCTAATCTTATAAACCTAGAATGAGAAGGGAAACTAGGGAAATAACTCTAGGAAGCGTGAAAATTGGGGGTATTGCTCCTATAAGCGTTCAGTCTATGACAAAGACGGATACTCAAGATATACCAGCCACCGTAAAACAGATAAAAGAACTAGAAGTGGCAGGGTGTGACATAGTAAGGCTTGCGGTTCCAGATATGGATGCCGCAGAAGCCCTAGGAGAAATTAAGAAACAGGTAAGTATCCCTATAGTTTCCGATATACATTTTGATTACCGTCTAGCCCTTGAAGCGATTAATCAGGGAGTAGATGGGCTTAGGATCAATCCTGGAAATATAGGATCCATTGATAGAATCAAAGCAGTTGTTGAGGCAGCTAAGGAAAGAAGGATTCCAATTAGAATCGGCGTAAATTCAGGCTCTCTTGAGAAAGAGATACTAAAGCAATATGGAAGCCCTACCGCGGAAGCCCTTGCCGAAAGCGCTTTTAAGCACGTTCGCATTCTTGAAGATTTAGATTTTAGAGACATAAAGATCTCTGTGAAATCCACAGATGTAATGACTATGATAGAGGCTTACCGAATTATTGCTGAAAAAACGGATTACCCGCTTCACCTTGGGGTTACAGAAGCAGGAACTATGAAGATGGGGACAATCAAATCTGCAATCGGAATAGGAACGCTTCTTACCGAAGGGATCGGTGATACTATTAGGGTATCTCTCACAGGTGATCCGGTTGAGGAGATTCATGTTGGGCTAGATATATTGAGGTCTCTAGGGATTAGACAAAACGGTGTAGAAATCATATCCTGCCCCGGATGTGGAAGGCTTGAGATTGACCTTATGAAGTTAGTAGACGAGGTTGAGGTTAGGGTGAGAAACATACAACTTAACAAGCCTCTTAAGGTTGCAATCTTGGGATGTGTTGTAAATGGTCCCGGAGAAGCCGCAGAGGCTGACTTAGGGATTGCGGGGGGTCGTGGAAAAGGAATGATTTACAAAGAAGGTAAACTCATCAAGTCTTTAAAAGAAGAGGAACTTGTTGACGCACTCGTTGAGGAAATCGAGAAGGTTGGTGATAAGCAGTAATTCAGAATACAGTTTTTTAAGTTTTGAGAGTCCATCTTAACGCTTCGGCTAAGCCGCGGCGCTCACGCGAAGCCCAGGCGAGCCGTCAGCTTCAGCCGGTAGTTAGTCGGCATTAATCATTAAGTTTAGGTTCCAACACCGATATCGCAAAATGCTCCAACGAGGTAATATAATTTTCATTCCCCGTTATCATTTGGACACGCATTGCTGAAGATACGGAATTATATCTTGGGGTCCAATTCTCCATTCAGATCTCAATTTATTCTTAAGAGTGTGGCTTCCGGCAAATGTCAACAGATCATTCCTAAGTCTTCTTCTAATGTTGCTGCTTTTTCCTATGTACAAAGTCCTGTCCGATCTAGGCATAAAGATTCGATATAATCCCCAGACTTCTGGGGTTTCCGCAAGATCATTTCTGTTCAATTTCAGACGAGGAGATATCACTAGTTTTCTCAGTTCCTGCTCCAGATGAATTATCCGCTTTCTCATGTCTTTGCCCGGCTAACGACTAAGCTCAGCCGCGCAGTAAGCGTTGGCTGCAGCGAAATGTTAGGCCCCGCAAGCAGTTAGGTATTGAGGAATGCATCGAGCTCACGTCGAGTAATCGTTTCTGTGAAGCCACCGTTAGATTGTTTGAATTCACCCTTTATTCCAGCGGTCGTCATGCGATCAGCTGTCTCGGTCGCAGCAGCAGTCGTCCCATTCACGATATAGCCCAGGATCGGGCGCCGGAGTCTCTCCCTAAGCAACCGCAAAAAGTGTAACTCGGTAGCTCGCCAGCCAATAAGCAGCAATCGCTCTGTGCGTGGTATTAGATTTTGAAGGAGGTCGAGATGATCGCGCGGACACTCGAATTCACCTTTGTCTTGGACAGGAATTGCAATGGCAGGGATAACCAGCTTTGAGTCAAGTATCCCGGTAGGGTATTCGGTAGATATTGAGAAACTGGTGCCGATACGAATGGTTGCCGCATTTCGCATGATGGCTTGCGCCGCGGTCCATTGATGATTGGTGGCTACTACATCGGGCATATCAAGCTCAACGTCGCGTACCCAATCAATCGAGCCGTGCAGCTTGAACAGTTTGAAGGACTCATTTGCAACGTAGTCTGGCAATGTATCAATTGCAATCCCTGCACCGCGAAGGGCTGCTTCGATTAAACGATCGTAGTTGAACGTTACGAGGCAGACAGGCTCTCCGGGGTGGCGCCATCGGCTGATCTGGTCGAGTAAGGATCGATAATTTGTAACGTAACTAGCGAAGCGGAGCCAATCGTCTTCGGTTCGTCTTAAAATGTACTGAATGTAGTAACGGACTGCAGCAAGCTGGCGATACCTTTCAGGGTACTGTGGAGCCTCAAGGACAAGGGATTGGAGTACCTCCTCGAGAGAACGGCCATGTCGTCGTTGAAGCAACGGAACTATCGGTTGGCATTCGCCAAAACTTCCCATCGCCTCCCGGAACACGGGCCGATTTTCAAATAGACCGTCGGATAGCGGCGGTCGACTTTCAATGGTGGCTTCTGCAGGCGGAGACGCCGGCACAGAGTCGTACGACGCTCCAGCACCTAAGACAACCAAAAGCATTCGGTTTGCTCCGTCGGACTCGCGTCACCTGCGGGGTCTAACTAATGTTTATACGGAATCTTCTACGTATAATCACACTATACAGGATGTTATACGGAAATCCTTATAACACGCATTGTTTTTTTGTTAGTATACAACAAACGTCTCTCCTAAATCAAAGTAGAGGTCAAAAAACGGAGGAACTAAGTCCTAAGAAAATTATTGACCAAGTTAGCAATGCTATTAGGCATAAGCGTGTATTCTACTTTATCGTTGATTCATATAGAATTTAATAAGATTCTAAAGCCTCTTCAATCAATCAGGTAATTCATTCTATGATCAGTATCGAGCCGCTGTCTGTCTTTTTCACAGCCCCTGAAAGGGTTACATTTTTTCTATTAGAACTTTTTTCAATTTCAACGATCATTTCTTCCGGTCCCTGTATAGAGTAGATTGTGCCTTCGGGAGTTTTAATTGCGTGTGCATGTGGTTCATTTTCATTACAGGGTTGTGTGCTAATAACAGCTAGGACTTTTTCTCCGCCGGGTGTAGGAATCAGGCAGACTATGTCGCCCTTTATAGTCATTTCTTCAGTCTTTTGAGGTTTAAGAGGTTCCAAAGAAGACAGGCTGAAAAGCCAAGCCCTACTATTTCCGCTGATATTTCCGGTAATT
Source organism: Candidatus Dadabacteria bacterium (assembly GCA_023250035.1). Lineage (GTDB taxonomy): Bacteria > Desulfobacterota_D > UBA1144 > Nemesobacterales > CSP1-2 > CSP1-2. Next base: position 3,334 of record JAHFBK010000105.1, read on the forward strand.
CTTTTTATCCTCTCAGGATTGTTTGCTAATCTTTGTATCTCCTGTTTTGGCCCGGAAAGAGTATAGGGCTTACCATTCTTATCAATAACTAAAAGCACTCCTTTACAATTTGCATAGCGGACCAAAGAATTGACTTTTCCTTCATCATCTTGCTCTACACAAAAGATTTGTCCCTCGATGGTTTGCAACTCCTTATCAGAGGCAAAGCCGGAAAAGGGAAATACGGGTATAAAACTCAAAGCTAAAAGTAATGAAAGTATCTTTAAATTCATTAATTATATTATCGCATGGTTGGTTATGCTTAGTCAATTAGCAAGTTCTCCTCAATTTTAGTCTATTTTACAAATTGTATAAATATAATCTACTTAGTTATTGCTCTTGTTAACCTATATAACCTTCTTGTAGTTCATTTGATTTTGTTGATGATGCTTTACAATTAGAGCTTGAGTTTTGTCGAGAGCACTAGGATTAGGTGAAACAAACTTCTAGTAGCCTATTCTATGGCCAATATAGTTTTCAGTTTTAGTGATTACTACAGCGAGGTAACCGACGAAACATTTGAGATTGAGTTTTTCAAGACGACCTAACTGTCTTTTAACACATGCCTCTGGGAAAGGCTATGCTCGTATTTCATCCCGAGGTCAAGCTAATGGATACTAATTACTTTACCAATTCAAACATCAATTATTGTAAGCCGTTAGTAAATTTAAATCATGTCTATAAGGTGAACAATCGTTGTTTCTAATAATCGTTGGATTCCTAGTTATCAGCGGCTGGTATAAACTTGTGTTTTCCCATCCTGATCAAAGGTGAGAATATCGTAAGGCTCGCTGTAGGCACCCTCCATACCCGGTGAACCCATAGGCATGCCTGGCACAGTGATACCTACCACCTTGGGCCGTTCTTTTAACAGTCGCAGGATTACATCTGCAGGTACATGCCCTTCAACCACGTAACCGTCCACGATCGCCGTATGGCATGCAGTTAGAACATTGGGAACCCCATACTTCTTCTTAATTGGCGTTAGATCGGATATATCGTGGGCAGTCACCTGAAAACCTTGCTCACGGAGGTAATTAACCCACTTTGTGCAACAACCACAGGTGGGACTTTTGTAGACCGTGATCGTAGTGACACTGGACTGAGACTTAGAAAACGCTGAAATTGTTCCCAAACCAAGAACTACTATGGCTACGACAACGGTAAAACCTTTCCATATTCGATTCATTTTCGTTTACACCTCAGCTTTTGATTGTAATAAAGGTTAACATCTCTCACTGCTTAATTATACCGAATATCCCAGTGTAGTCACTGTTGCTTTTAACTCTAAAATCGGTAATTTATTCTCCTGAGATATTAAGACTTGAGATACTCAAACCTTTTTCTCCCAACGCTTAAAGAAGATCCCGCCGATGCCGAGGTTATTAGCCATAAGCTAATGATTCGCGCTGGAATGATAAGAAAGGTTGCAGCGGGGATTTATAATTACCTTCCCCTCGGGCTTCGTTCAATAAGAAAGTTTGAAAACATAGTCAGGGGGGAGATGAATAGGGCGGGGGCTATAGAGCTTCTTTTGCCATTTGTTCTTCCAGGCGAAATGTGGAAGGAAAGCGGAAGGTGGGACAAGTATGGAAGAGAACTCCTTAGGTTTAAAGATAGGGCAGAAAGAGAGTTCTGTCTTGGTCCCACACATGAAGAGATTATAACCGATATAGTTCGAAAAGAAGTCAGATCTTATAAACAACTTCCCATTACACTTTATCAGATTCAGACAAAATTCAGGGATGAAATACGTCCCCGTTTCGGAGTTATGCGCGCAAGGGAATTTATTATGAAGGATGCTTACAGCTTTGATGCCGATGACGAAGGGGCGGATAAATCCTATTGGGCAATGTATAACGCATACTGCAAAATCTTTGAAAGATGTGGGTTGGAGTTCCGTCCAGTGCTTGCGGATACTGGAAACATTGGGGGAAATTTCTCTCATGAATTCATGGTTCTTGCCCCAACTGGTGAGGATGTAATTATGAGTTGCAATAGTTGTGAATATGCAGCAAACATCGAGTTTGCTGAAATTGGAGAGGGAGAAGAACGTGAAAGAGCTATGGAAGGAGATAAGGAAGAGAAAACGGTTCAGGAGGTTCATACGCCAGGCCTAAAAACAGTAGAGCAAGTGGCGTCTTTCTTAAAAGTTGAACCCGGTAGTTTAATAAAAACTCTGATAATTGAGACTGATAATAAACCCGTCGCTGCTCTTGTACGAGGTAATCATGAACTGAGTTTAGTCAAACTTAAAAAAGAAATCGGTGCAGAAATAGTTGAATTTGCAACGCCAAAAAGAATAGAAGAGGTCACGAAAGGTCCATTAGGATTTAGTGGTCCCGTGGGAATCAAGTCAAAAATCATTGCTGACAGGTCAATAAAAAACATAAAAAATGCGGTCACAGGAGCAAATAAAGAGGATTATCACTTAATTAATGTAAATCTTGGGAGAGACTTCCAGGTAAATCAATTTGCTGATATTAGGGTAGCATCAGATGGAGACTTGTGCCCAAGATGTACGGAAGGTGTACTTCGTTCAAGTAGAGGTATCGAGGTGGGTCACGTGTTTAAACTCGGCACAAAGTACAGTGAAAGTATGAACGCAACGTTTGTTGACGCAAACGGTAAAGAAAGATATTTCATAATGGGATGCTATGGAATAGGAATTGGTCGCACAGTTGCTGCTGCGATAGAGCAAAATTATGATGAGAATGGAATCGTTCTTCCACTTTCACTTGCACCGTATGAAGTTGTGGTTTTACCGCTAAATATGAAAGACACACAAATAAAAAGTGTAGCGGAGAATGTTTATAGAAAGCTGGTTTCTCTCGGTGTTGAAGTAATCATTGATGATAGAGAGGGGAGCGCTGGGATTAAGTTCAAGGATGCAGACCTAATTGGAATTCCCATTCATGTCACAGTCGGACCGAAAACCCTAAAAGAAGGTGCTGTAGAGATAAAGCTTAGAAAGGGTGGGATTTCGAGGAAGGTAAAGATTGAGGAGGTTGAAAGGGAAATTAAATCTATTCTGGATGCACAGTAATATTTGGCCACGAATTCACACAAGCGGACGCGAATGAAAAAACAGGATTCATGATACAAAGATGCAAGATGCAGGATGTACGTAAAAACTTTCATGCATCATGAATCATGTATCATGAATCATGTATCGTGCATCATTTTTATTGGTGTAAATCCGTGTTCATCTGTGGCTAATTATAACAAATATGTCTAAACTCAATCTCAAACCCGAAGAACGTATCATCTTAGCCCTAGATTTTCCTGAGTTTAAAGAGGCTAAAAGTTGGGTTGAAAGACTCAAGGGAAGGGTTAAAACATTCAAAGTCGGACCCATTCTCTTTTTAAACTCAGGCCCAACGGTTCTTAAAGAGTTTATTGAAAATGGCGCTGAAATTTTTCTTGACTTTAAATTTCATGATATTCCTTCAACGGTTGAAAAGTCTTGTAGACAGGTAGTTTGGTATGGAATCAAGATGTTTACCATCCACTCCCTCGGTGGACTCGAGATGATGAAGAAATCTGTAGAGGCAGTTAATTTCCAGTCTGAAAAGCTATCAAAACCCAAACCACTCGTTCTTGCAGTGACCATTCTAACAAGTCAAAGTGAAGAGAGTCTAAAACAGATCGGTATAAACGGTTCTTCTCAAAATGCTGTCTTAAGGCTTGCCACACTTGCTGAAAAAGCCGGAGTGGATGGGCTTGTTGCTTCAGGAAGGGAGGTGGAGGTTTTAAGAAAAGAATTTGGAGATAGATTCACTCTGGTAGTTCCAGGAATACGCACTGGAACAAACATTGACGACCATTCAAGAGCAGTAACACCCGCCGAGGCTATTTCCCTAGGTGTAGATTATGTTGTTATAGGACGGGTTATAACAGAGGCAATAAACCCTGAAGCAGTGCTTGATGAAATTGTACTTTCTATATCTCAGAGCAATTAGCAGATGAGTTTACCAAAATCATCCGGCTTGCCTCTGAGCCTTTGATAATCGTGCTTCGACAGGCTCAGCACGAACGGGGTTTACAAACCTTTCCCCACCGTTCGCCCTGAGCGAAGCGTTAGCGAAGTCGAAGGGCCGACAACCTTAATAAACTCAATCCCGATGCGCTCTATTCAAGAATTTGAGCTTAACGACTGACAAAATTTCATTCCGCTTGTTCTACTCGGGAATATCCAGCGCGATTCGTAGAGCCTGGTTGAGAGCCTCGATTTTTGATGGAGTTAGCGTGCCAACGTAATGCGTTAGTGCTGATTTCGGCAAACTGACTAATTCATCACAGTGGATGCCGCTGTCGTGCTTAAGACCTTCTCCTACTCCCACCAACACCTGAGTAGACAAACCATCATGTGTTGAATATATAGGAGCACAGATGACAGTAGAAAAG
>JAHFBK010000106.1 GCA_023250035.1 Candidatus Dadabacteria bacterium
TATTTTAGGGAATCAGCTATCAGTAATCAGCAGTCAGCCATCAGCAATCAGTAAATAGCTTTAGCTGATTTCGTCGTGAGCTCAGTCGAACGACCCTCATGTCTGCCCTAAAACACACAGTGGTTCGCCCCTACAAAAGAGGAAAATCATGAAAAGCCACACAGAATACCTTTGGTTTAATACTAAGGACAGGAAAGAAATAATCCACATTACCGATAAGGTAAGGGAGATCGTGAAGAAGAGCAGCGTCGAAGAGGGATTCGTTCTAGTTTCAGCGATGCATATAACGGCTGCTGTATATGTAAATGACCTGGAGGAAGGGCTTTTTGAAGACATCTGGGAATGGCTAGAGAAACTAGCGCCATACCGGAAAGACTACAAGCATCATAGAACAGGTGAAGATAATGGAGATGCCCATCTTAAGAATCTGATAATGCACCATCAGGTGATAGTTCCCATCACAAAAGGGGATTTAGACTTGGGCCCGTGGCAGAGAGTCTTCTATGCTGAATTTGATGGACAAAGAAGAAAGAGAGTAATTGTGAAGGTGATAGGGGAGTAGTAGTTCGCCACAGAGGTTTTGATGCTCTGTCATCGCTGATTACAGATTGCAGAATACTGATGTGCCAATTTTAGATTACGGAATTCGGATTTCGGATAAATTGAAACAACCAACTTAAGTGAGATATAATAAAAATATTATGAAAGAACCAGAAGAAAAAAGGGATAAATTTCAGCCTAGAATATACATTGATAAAGAAGGAAACTGGTATCAGGATGGGATTCCTATTCTACATAGATGGACATACCTATACAACAACAAACTGCTTAAGCGTGATGAAGAAGGAAGATATTACGTGGATGAAGGGAGTGGAAGAGTCTATGCTTACGTAGAAGACACCCCTTTTGTTGTGAAAATGATTGATAAACGCCAAGATGGGTTCTTTATAATCATAAATGATGAAACTGAAGAAAAGCTCGATTTCAAATCTCTCTGGATGAACGAAGAAAACATACCTTACACAAAGGTAAAGAATGGAGAATATGAAGCCCGTTTCACGAGACAAGCCTATTACGAGTTTACCAAGTACTTGAAGCAGGAAGGGGACAAGTTTTATATAGAATTAGATGGGACAAAGTATGACTTAAAAGCAAAAAAGTGTCCACCCCTATGAGGGCGAATACGAGGTTCGCCTCTACAAATGCAAAATGAATCGGCATTCTAGTAGGGGCGACCGGACTGTCACCCCCTCCTCCCTTTCTTATTACCCGATTAAATCTTCAACAACCATTAGCTTTGGATTATTCTTATTCATAAACAAAAGAGTCACAAACTCTCATAATCAGCTCGTTTGAGACAAGGATTCCCTTTTTGGTCAGGTGAAGTGAGTTATCAGATAAGTCTAGAAAACCCTGTTTGAAGAGAACGCTTAACCTATCGGAATAAAATTTTGTACCAAACCTGTCTTTGAAGCTAGTAAGATTAATTCCCTCTCCAAGCCTTAATCCCATCATTATCTTATCCTGAAGAGCCTCTTCTTTGCTGAGAAACTCAGTAAACGCTAAAGGTCTTTTCCCTTCCAAAACCGTTCTCATATAGAGATCCGGATTTTTAAAGTTTGCCCACCTAACACCCCAAGGAGAACTTTCATTTAAATCTAGATGTGAGTGTGCTCCCGCACCAAGACCTAGGTAATTCTCCCCTCTCCAATAAAGAAGGTTGTGCCTGCACTCATAACCCGGCTTTGCAAAGTTTGAGATTTCATATTGTCTATATCCCGCTTGCTCAAGGTAATCACCTGTGAAAGTAAGCATACCAATAAGTGCGTCTTCATCAGGAAGAGGTAGCTTACCTTGTGAATAAAGCGCTCCGAATTCAGTATCATCCTCGACTGTGAGGCAATAGGCTGAAATATGAGTAGTGTTAAAATCCAGTGCCTTTTCTAAATCCGCCCTCCACTCATCGAGTGTTTCATAAGAAACCCCGAACATGAGGTCGAGGTTAAAATTATTAAACCCAGTTTTGATTATGCCCTCCAAAACCCTTCTGCTATCATCAGGGGTATTGATCCTACCAAGAGGTTTAAGCTTCCTTTCTGAAAAAGATTGTACTCCCACACTTATTCTATTTACCCCAACATCCTTTAATGCTTTTAGTTTTTCCAAGTCAGCCGTTTTTGGATTCACCTCTAACGAGATCTCTATCGAGTCTAAAGGAAGGGTTGTTTCTAGAATTTTGCTAATTATCTTGCCTATACTATCCGCTGAGAATAAAGATGGCGTTCCTCCGCCGAAGAAGATTGAGGTAAGAGGAAGATTCTCGATTGACTCCCTGTAGAAATCGAGTTCTCTAAGAACTGACTCCGTGTATTCGTTTTCCGGAATACGCTTCCCAACGCCGTACGAGTTAAAATCGCAATACGGGCACTTTTTTACGCAGTATGGTATGTGAACATAAACGCCAAATGTCATAAGGATATTTTACATAATTATGTAAATCCGAACAAATTAATGAATAATTATTGTAACAACCTGATTTTAGAGTCATATTTATACTCCTTATAGGGAGGTATTCAGATGAGAGCACTGTTCCTTTTATTAATTCTTTCTTTAAGCACTCTTAACATTTCCTCTTTAGCCCAAGAAACTAATGGAATACTTACTTTAGATAAAGCCCTTGAGATTGCTTTAGAGAATAACCCTGCTTTAGAAGCCTCGCTTGCTTCCGTGGACATTATGAAAGCAAGGGTGCAGGGGGCGCGTTCCGACCTCTTTCCTCAGATTCGATCTAGATTCATCTACCCGTTCGTTGGAACGGAGTCCGGTGTATCTTTGGACCAGCTTATATGGGATTTCGGACAAACCTCTAATATTATTAAGGCAACCAAGGCACAAGTAAAATCCTCGGAATACGATAAAGTAGCAAATCGTGAGGATGTAATCCTAGATACTAAAGTAGCTTATTATACAGTGCTGGCACAGAAGAGAATTGTTGAGGCATTGGAGAAAAAGGTTATTGAAAATGAAAGACGTCTTGAGCAGGCCGAAGTTTTTTTTAAAGTAGGTAGAATATCAAAAATAGAGATCACAAAGGCAAAAGTAAATCTAGGAAACGCCAAACTCAATCTCGTGACTGCAAAGAACATCCTAGAAAAGGCAAAGTTACAGCTATCAACAGCAATGGGAATAATAGGGGATTTCAACTACGAACTTGAGGATATGTTAGAATATAAGATGATAGATGTGAATCTAGAGCAGGCAATAGGTAAAGCCCTTGAGCTACGTCCTGAGCTGGATAGCCTAGAAGCCAAGAAGGTAGCTATGAAAGCGAATTTAAAGGCCTCAAGGCAGGATTATTACCCATCTATTTTTGGGAGAACTGCATATAGAATCAAAGGAGAAGGAGCTACACAACCAGCCTTTATAGCTGGAATTGGACTCCAATTTCCTATCTTCGAAGGATTTTCAACCCTATCTGAGGTAAATGAAGCAAAGGCCAATCTAAGGCGTTCTCAGGCAGAGATTCAATCCATGAAGGGGCAGATACTATCAGAAGTGAAACAGTCATATCTTAACTTAAAGCTTTCGGAGGAAAGTATTAAAGTAACTGAGACATCGAAAACATCTTCAGAGGAAAATCTAGAGCTTGCTAGAGAAAGATACCGCCTTGTAAGAGCCTCTTCCATTGAACTTGCAGAGGCTGATACTCTTTATGCCTCAACAAATGCAGACTACATTCAGGCGATTTACAACTATAAGATTGCTGTTGCTCAGCTAGAAAGAGCAATTGGGGAAAAGCTAGAATAATGAAAACACTTGATAAAAAAACAGTTGCCATAATTGTAATCCTGTTAATCGTTGTCGTTTATTTAGCATATCGAATCTTTCAAAAGGAAGCCTTCTCAATTGCTTATAAAACCGCAAAGGTTGATACGGGGAATATAACTTCGTACGTTACAGCAACAGGCACCTTAAATCCCACTTCTACTGTAGAGATCGGCGGCCAGGTTTCAGGAACTATAAAAAACATATTTGTGGATTTTAACTCTGCAGTTAAAAAGGGTGACGCACTTGCTGAGATAGACCCTACACCATTTAATTCACAACTTAAACAGGCTCAAGCTGATCTAAAGAAGGCTGTTGCTAATGCTGAGATTGCAAAAACCTTGCAAAGGGCAAACGAAGAGCTTTATAAAAAAAGATTGATTTCCAAAGAAGAATATGATGATTCCACAGGGAAATACTCTTCTGCGATTGCTACTTTAGACCAAGCAACTGCAGCGCTTGAGATTGCAAAAGCAAATCTCGATAACACAACAATCCGTTCGCCAATTGACGGAATTGTAATCTCAAGGAAGATCAATATTAGTGAAATAGTTACTTCCGGGCAGTCTTCTTCTCCCCTTTTTCTCATAGCTGAAGATCTTAGTAGGATGAAACTTGATGCTCATGTGAGCGAAGCCGATATCGGTAAGGTAAAGAATGAAGAAGAAGCCGAATTCACGGTTGACGCATATCCTAACCAAACCTTTAAAGGAACGGTGTGGCAGATAAAAAACGAGCCAATTACTACAAATAATGTTATCACATATGATGTAGTAGTTTTAATAGATAACAAAGATTTCAAATTAAAGCCTGGAATGACAGCTGAAGTAAAGATACTTGTAGCGCATAAAAAGGATGTGCTCAGAGTTCCAACTGCAGCGCTTAGATTTATTCCACCACCCTATGCGTTGGTTGATGAAGAATCTAAAGAATTAAATAACACTTCAGTTGTCTGGGTACCTATAAAAAATGGGCGACTTAAGGCCGTTTCTGTAAACCCCGGAGTAAGTGATGAGGCCTTTACAGAAATCCTAGACGGAAATCTTGGTGAAGGGGAGAAGGTAATTGTAGAAGCTACTGAAAAGGCTGGGACTGGCTCCGAACCGCTTGGCCCTATTGTTCTCCCCAAACCCCAGAGGTTCTAAGACAGTGGAAGATATTATAGTTGTAGAAAACCTGCATAAGGTTTATAAAATGGGAGATGTGGATGTTCATGCTTTAAGAGGGGTAACACTTACTATAAAAAAGGGGGAATTTATATCTGTAATGGGACCTTCTGGTTCTGGTAAAAGCACTTTAATGAATATAATTGGTTGCTTAGACAAACCTACAAGTGGAAGATATTTTTTAGAAGAGAATGACATCTCTTTACTAGACAAGGATGAGCTTGCAGATATTAGAAATAAAAAGATTGGTTTTGTATTTCAAAATTTTAACCTTCTTCCAAGGTCAACTGCAATTGAAAACGTAGAACTACCACTAATCTACGATGGCATCCCTTCTGATAAAAGATATAGACTTGCTAAAGAAGCGCTTTTCATGTTAGGACTAGAAGGGAGAGAAAAACACTATCCAACCCAGCTCTCAGGTGGACAACAACAAAGGGTAGCAATAGCAAGAGCTATAATAAATAAACCTAGCATCATCCTAGCAGATGAGCCTACAGGAAACCTTGATACAAATACAAGCACTGAGATAATGGAAATATTCAGGAGACTGAATAAAGAGGGGAAAACAATCATAATGATTACACATGAGACTGATATTGCCGCCTTCGCTGAAAGAATTGTTGTGTTTAGGGATGGGAAGGTCATGAAAGAAGAATGGAGGAGTAAGGAAAAGCTTAATGAACCCGTTAGTCGCGTTTAGGGTTTCATACAGGGCTCTACGAAGGAATAAAGTCCGCTCGATACTAACCACTCTTGGTATCATCATCGGTGTTGCCGCCGTTATAACAATGGTATCACTTACTCAGGGAGCAAAAAGAATAATAGAAGAGCAGTTAACAAGCCTTGGTGGTAACTCACTCATAATTAATCCAGGAAGTCGGTCGCGAAGCGGTGTAAGCAAAGGCTTAGGTAAGACCAATACCCTTCCTTCTGAGGATGCGGAGGCTATACGAAAGCTAAGCACAGTTACTCACGTATCACCGATTCTGGATACAACAGAACAGGTTGTCTGGGGCAATCGGGACTGGTTTACAGCACTTGTGGGTGTTTCGCCTGACTTCGTTTTCATAAACGGCTGGTTTCCAGAGCGAGGTAGCTTTTTTCACAATGAGGACATTAAGAACGCAGAACTTGTGTGCGTGCTAGGAAAAACCGTAGCGTCAAACCTCTTTGGATATCAAAACCCTTTGGGTAAAACGATTAGAATAGGTAACATCTCATTTAAAGTAATTGGTGTTATGAGTTCTATAGGACAAACACCCGGTGGAAAGGATCAAGATGATATAGTTCTAATCCCTTACACTACAATGCAGAAAAGAATATTGGGTGTTAATTATGTAAATAACATATCCGTATCCGTTAGAACATCAAAGGATATACCATTTGCTGAGGCTCAGATAACCCAGCTTTTAAGGGAACGTCATCGTATAAGACCAAACATGGAAGATGACTTCTACGTAAAAACACAACTCAACATCATAGAAAGAATCTTCACTATCTCAAAGATAATGACAATTCTTCTAGGGAGTATCGCCTCCATTTCGCTAATAGTGGGTGGGATAGGAATCATGAACATAATGCTTGTTTCTGTCACAGAGAGGACAAGAGAAATAGGGATAAGGATGGCTGTTGGCGCCAAAGAGCGAGATATACTTATTCAGTTTCTCATAGAAGCCGTAGCACTCTCACTAACAGGCGGAGTGATTGGGATCGTATTAGGGATAGCAGGATCAAAGATTTCCTCATTATTCACCCACTGGCCGACTCTTGTTTCTTTTGGCTCGATATTACTTGCTTTTGGCTTCGCAGCAATCGTAGGAATTTTCTTCGGTCTTTACCCCGCTAGTAAAGCATCAAAATTAGACCCGATTGAAGCACTCAGGTATGAGTAATCACTAATATTCGGCTCTTACAAAGCCGAGTTCACCAACTCCACCACCTACTCCAATATCGGCTATAAGGTCCCCTGAAATATCACCAATACTAAGCACGATTCTTCCAAAATCTTCATCGGGATTCATTCCATTCAAGGGGGGAAGGCATATTGAGGGTTCCATCGCGCATAAGCTTGCAGAAACTGAAGCTGGAAATCCATCATCACTTCCAAAAAAAACATAAACTGATCCACCTTCGGTAGTCCCGGGTGCACCTATTACAAAATCCGGATTATTAAAAATAAGAAGCAATACAAAGAAAGAGGGCCTCTTCTCTTGACTAAACTCCGGATTTAAATCACCGAGCACGCTTACAGAGGCACCAAACATATCCCCAGCGGTTACACCAGTAAATTTTGTTTCAGGGTTAGGGCTACCCACGGTGGATAGAGCCATAGCGATATCTGTCCCGGAGTAAAGGAAAACAGAGCCTGCATCCATACCTGCATCTACATCAGAGAGAGGAGCCCCTACAAGAAGGTCTGGTAAACCATCTCCATCTATATCGGCACCACCTGAAATACTTGAAGCAAATCCATCTGCAGTACTTCCATTTATTATAACCATCGGTGTATCGGGACTAATATCTCTACTTCCAAAAATTACAAAGACCTGCCCTGCTTCAGGCGCACCAATTACAAACTCGGAAAAAGAATCACCATTAATATCACCCAGTTGAGCAAGAGTAAGACCAAACATGCCTCCTGAGGTCTTGCCGTTGAATATAGCTTCTGCCTCGCTAGCAGATGTGAGTTCTTTAATCTTGTTAGCTCGGAACAAATAGGCTTCTCCTTTTTCAGAGTTTGCACCAGGTGC
>JAHFBK010000107.1:0-4701 GCA_023250035.1 Candidatus Dadabacteria bacterium
CTTAGAAGCCATACAGGTTTGTGAAAAGATTGCAGATAGGAAGCTAAACTGGGGTTATGTAGAATCAAACCGCATTGGAGACCACATCTGGTGGATTAGTGATTTAAGAAAATTTAAAACCCACTATCCTGAATGGAACTTGACCTATGGAATCCGGGATATTCTGGAAGAAATCTTCAACCAAAATACTAGTCGTTGGGTTTAGGTATCTGCCAAGTGATTAAATCTGCTCTCCATACCCTTTTAAGGATTGGTCAAGGTACTTTAATAAAACTTTTAAGACAACGAATCTTCAGGTTCCTTGTTGGCGGTGGAGTATCATTGGCTTTTAACGTTTTGCTCATTTCTATAATGATTGAGCTGCTAGGACTTGATACACCCATCCTGCGTAATGTAGCCAATGCAGCATCTATCGAATTGGCATTGCTATTTAGTTTTTTTGTCTATAGGACTTGGGTTTGGTCAGGGGGTAATTCGACAATTCAAGAAATTTTGAGGCGACAGATTCCTCTCTACCATTTATCAGTTGGGGCGGCTGTCGGTAGTCGAATATTAATTGTGTTTCCTATCCTAGATTGGTTAGGTGTTAATTACGTAATTAATACCTTAATAGGTGTGTTCTTAGGTGCAAGTATCAACTATATGATTAGCGATAGATTTGTGTTTATCGATCGATTTGATTTATGAGGAAGTAAGGGATTTGTTTGATGCTGCAGCAGAAGGATGCGATGTCGTTGTTGGTAGCCGTTTCTTTTGCTATGATCTTAGTCGCTCGATACCTGCGCGGCGGTCGTAAAAGTTTTGCAGATGCTTCACGACGCTGGTATCGCCCCTTTCTCCAAGATGAAAGGGAATACTCCCGAGAAATAACACCACTCTTTACACTAGGCATCTATAATTAAATGACTGACGCGGTCGAGCTATTTCTTATCTATGGGATTGATGGAACAGTATGCGAAAGAAGCTATTACTCAAATGTCTACACTCCTTGAAAACATGCAATAATGGAAATGTTAGAAAGAGAACTACGACGGAATCAGCACTATTTTCCCAAAGACCTCTCTATTTTCCATAAGCTTGTGGCCTTCTGCAGCCTGAGACATAGGAAGAACTTTGTAGAGAACGGGTTTCAGTTTGCCAGATTCAACCTGCTTTATAACCTCAAACAAATCAGCTTTGCTTCCCATAGTTGAGCCAAGAATGGAAAGTCTTTTGAAAAATACCTGCCTTAAGTCTGTTTTTCCTTCAAATCCAGAAGTTGAACCACAAATAACCATCCTTCCACCCATAGTTAATGAAAGAATGTTCTTTTCCCAGTTCACTACCCCTGTATGGTCTATAATAATATCCACACCCCTTTTTCCAGTTATTTTCCTTACTTCAGCAAGGAAATCTTGTGTGTTGTAATTGATTCCATAATCAGCACCAAGGAGCGTCTTCGCCTTTTCTACCTTTTCGTCTGTCCCTGCAGTAGTAATTACAGTCGCTCCAAAGAGCTTTGCAATCTGGATTGCTGCGCTTCCGACACCGCTTCCTGCCGCATGGACTAAAACCGCCTCCCCTTGTTTAATCTCAGCACGACTCACAAGCATGTGCCATGCTGTAAGAAAGACAAGTGGAATGCAAGCCCCTTGCTCAAATGAAACATTTCTTGGCATGGTAAGAATATTCTCTTTTGGAACCGACGCATACTCACCGCAGCCGCCGGGACAGTTCTCACCCAAGATTGCATACTCTCTGCAGAGATTATCGCGGCCACTTAGACAGTAAACACACCTTCCACACGTTATTCCCGGTGAGACTAAAACGGGAGTTCCTATTTCAATCCCACGAACGTCTTTTCCTACTTCTGCTACTATTCCAGCCACATCAGAACCTAGAACATGAGGGTATTTTATTTTAAGGTGAGGAAGACCTTCTCTTACCCATATATCAAGGTGATTCATCGCGCAGGCTTTTACCTCCACTAGAACGTCATTTGCGCGGACTTCTGGGTTTGGAATCTCATCGTACTTTAATTTATCAATTCCGCCATGTTCATAAACTACAACTGCCTTCATGATTTATAACTCCCTTTCAATTGTGGAGTTAGAAAAGACTTGCCACATAGAACACAAAGAGAAACAAAAAATATTTTTCTTTTCTCTGTGAGCTCTGTGGCTATGGTTTTTAAGCTACAATTTAATCAAATAACTGAAGCCTTTCTGACCTTTTCAACCTCCTCAGGTTCGTCTAAAATTTCGCCACTTTCTCTTTCATATAAGAAATTAGCATTATCCCTAGGGGCTCTGCTTTTTACATTCGGGTCAAAGAAAACCTCTTTTGTATGAATAAGTCCTGCTCTGTTGTATGATGCAAGCTCATATTGCATCCCCATTCTAAGAGCATCGCATGGACAAGCTTCTACACAGAATCCACAGAACACGCATCGCATGAAATCTATGTTATAAATCTTTGGTTTTCTTTCGATCCCATATTCATCCGAAGCCTCAGCCACTATTGATATTGCTTGTGTTGGACACGCAACCTCACACAGCTTACATGCAACACACCTTATTTTACCCTCATCATCTGCTGGAAGGATATGAAGACCTCTATACCTTGGAGGAAGCTGCTTTACCTCTTCAGGGTATTGAACTGTTATAGGATGAAAATTAAGAATATGCATCAGGGTTATTTTCAAACCCTTGATTATCTCAGGAATGTAGATCCTCTCAAGAAAACTTAACTTTGGTGGCTGTATAACCTTTACATTTATCGCCATACCTGTTCCTCAAATGACTGTCTTTTTATAATTTAACATAAATTGACGGCAATAAAAGTTCTGGATTAGCAACACGATAGTATAGCCTATATTTGGAAAAAAATTGAACTAGCTTGACTGGATAAAGTAGTGTGAAATATTCTTATTCTAATTTTAAGTTAACTTGTTTCTGGCTTACGAATTTTAAGGCTTCCATTTGTTAGGAGCCTTTTTTACTTTATCTTTTGATGTGACTTTACTTAACTTCCCATACATCACCCGAGTATATAAGTTTGTTAAGGTCGGTTGAGAATTTTTGTTTTGCCTTTTCAATCTGCCCATATATTAATTCTTCAAAACTCGGCTGCTCAACCCTTCTAAGTATCCCCATGGGTACTGGGAATTGAGGCCAATACAGTTTTGAAAGAGCAAATGCTAATGAAAGGTTCGTTTCATCAAAAACGGTAATATCCTCGGGTGGATTCGCAGGTTCAAACTCTGCTATTTCAACCTCGCCATCTTTGAATCTCAAACCCTTATCTCTGTTTTTACCGAATATAAGAGGTTTGCCATGCTCAAGAACAAGATTTCTGTCATCTCTTACATCTCTTTGTGTGAAATCATCAAATACACCATCATTGTAAACATAACAGTTTTGATATATATGTAAGAAGGCGGTTCCTTTGTGCTTGTGAGCCTCCACAATAAGCTGTATCAGGTGTTTTAAATAAGCGGCATCTGTTCTTGCTACGAAGGTCGCTCCAGATGCAAGAGCAAGCGCGACTGGTTCTACGGGTTCCTCAACGGTTCCCATAGGAGCTGTTCTATTTACCATTCCTTTATCACTTGTAGGTGAGTATTGACCTTTTGTAAGGCCGTATATCCTGTTATCAAAAAGAAGAATTTTTATATCAACATTCCTTCTCATAACGTGTATAAGGTGATTACCCCCTATTGATAACCCATCCCCATCTCCCGTTATAACCCACACTGCAAGGTCAGGATTTGCTACCTTCACACCTGTTGCAATTGGTATGGGTCTACCGTGGATTCCGTGAAACCCGTATGTACTCATATAATACGGTAGACGCGAAGAACAACCTATACCTGATACTACTACGTGTTTTTCTCTTGGAATATCCAGCTCAGCAAGTGCCGTTTGAAAGGCTTTAAGTATAGCATAGTCTTCGCATCCGGGACACCATCTTACATCTTGGTCAGACTTAAAGTCCGTCCATTTGTATTTTATCTGACTCTCTTGTTCTGTTACACTCATTTTACTTTTCCTCTCCTTTGCTTACTTGTAACCATATTGCCACAAAGTCACTAAGACACGAATTCAGAAGTTTTTCTTCCGGCTTCTGAATTCCGGATTTTATATTCTGTATTCCAAATCTAATTTTTATAACTCTTATTACTCCTTTGCTCCTTGGTGCCTTAGTGGCTGGTCACAATTTTTGATTAATGCATTCTCAAACCCTTATACTCGTCTTTAATAAAATTCAAAAGCTCAGATACATAAAATGGTTTTCCTGTAATTCTGTTGTACCCTATAGCATCAATAAGGTATTTTGCACGCAGAACATAACTCAGTTGCCCTAGATTTAGTTCAGGCACAAGAACCTTCTTATACCTACGCAAGATATCACCGAGGTTCTTAGGAAGAGGATTCAGGTGTCTTAGATGTACCATAGCTACTTTCATTCCGTCATGGTTTGCCAATTCCATAGCTGCCTTTATATGTCCGTATGTGCCTCCCCATCCTACAACGACTACATCCGCATCAGCAGGACCCATAATTTGTGCATCAGGGATATCCTGAGCTACTTTTTGAATTTTTTGTGTCCTTAACTTATTCATAAGATCGTGGTTTTCGGGGTCGTACGATATGGTTCCTTGGATATTACTCTTTTCAAGTCCTCCTAGCGTGTGTTCCAGCCCAGGAGTTCCGAGTTTTA
>JAHFBK010000107.1:4801-7616 GCA_023250035.1 Candidatus Dadabacteria bacterium
TTTTGTGTCCTTAACTTATTCATAAGATCGTGGTTTTCGGGGTCGTACGATATGGTTCCTTGGATATTACTCTTTTCAAGTCCTCCTAGCGTGTGTTCCAGCCCAGGAGTTCCGAGTTTTACCCAAGGTCTTGCAAGGGTTTTTTCATCTCGTATATATGGGTAAAATCCCTTCGGGTCGGTTCTAAAATTTACCTCTATTAGTGGAATCTTGTCTAAGTCAGGTAGTTTCCACGGCTCAG
This sequence comes from Candidatus Dadabacteria bacterium, assembly GCA_023250035.1. Classification (GTDB taxonomy): domain Bacteria; phylum Desulfobacterota_D; class UBA1144; order Nemesobacterales; family CSP1-2; genus CSP1-2. The sequence goes on from JAHFBK010000107.1 coordinate 5,043, forward strand.
ATGAATGCACAAGAAATTGCTCAGAAAGGACTATAACAGGCGTCATATATTTTGTAGCAAGCCTTACGGCTTCTATGGATATCCAGAAGCAGTCTGCGGGCGAGGAAGGAGCAAGTATTATTACAGGTGACTCTGCTGGTCTTCCAAAGAGTGCAAAAAGTAGGTCTGTCTGCTCAGTTTTTGTGGGCATTCCTGTTGATGGCCCTGATCTTTGAAAATCAAATACTATGAGTGGAAGCTCTACCATAACTGCAAGATTAAGAGCCTCAGTCTTCAAGGCAAGGCCGGGGCCACTTGTTCCTGTCACCCCAATCGCTCCTGAATACGCTGCTCCTATCGCCATAGTTATAGCACTTATTTCATCCTCAGATTGAATAGTTACTGCTCCATATTGTTTTAGCGCTGCGAGGACTTGCAAGGTCTCACTTGCAGGCGTTATGGGGTAGCCCGAATATATAAGAGGCAGACCCGATTTGTGTGAGGCAACTACAAGCCCGCATGCAGTTGCAAATGCTCCGTTTACGTTCCTGTATTTTCCAGGTTCTAACTTTGCGGGTGGAAGCTGATAATGAATCGGAAATATCTCCATTGTATCACATATGTTATACCCAGCTTTGAGTGCCCTTATGTTCGCTTCCATAACTTGGACTTTAGTGGCAAATCTTTTTTTGAGGAATTCAATAGATGGCTCAAGCGGTCTTGAGAATAACCAACACATCATGCCCAGCGCAAAGAAGTTCCTACACCTTTCTTTATCCTTATGTCCAACTGGCTCATCTTTGAGCGATTCAATTGTGAGCCTTGTGATAGGAACCCTATAGACCCTGTACGAATTCAGGGACTCATCTTCCAAAGGATTTGAACTAAAACCGGCTTTCCTAAGGTTTTGCTCTGTAAATTCATCTTCATTTGCTATTATTGTTCCTCCAGTTTTAAGAGATGTCAGATTTACCTTCAAAGCCGCTGGATTGAAGGCAACAAGAACATCAGGGATGTCACCGGGTGTATATACATCGTATGCAGCAAATTGAATCTGATAAGAAGAAACACCATAAGTTGTTCCTTGCGGGGCTCTTATTTCTGCTGGATAGTCAGGAAGAGTTGCGAAATCGTTACCAACAACAGCGGTGGCGTTGCCAAACTGATCCCCCATAAGCTGCACACCATCTCCTGAATCTCCTGCGAACTTTACCGTAACTTTATCTAAGCTTTCTAACTTCTTATCCATTATATTATTTCTCCTCTGCTAAAGCTGGTTCTCAAAACATAATTTTAACCGCTTATTTTTTAATTTCAAATTTTTTGACAGTATTTATACCAATTAAGCTTCATTGTAGCCAAGATAGAAACCACGACCATTACAAGTACCTTTAATCATTATAAAATTTGTATACAGCATGAAACTTTCTCTTAATATGCCAATTGCATTACTTTAATAATTTCTTTTAGTTTTACACCTTCCTTGTATTTAAATATATCAAAATCCCGGAGCAGATGGAGATTAAAATCATAAAAGCTCCAATAAAAGGAGCTCCTAAAAGGAGTTTCCCAATTCCAATCATAGCAAAGAAGATAAAACCAATGCCTAGAAGACAATTAATTAATATTGGTACGAAAGAAGTTCGCTCTAGGTCTGGGTTCATCTTTGTAATTGGACTCCACCAACCCCAGGGACGAATCTTTTTATAGAATTTGAGAAGCGTTCCCTCCGATTCAGGCTTAGTTAAAAAAGTTACAATTAACCATATAACAATTGAGACGGGAACAACAATGATTTGATGACTAAATTCAAGAGATATTCCTCTAAATTTCGTGTACAAAGTTAAAAGGGAAATCGTCAATAATGAAGCACCAAGAGCAGATATCTCAGACCAAGCATTTATTCTCCACCAAAACCATCTGAGTATGAGTACAAGTCCTATTCCTGCACTCATGGCCCAGAGAAAAATCCACGCATTTCCAATGTTCTTAATATGAAAAGCGAAATATCCAGCAAGAAGAGTGAGAATTAAAGTGAAGAGCCTAGAAACAAAAATATAATGGCTTTCGCTTGCACTCTTATTTACAAACCGCTTATATACATCATTCATCAAATAAGAGGCTCCCCAGTTGAGCTGCGTAGTTATAGTAGACATAAATGCAGCCAGGAAAGCCACAAAGAGGAGCCCCTTAAGTCCAGGTCCAAGGAAATCTCGAATAACAACAATATACATGGCTTCTTGATCGCCTCCTGCGCGCTCAGCAGTTGGATAGACAATTAATGAAAAAACAGCAACTAAAACCCATGGCCAAAAACGAATTACATAATGGTTAAGTGAAAACCATGCAGTTCCTAAAACGGCATGGCGCTCGTTTTTTGCCGCACACATCCTTTGAATAAAATATCCCCCACCATCAGAGTTATGTGATGACCACCAGATAACTGTTACGTAAACAAGAAAAACAAAAAAGCTTGAAGACCAAAAACCCTCACTCACTGGGACTCCGCTTGATGGAGTCATAAAAAATGAAAGATGGCTCTGTACCCCATTTATTTTTTCCAAAAATCCATTAAATCCTCCGACCAGAGGAGAA
>JAHFBK010000108.1 GCA_023250035.1 Candidatus Dadabacteria bacterium
ATGGTAGATAAATGCCCCGAATGCGGCGAACCAACCTGGGGACTATTTATGGCTGAAGACGAAGGAGTCGAAATAGAGGAAGGAGAACCCCTTGGGATTTGTCTTCAATGCAACGCCACTATATTTGTTGATGAAAACGGTAAACTAAGTGCAAGCATTATTAGTAGCCAAGATTTACTAAGGGGATTACGAATCGGCAAAGGGAAATGATAGATTCCATTATCTTCAATATTACCTTCCCCAAGATGCAGGGGTAGCCCCTAAGACCTCTAAATACCCGGCATACATAGAGCCAAGAGTAGCTCCACATTTTAATAAGTTTCCTTGCTATAGGGTGGAACAGTTACAGGTAGAACTCCTGTTTCCTGACTAATTTGCGTTCCGTAGTTTTCATATGTTGTCGAATAATATAGTACTCTTATTTGAATGTCTTTATAGGCTATATCACTTGTGTTTTCAATGGTAACATGATGGATTATTGCTGGGCATCTCCATCCCGCATAAACATGCCAATCCGTAATTTTAATATGCTACTCTGGATGATTAATCATCAGGTTTTTAATATCTATTTCTTCAGCTCTTCCTATAGCACAAAATAGACCGGTCAGTAATAAGACTATCGTCGCTTCATGCATGAATACCTCCTTCTTATTTAATTTTAACTAATATGGAATGCCTGCCCCAAAACAACCAATATAATACGCGCTTCCTTATGGTCACTTTCGTTAATCAAATGAGATTTAATTATTGAGTTAGAATTTTTCTTAGCATTACATGCAGCTTTGTACTTATTTCGCCTCTTATTTTCAACTAAATCAATTTTGACATAACCTTTGCCTCCCAGTCGGTTGCAAGGTTTCCAAGCGCCTTTGCAAGCTTTTGTCCTTCTTTATCTTTAGCAAACAACTTATTCCATTCATCCAAGTCAGAGTACTCAGAAAACTCCCAAATAACTAAATAATGTGGCCTAGAACCAAGGAGCACACTACGTGAATAGAATCCAACAAGCTTGAATTGAGGAACCTTCTTCTCAAAGTGCCTTGCATACCTTCTATAAGCTTCAACTATCTGCTCTCTTCTAGATCCTTCCCTGGGGTTAAACGATACAAAATAAAACATTCTTTCACCTCCTTAAATTGGATTCATTACCATTACAACCTTAAAATCACCAAAGGTGCTTACTCGTTGTGTGTTCTCAACTCTTCTAAGCATGTTATAAGCTTCCTTACTGCAAGGGCCCTATGGCTTATCTGATTTTTTTCCTCTGGCGTTAGCTCAGCCATAGTTTTTTTTATCTGAGATAAGAAGAACACAGGATCGTACCCGAACCCGCTCTCGCCTCTTGGATCATCTATAATAATTCCATCACATCTTCCTTCTACAACGATTTCCCTTCCGCTTGCTGTGAGCCCCGTCAAGCCGTCAGGAAATACTAAGGCAAGTACACAGACAAACCTTGCTCGTCTATCACCTACCCCACTAAGCTCCTTAAGGAGTTTCTTGATATTCTCTCTATCACCAGCCTTCTCTCCAGCGTATCTTGCGGAAAAAATCCCAGGACGTCCGCCAAGTGACTCAACTTCTAACCCAGAATCATCTGCAAGTGTAACTTTTTGTGTAAGTCCTGAAATGATGCGTGCTTTTTTAAGTGCATTTTGTTTCAAGGTTTCTCCATCCTCAATTATATCAGGCACTGCATCGAGTTCTCTCAGTGATATAACTCTTTCGAATACGGGACTAAGTAGAGTACTAAACTCCTTAATCTTCCCCTCATTTCTAGTAGCTAATAAAACCTCCTTTACCATTGTTAATTTGATAATTTGCATTAATGTAGAGACGACCCGCCGGGTCGTCTCTACATATCGTCATTCTCCATTTGGCTTGAATGTCTTAAATTTAATCGGTAGGGATGAATTTTTCCTCCAGACTTTAGTTCTGTAACCTTATAAGAATTTCGTTTTCTTATGCTCAGGATTCCAACAACCTCATCCTTGTTCTTGTCCCAGTACTGGTAGTCGTGTGCTGAAACAGTAGGTGAAGCCTGAGGGTGTGAATGTATTGAGCCGATGTAGTCTAATCCACTTGAGAAAACAATTCGCTCAATCTCGTTATAATCAGGAATTACATAATCATAAGTAGATTCTACAACTGGTGGAATTACAATCTTTAAGACTTTATATGTACTATTTTTGAGCTTCTTTCCAAGCAAAATGCCATAAATCTCTCGCGGATAAACACGACTTGCACGCCGCTTGAATGTACTCAGGCCACTCTCATTTATTACAAGCCTCATTAATGATTCTCCCTTTAATTACTACCCTGATTAAGCACCCACCTACCCAACGGTTGGAAACTAATTTTATAAGTTTTTATGAGGAAATGTCTAAAATCAAGCAGAGGAAATATCAATTGTTTCTGGTGGAGGCGCTGGGAATCGAACCCAGGTCCGAAGAAGAGCCTCACCCTGCGTCTACATGTTTATCCCATCTATTAGTTGTCGCAGTGATAACTCCGATAGGCAGGATTTTCACTGCCAGCTTGTTAAATATCTCGTCAACCTGTGTCACAAGCACCACCTGCAGACAAGCCCGTCTAGCTCACGCCTCACAAAAACTCAACGGGCGAGGTTTTTGGAGACGCCGCTGCTCTAATTAGGCAGCAAGTGCATTGATTGGTTCGGCACTTATTATGTGCTCTGCCAGTTTTACGAGTTAGCAGAAACTCGACATGCAGCTTGGGTTATCCCATTCCCCGTCGAAGCCAGATCGCCCCCACTTCAAAGATCTATCTCCTTTCGTATTTCCTGCATCTTGCATCTAGTATCCTGCCCTATTATTTTCATTTGCGTTCATTTGTGATAATTCGTGGCTCAATAGTTGCTAACGCTTTTTCAATGCCTTTTCTACTTCCCTTTGGGCTTCACGTCGTTTTATATCTTCACGCTTGTCATAAGCCTTTTTTCCTTTTGCGAGCGCCAGCTCAACCTTGGCACGCCTGTTTTTAAAATAAATCCTTACAGGTATTAAAGTATAACCTTTAATCTTCGTCTTTCCAATAAGGCGATTGATTTCTCGCTTATGTAGAAGGAGTTTTCTTTCTCTCCTTGGGTCGTGATTAAACCTGTTTGCGCCTTCATATGGAGCTATGTAGCTATTGATAAGAAACACTTCATCTCCTTGGATCATCGCAAACCCTTCTTTTAGGCTTGCCTGACCCTCACGGAGGGATTTTACCTCAGAGCCTTTAAGCTCAATTCCGGCTTCGTACTTCTCCTCTAAGAAGAAATCCCTATGCGCCTTTGGATTCTGACATACAACCTTTTCCACATTGTTAAATATAGCAATCGAGCCTTGAAAATCAAATTGCAATTGAAAATTATGGGGTAGGGATAGGTCTTGCACCTGCCTTATTTTTGGACAACCGCGAGGGTTGCCCCTACAATCGGGAAACGATTCGGCTGTTACCCCCGCCGGCTAGCCTGTCCCGAGCTCAGTCGAGGGAACTGGTGTGCTACCAGAGTTAAATTACATGGAAAGCTGAAGGACTTTCACTAAAACAATTTTTTACTATCTAATAAAATCGTTACGGGTCCCGAATTGATAAGATGCACGTCCATGAGAGCACGGAATTTGCCCGTCTCAACTTTAATTCCACTTTTTCTTATCTCCTCTATAAAAAGATTGTATAGCCTCTCAGCTACTTCAGGTGGTGCGGCTTCATCAAACGATGGACGCCTTCCTTTTCGACAATCACCGTAAAGGGTAAATTGAGAGATGGCTAAAACTTCGCCTTTTACATCTGTAATACAAAGATTCATCTTGCCTGTCTCGTCTTCAAATATCCTCAACCCTGAAACCTTCTCAGCTAAATATCGAACGTCATCCTCAGTATCATCTTTCCCAACTCCAAGTAGTACAAGTAGACCTTGTCCAATTTTTCCGACTACTTCTCCATCTACATCGACCCTTGCCTCTTTTACCCTCTGAATTACAGCCCTCATCTTAATTACTCCATGTGTTAAGTACTATTCGAATTTTTCAATTAGTTTACGACAAATAGAGAAAACTCAACTTTAAGAATGATTTTATTTTATTATTTCTTAAAAAATAGTAAAATTGGATTATAGAACCTTATTGTGAAGGAGACGTAAAATGATAAGAATTCTTCAAGTATCGCTCCTTTTTCTTACGTTCATTATAATTTCACAATACTTAAAAGCCGAAACACCTTTACCTGAACCCGGTAAACGTCTCATAATCCATACTGTGAAGAAGGGTGAGGAACTACACTTGCTCGCAGGATATTATTTACTTAACGCAAGGGACTGGCATGTCATATATAATTGGAATTCGGATGTTGTTAGAAATCAAAACAGAATATTTCCCGGTCAGGAACTCGTGATTTACGTTGATAATGACTGGTAGCCATCTTACAACCTTGATGAATATATAAAGAATTTAGGTGCGAAGCAAATATTGCTAAATTTATTTTTATTAACTAAGACTGTAACCGTCGGTCTATCTACCTTCTTTTACTATACCTAGAAGCTTATCTATTAAACCCTCCTCAAGAACCGACTTAAGGTACGAAAGGATTTCAGATAACCTTTGAGCACTTTCGATTCTCATTCTAATCTCAATATAATTACCCTCAAAGAAAGGAGGATGATGTATCGTTAAATCCTTTGGCACGTTTAAACTCTTTAAACAATCTTTGAACTCTTCCTCAACCCGCGTTAGCATGGGATATCTCATTAATTTAAGCTCACGTCTAAATAAGTCAGTTCTTGCGTCTCCCTGACCAATTTTATGCTCAATTTGATCAACAATCTCCTCAACGCTCCTTTTATTCCTGAGAGCATGTTCTTGAATTTCTTTTATAACCTCCCGCGTCTCATTGGTATTCATTTTGTATTTTAAAAGTACCCTTTTCTGGATTTCATTCCTTATAGGATCTTCTACCTCACTTAGAATAATAGCCTGTTCTATTGTTATTTTTTCAGAATAAAAGGCATCCTTTATCTCTTTTTCTAACTCAGCGAGTCGCATGTACCTTTCAAAATTTTTCCTCGACGGAAGAATCCCTAAAAATGGGAGCACCCTTTGGGTAAGTTCATTCTGTTCTAACCCGCAAAGTCTTTTGAATTTTAAAAGAAGCTCTGCCTTTTCCATGTCACCGAGTCTTTCTTGGTTTTCATAGAAAACGATTTTCAAACACTCCTCGTTTGAGATTTCGCCAGATTTATAAACCCTTGAAAAAACCTCTTCTATGCCCAATTCCTTGCATGCTTTGAGCCTCTTATATCCAGAGATTATCTGGTACACATGATTTTTGTCTCTTAAGATCGGTGGATTTATAAGACCTATCTCTCTAATTGAATTTAATAGTAAAGGTGAATCTATTCTCGAACCTAGTAAGAATGTATCATCATCGAAGTCTATTTTTGATATAGGGATGTTGTCTAACTTCATGTAACTACTCCTCACAACTAATGTTTGGGGAATCATTAAGCAGAATAAAAATTAAGAGTTATAATTCGTTAATAGTGATTCGTAGTTTTGGTATCGTGATTTGCAATCCGCTTTCTCTATACTAGATGCACGATTTACATAACCCAATTCACAATCCACGATTACCATTCTAAAACACGGTAAGAATTCCGAACGCGGTTCCTATTGTAGTTAGAGGTGCGAGATCTTCCTGAGTATCAATAGCTCTTTCAACCTTTTTTACTGCGTCTTTTGCATCATAATAAAGCGAGTCGTCGGTGACGAGTTTCCCTATAGTACCCTCCCCTTTGTCTATCCTCTTTAGTATTGAGTTAAGATTCGTTGCTGCCTCCGTTGCTTGATTATAAAGTGTATCGTCTTTAAGCAGTTTTCCGAATGTTCCCTCAGCACTGTTAAGCCTCTTTGCAAGTTGACCTAGGTTTGCCATTGTAGTTTTTGTCTCATTATAAAGGGATTCATCCTTTACGAGCTTTCCCAAGGTGCCTTTTCCCTGCTTTATATCGCTGGATATTTCGTTAAGGTTAGCAAGTGTATCTCTCGCCTCATTATAAAGGGAGTCGTCTTTTATTAGCTTTCCAAGGGTTCCTTCACCACGAGCTGCCCCACTAAGCACTGTGTCTAAACTATTTAATATACTGCCTATCTTTTCACCATTATCTGAAAATACAGACTCAATCGAGCTTACTGCTGACTCCACCTTAGCAAGAATTTCGCTTATATCCGCTGGCTCTTCACTAGCAAGTATGCTTCCGGGTGGGGCATGCGGGCTTTCCGGAGAACCAAATGTGAGGTTGATGAAGCTTGTTCCAAGAAGGCTTGTGAGTTTAATAGTTGCAAGAGAATCGTTCTTTATAGGGGTTCCCTTCTTTACTTTCAAGGTTACTTCTATCTTTCCATCCACTATCTTTATCTTTGAGATCTTTCCCACTTCAACACCAGATAGCTTCACGAGATTCCCCTCTTTAAGTTCGCCGACAGATTTAAAATAGGTTTTAAAAGAATACTCTTTTGTAAAAATAGGAATTCCTGCAATAAACTCGAATATTATAAGGAGTATTACTAGTCCCACAACGAAAAAGATACCTACCTTAACCTCTGTTTTCATAGCCTCCTACCTCCTTCTTCTCTTTCAAACTGTGTCGTTATAAACTTCGTAACAAGCGGATTTGTACTTCTGTCAATCTCTTTTGGAGTACCTACTTCTATGATATGCCCTTGATCAAGCACAGCTATTCTATCCGCAATATAGAAGGCTAGGTCAACATGGTGTGTTACTACGATTTGTGTAACCTCAACGTGTTTCCTGAGATTTACTATCGCTTCGCCTATTGTCTGAGCCATCATAGGGTCAAGCTCTGAAGTTGGCTCATCAAAAAGAATAAGGTCAGGGTTAATAGCAAGTGCACGTGCAATCGCTACCCTTTTTTTCATACCTCCACTGAGCTCCGAGGGCATATTATTTTCCTTCCCCTCAAGACCGACAATACCGAGGGTATGAGAAACAATTTGGCTTATAGTACTTTCATCATCAAACAGTCTATGTTCTCTTAAGTAGAGGCTTATATTTTCTGAAACTGTGAGTGAATTAAATAACGCTGAGGACTGAAAAACCATAGCAAATCTGTGTTTCTTTCTTACCTCAGGATCGTTGACATCCATTCCATTAATTAGGATCTCTCCCGAGTCTGGTCTTTCGAGTCCGATAATGTGACGAAGGAGCACACTTTTCCCCGACCCCGTTTTTCCTATAATAACAAGAGTCTCTCCCTGTATAACCTCCAAATACAAGTCCCTTAGGACGTAATTACCCCCAAAGGATTTATTTAATTTGATTATCTTTACCCCTACAGGGATATTCTGTCTATAGTTAGCTCCATCATCTGACTTTATTCCATCTGTTGTTTCAGCTCTTATACCCATAGTCTGATTTCCATTTAATTAAAGGCTAATCTAAATTAAGCAAGATTAAAAGCCTTGTAATAAAATAATCAAAAACCAAAATCAATATAAACGATAGAACTACTGCCTTTGTCACCGAAGTTCCTATTTCTCTCGGACCTCCCTTAGTCTTAAGCCCTA
>JAHFBK010000109.1 GCA_023250035.1 Candidatus Dadabacteria bacterium
GCGGCAACTCAAAAGAAGACCGTAGGAATGACTGATGAGACAGTCCAACCCCAGCCTCAGTTTGAACTGGGATTAATTCTAGCTATAATACTTTTCCAATTATTAACTATCTAAACATATTACTTCGCCACAGAGTACACAAAGATCACCGAGAAAGATTTTTTAAATAAAAACTCTGTGAACACTTTTGAAAAATGCTCTTGCTTCTTACAAAATGTAGAGGCGGAGAGAAAGAGTTTGAAAGTAGGACATGGGATGAGACTTTGAGATATTTAGGAATAAAAGTTATTAACAATGCTTGCTAGAAAAATTCCTTATCTGTTTTTTGTTCTTCTTATTGTTTGTGCATGTTATTTGGGTAAATCGGTTAATTCAAAAACTGATGAAAATATATGGAAGAATCCTCAAAATACACTAAAAATCTGGTTGCTTTCAGATATTCAACCTAAAAACCGAGGGCAAAAACAACAATTCCAGAAGGCGATTAACGATATTAACAAGAATGTTTCTGATATAGATTTTGCTATCGTAGCAGGGGATATTGTTCAGCAGGCAAATGAAGAAGACTTTGATTGGTACCTTTCAATGAAACCTTCATCTTATATCAAAGAATGGTATGAGATTGCTGGTAATCACGATGTAAAGTGGGATAATGGTGTGCTTTACAAAAAGAAAATAAATGAAAAATTTAATTATTCATTTGTTAAAAGAAACATACTTTTTATATTTATGTCAGATGAACTTACAAGTTCAGAAACGGATATTTCTGATGAAACATTCAATTGGTGGAAGAATTTAGTAATAAATAATCAGGATAAGATAATTGTTACTATTACTCACGCTCCACTCGAAGGAAGTGGAATACCATTTTCCTCATTCAGAAGAAGGCAGATCAAAGATTCCAAACGGTTTACTGATGTACTCGAAAAATACAGAGTAGACATTTGGCTTTCAGGTCATGTTCACATCCCTCAATGGTTTCCGAATGATGTGGGAAAGTCGAAAAAGTACAATGGAACTATGTTTATAAATGTCGCTGGGATTCGTAAAGAGGCTCTTGGTCTCAAGCAATCCGAATCACGAATTATGACATTTGAATGTGGTTCAAACGAGGTACTTTTGAAATCACGCAACCATACGGAGAGGGGGTATAATCAGGGCCTTGATGCTGTATTTAAACTTTCTAGGCAATATAAATGTGAGGAGTAAGGAGTGAGGCGTAAGGCGTAAGGGGTAAAGCGTGAGGTGTGAGTCGTGAGGCGTAAGGGGTGAAGCGTGAGGTGTGAGTCGTGAGGCGTAAGGTGTTAATCGTTAGGGGATTTTTGAGAGCGGATTAGGCCGGTAAGCATTTTATCAATTCTTTCCATCGTAATATCGAGATCCTTCCAAATTTCTTCTTGAATATATTTAAGCCGCTTTGCCAACTCTATCTGAGTATCCAATTCGCTAAGAGACCCTTGAGCTATGTGAAGAAAATTGACGAATTCCTTTTTAGTATTTCTTGCAGCACCCTCAGCAATATTGCTAGGTACACTAATTGCGGATCTACGAATTTGATCAGCTAAAGAGAATTTTTCTTCTTTAGGAAATTTGTCGGTTACCTTATAAACTTGAGTTACTAAATCCATTGACATTCTCCACACATCCAGTTTCTTATGCGGCTTCTCCAACACCCACACCTTACTATGTTCTAACTCTACACTCTGACTGTCGTCTTTATATTATTTTTACCCTCTCACGCCTCACTCCTCTCCCCTTACGTTTTACGCCTAGATCCGTCTCTTCTTTCTCTTTAGATAATCTACAAGTAGGTATTTTCCTAGTTGGCTAGGGGTTGTAAAAAAGGCACGTCCTTTATTTATACGGGTCATTTCATCTACAAATCTTCTTAAAGATGGGCTATCATCGAGCATGAAGGTATTTATAGTTACTCCCATTCTTGTGGAACGCTTTACTTCTTTTAAGGTTTCAAATGTTGCCCTTGGACTTAATCCTCCAAAAAACATAGGCAGTTCAACCTGAAGGTAACCATCCAAAAAATAGGCCGTGGGCTGACCGTCTGTAATAAGGATTATTTGTTTATTTGGTGTCTTATGTTTTGATACAAGTTTAGAGCCAAGCATTAATGCCTCTTGAATATTAGTAAATGGGTCATTTGAATCCCAGCTCGTTGTTGCGAGCTGCTCAGGTGTAAGAGTCCTTGCCCTTGTTGAGAATCCAACTATGTAGAAATTATCCCTTGGATAGTGTGTTCTTATTAAATGATCAAGAGCGAGGGCTACGCGCTTTGCAGCCGGAAACCTTCCCTGAAAGCTCATGGACCAACTGAGATCTAGTAGGATAGCGGTTGTGGCTTGTGTATGATATTCCATATCATAGACCACGAAATCCTCAGGAGCGACTTTGATGGGGCTTCCCTTTGTTTCGCGAAGGAGGGAGTTTTTTAGTGTTCCAACTACATTTAAATTAAACGGATCTCCGTATTCATACTCTTTGGTTTCTTCTGGTTTTATCGTGCCAAAGCCACGTTTTGTTGTCTCGTGTTCTCCAAATTGATGTTTTTTAATGGATATAAAAATATCCCTTAGTGCGTGCTCTCCGATTTTTCTAATTCCCTTGGGAGTGAGTTCGATATACTGACCACGTATCCTAACAAGCCCAGATTTTTCTAGCGTTGATTTGAAATCTCTTAGGAGGATGAAAGAATTATAGCCTTCATCACTTGTCATCTTCTTAAGGTCTTCAAGCCTCACAACCTCAAAGTTTCCCGACATAAGGTTGTGTTCGAGCTGTTCTATTCTTTCAAACTCTTCGATAAGGTCTAGGGTTTCCTGAAATCCAAGTGAGGTTTTACCCCTGAATTTTTCACCGTATCTGTGCATAAAATTTTCAACCCTTTTTATTGATTCTAGCTTCTGTTTGAACTCTTCAAATCTCTCCTTAGCGTCCTTATCCATAAAATCGTAGCCCGATAGCTTCTCAATGGCTGTACTAAGTTTTTGTGGGAGGCTTCTAAGAAAGTTTTTTCTTCTTTGATATTCGGGTGATATTCTAGAAAGATTTTCTTTTAAGGTGTTAATTTCCATTTCGACAATCTCATCCAGTTCATCCTTGATTTCAGATAGAGATGAACGGAGGTTAAATGTTTGAAACTTCATTTCCTTATATTTAGAGAGCTCAGAGCGCAGTTCGTCAACCCCCATAACCTTTATGTTTTCACCACGTACACCCTGTTTCATAATCCACTCAAAGGCTTCATCAGTTGTCCATCCCTCCATAAGAAAGTTGGAGAATTCCTTAAAAAGCTCCTGAGGTTCTAACTTAAAATCACCCTGTAATCCATCCCATTTTAGGTATCTATAGATTGTTGTCATGTAAGTGTACGTAGGAACTAGACGTGAGGGCGTAAATCGTGAGGCGTAAGGGGTTAGGCGATTTACCCCTCACGCTCTCACACCTTACGGTGTTTACCCAATGCCTAATTCCTCATTTATATATTATTCTCCCACGAACCTTTTCTTTGTTGAGTTTGTTGCTTAAATGCAAGCCTTCTAATATAAATTCAATTGCTGATGCAATTTGACCTGGGGTTTGATCTATACCAAGAGTCTCAATACATTTTTTAAGACCTTTAATCTCTTTTATTCCCACAAGGTATTCATCAGATGACATAGTATCTGAAACCTCGACGTAGCCTTGCTCAAAGCTCTCAAGGAGTTCGGAAAAGCTGCTCAAAGAAGTGAAATATGAGTCAAAGACTATCTTTATCGCCCTCTTTATTAACTTTTCTACCACGCTTGCTTCAGTTGTATCTTCACCTAGATATTCAAGTTCTATCTTTCCTACAGTTGAGGGGACAATTGCAGGAAAATCTGTTATTCTTGGCGAAACCTCGCGTTCTTCCATTTTTATTGCCCTTTTTTCTGCGGCTGCGATTATGCTTTCATAATTTGTGATTGTTGTTCTAACGCTTACACCGGAACGCTGGTTTATCTCATGTGACCCTCTTGCCTGAAAGGTTATTTCAGCAATTATTTCCTTTATGAACTTAGGCACTTTGACAGTATGGCCTTCTCTATTTAAAACCCTTGCCTCTTGTTCAGTAATTTTTATTTCTTCGTCACGTGTTGAAGGGTAATGCGTTCTAATCTGTGCCTGAAAACGGTCTTTAAGCGGGGTTATTATTCTACCACGGTTCGTGTAGTCTTCCGGGTTGGCGGTGGCAACTATTAAAATATCCAGAGTAAGACGTAACTTGTAGCCTTTTATTTGTACATCCTTTTCTTCCATTATATTTAAAAGCCCAACCTGGACCTTCTCTACAAGATCAGGAAGTTCATTTATTGCAAAAATACCTCTGTTACTTCTAGGAATAAGTCCAAAGTGGATTGTAAGTTCATCCGAGAGGTATCTACCTTCAGCAACCTTAATCGGATCTACTTCTCCAATAAGGTCAGCGATTGAAACATCAGGTGTTGATAGTTTTTCTCCATATCTACCATCTCGCTTAATCCATGAGATTTCTACCTTATCACCGAGCTCTTTTACAATGTCACGACACCTTTTACAGACTGGAGCATAGGGATTATCGTCAATCTCACAGCCCTTTATTACAGGAATCTCTTCATCAAGGAGGGTTATGAGAGCTCTAATCAATCTTGTCTTTGCCTGTCCTCGTTCTCCGAGGAAAATCATATCATGGCCGGCTAAGATCGCAGTCTCTATCCCCGGGATCACGCTTTCTTCATATCCAATAATGCCAGGGAAGATTACTTCACCACGACGGAGCTTATCAATTAGGTTCTTTCTCATTTCCTCTTTTACGCTAATTACCTTGTACTCGCTAGCTTTGAGCTCCATAATCGATCTCGGTTTCTGAGACATATAAATTAAACCCTCCTTGACCTATTTCTTTTAGAAGTCAATTTTGATTAGATAATTTAATGTTAAATCTCAAATTACAAAATTTTTGCTATCGGTTTAATTTGCCGAATTTGATATAGAGATCGGATGTATTTTTATAATATGTTGACATTCTCTAGATGATGTTAAGAATATCAATTCTTGAATTCTATTTATTATATGGGCTCTTCAGTGCATGTACCAATTATTTGTTGTTTAATCTCCATATACTTTATACATAAGGTTTCTGATGTCAAACTTATTAGGTCATCTCTAAACTTTATTTCGCATAAATCTTACTCTAAAGGTCTAAATCGTATACCTACTGCCTAAGAATGATACATACGACTTAAGTCATTAATCGCTATTGTTAAAAATCCAAGTTTAAGACTAATTACTTAAATCTTTCTTAAAACTACTAACGTCTAATATAGCCATAATGAATACTATAGCAGTTTCTCAGGGGAATACAGAGAAGCTTACAATGATAAAAGCCCTAAGTCAGCACTGGCCTGAATATCTTATAGAGGCTTCTGGACTTGGCTTATTTATGATTTCAGCATGCTTTTTTGGTTTTGTTCTTGAGCATCCAGATTCGCCTGTACATCAGGCATTACCCGACCCTTTTCAACGACGCGTTCTGATGGGAATAGCGATGGGCCTCACCGCAGTCGGTATCATTTATTCACCTTGGGGAAAGCAATCAGGGGCTCACATAAACCCTTCTGTTACGTTGACCTTCTTTCGCCTTGGTAAGGTTAAGTTCTGGGATGCGGTTTTCTATATTGTCGCACAGTTCGTAGGGGCAGTTATAGGTGTTCTGATAGCATCTACTTTGATGGGTCAGCTAATTTCCCATCCAGCAGTTAATTATGTTGCTACTGTACCAGGGATGGTTGGAAACGGAATAGCATTTCTAGCTGAACTTATTATCTCTTTTATTCTCATGTTTGTAATTCTTATTGTGTCTAATACTAATGATATTGCAAGGTATACAGGGCTTTTCGCTGGTGTGTTGGTTGCGGTTTATATCTCTCTAGAAGCACCAATTTCGGGTATGAGTATGAATCCGGCACGAAGCTTTGGCTCGGCTTTTCATGCACAGCTTTGGAACTTTCTATGGATCTACTTTACCGCTCCGCCTATAGGAATGCTATTAGCAGCGGAGGTTTACTTGCGTACACGGGGTTCGAATAGAATATCTTGCGCCAAACTCCACCATGAAAACGATAAACGTTGCATACATTGTGGATACCCTGGGGCAGTGAAAACAGGTTCTTGAGACTAAAGAAAAAAGAGGGTTGATCATGAGAGTTTTTGACTTGAATAAACCACTTATAGGAGGTATTGCCATGGATAACCTTGGTACATTCAAAAGGATCCGAATGGGTCTTTTCAGTTCTTTAGTTGCTGTTTTTTTGCTTGCTGCAATGAGCAGCCTCGCTGCTGACATGCACACCAGCACAGCCTTTAAGGGGGTAAAAGTGAACGGAGGTACTGTAACCCACAGTAAGCAGGATGGCAAGAACGTCTTAATTTTGTCTGACGATTTTAAAGTTCCTAATACCCCTGATCCTCATTGGCAGGTGATTGATTCAAAGGGAAATGTTTACCTACTCCAGCGTTTGGACATAAAAGGCGGAAAGGTTAACAAGAGTATCACTCTACCGTCTTATATTCCTGATGTTGTGAAGGTGCAAATTTGGTGTGCCTTTGCTGAGACCTTGTTGGGTGAAGCTTCCTTTTCGTCACCGGTGATGTAGCTAGTTTTTTTAAGCGGGCTGAAGCTTGATTCAGCGCAGACTTTATCCCCTCCAGTCCCTTTCCCCGTAAAGGGAGCGGGTAATGGTTGGGGCGGTAAGCTAATTAATTGGGAATTAATCAACTAAGAGGAGAAGATTATGAATTTTAAGAACATGATTATAACGTTGTTTTTTTTGTTAATGGTGACTCCAAGCCATGCTCAAGTAGCAAACAAGAAGTCACTTACGCTTGAGGGGGCTATGAAGGTAATAGCTGCAGCAGTGGACTATGCAAAGAAGAACAATGCTCCCGCTCCCGGGGCTGCTATAGCAGTTGTAGATGACGGTGGAAATCTCATCGCTCTTGAACGGCTTGACGGCACATTTGCGGCAGGTGCAAACATTTCAATAGGAAAGGCTAGGACCGCTGCACTTTTTAAAAAGCCAACAAAGGTTTTTGAAGACATTATCGCTAAAGGTAGAACCTCAATGGTTGCCCTTCAGGACTTCACGCCACTGCAGGGCGGTGTCCCTGTCACGCTAGGTGGGGAAATCGTTGGCGCAATTGGTGTTAGCGGTGCAGCAAGCGCTCAACAAGACGAGGAGGTTGCGGTAGCCGGAGCCAATGCAATAGGTAGTTCTTCAGCCAGTATGATGACTGCCCCATCTCCAAAGGTTACCTATTTTGACAATAGTAAAGTCTCAGCTGCGTTTGCCAAGGGGGTGCCGTTGCTTGAAGTATCTAACTACAAGATTCATGCAAGTCGCCGTACCGAACCAGGTATGGCTGAGGTTCATGTAAAAGACACGGACATTATTTATATGCTTGAGGGATCTTCAACGTTTGTTACTG
>JAHFBK010000018.1 GCA_023250035.1 Candidatus Dadabacteria bacterium
GCGGCATGTTTTTTAGAGATTCTTCCAATTTCTTTCTTGACTGAGCAACGGACCTCGCTATCTCATTTATATACTCCTCAATTGTGCCACCCCAGTAAAGCTTTCTACCGGAATCAACAATGAATATCTGATTGCTATTATAGTTTATGATTATCTCTGAGTTACCCTGAAGGGATTTAACCCTGTTTTTAGAGAAATAAAACTTGGATTTGATCTTTTGCTTCGAAGATTCCTTGGAAGAAGTTGCTACGCTGTAAATAACCTGTTCAACTATCCATCCCGCTCTAACACTACTTGGAAAAAATAAGAAAACTAGAGCAAAAAAAAGGGGTATGAATTTAAAAGTCATCATATTGCTTCCTTTTAAGGGATTAAATCTAATGCATAATATATTATTATTGGTATTATCAAAAAACTCAATTTACCGTTAACAAAATAGCTTGTTATAATTATTTCGATTGGGATACCATAAATATTACATCGCAATATTTATTACTGAGAGAATCGTGCGTTATAATAATTTTACCCTAAAATTATTTTTGGAAAGTTAAGATGAAAAAAACCTTGCTTTATGATGTTCATTCTTTGCTAGGTGCCATTTTTGATGACTTTTCAGGTTTTTTAATGCCTAAAAGTTACAATAACCCTTTAGAGGAATATCTTGCTATAAGAAAAGGTGTTGGACTTATTGATCTTTCGCACCATGGGAAGTTGCGTATGAGTGGAAAGGAACATTTAAAATTTCTACAGGGCATGGTGACTAATGATGTTATGAAATTAGAAGAAGGCAAAGGCCTATACGCCACCCTACTTACAGTAAAGGGAAAAATGGTCGCAGATATGAAGATATATCGGGAGAAAGAATCTTTACTAGTCGAGCTAGAGCCGGGTCTTAATGAAAAAGTAAGAGAACTTTTGCTTAAATATAAACTATCCTACAAAGCAAATATTGAAGACCTAACCGATAGTTACTGTTTACTCTCTATTCAAGGTCCTAATTCCAAAAGGCTTCTTGAAAAATCCTTGGGCGAAGAAATCCCAGAACTAAAGGAATATGAATTTCTTAAAAGAGAGATTGTCAGCACTGAGGTTATGATAACAAGAGTAAATCGAACAGGGGAAGAGGGATATGATTTTTTCATCCAACCTGATGGAGTTAAGCTTCTTTGGGAATCTCTAATTGGAAATGGTAGAGACCTTGAATTAAAGCCTGTTGGTCTTGAGACAATAGAAACCTTAAGAATTGAAGCAGGCATTCCCAGATACGACGTAGATATGGATGAAGAGACAATCCCGCTTGAAGCAGGACTCCTCGATGCAATAAGTTTTGAGAAAGGATGCTACGTGGGACAAGAAGTGATTGCACGTATTAAGTGGAGAGGTCACGTAAATTGGTATCTTGTTGGATTTGAAATTGAAAGCGAAACCCTGCCCTCAAAGGGCGATAAAATCTTTCTTGGTGAACGGGTAATCGGTCATATAACAAGCAGTGTATTTTCTCCAGTACTTAATAAGGTAATA
Source organism: Candidatus Dadabacteria bacterium (assembly GCA_023250035.1). Taxonomy (GTDB): domain Bacteria; phylum Desulfobacterota_D; class UBA1144; order Nemesobacterales; family CSP1-2; genus CSP1-2. Next base: position 1,522 of record JAHFBK010000018.1, read on the forward strand.
GCCCTTGGATACATAAGAAGGGAATTTAAAGATCCTGAGACTAAGGTTATAGTAAGTATAAACAGCGAAAGCAAATCAGCAACAGTTGTAAGAACGCCATTTCTTCAAAGTCGTGGTTCGTGAATTGTGGCTCGTGTATCGAATCACGATTCACTAAACACGATACACAACTCAGTGGTGGGCGGTACTGGATTTGAACCAGTGACTTCCACCGTGTGAGGATGGCACTCTGCCGCTGAGTTAACCGCCCCAACTTTTTATTTTAATATTATTTTAAAACGAAACCAACAAATAAGCTTTCGAACAACGACGAAATCTTAGAAATCGTCTTCAACAATAAGTAATTTTTCAGCCTCTTCTATTATCTCGCCGAGTCGTTCTCTGAAAAGCTTGATCCCACCAAGTGGTATTACTATGCATGATCTTCCCCCACTTAGTTCAGTGATCCTCAAGTATTTTCCTTTATGGTTTTCTTTCACGTCGAAAAAAAACCTCTTCGACTCGATGTCAACATGCTTACTAAAGTGTTCCTTTTCTAACTTTTCCATTGTACTACCTCCACCACTTCGCCTTCTCCACATGAATTTTAAAATCGGGATAGAATAATAACTCCATACTAGAAAAAATCAAGACATAATATTGACAGACATATTTATGCGATTCATCTAAGACATAAGTCATTGATATTCATTTATTAAAGAATATAAATTCGCTACTATCATAAATGCCCATTTTCTATAAGATGATTACACACATAAATACTTCTTTAACAAAGAATCAATATTTATTTAGCAGCTTAATGATTGTGTGTTGTATAATAGGATTAATCTAAAGAAATAAGGAGCATCAAACATGGAAAAAAAGTTAAAATTTGGAATCGCAGGTCCTGTGCCTGGAGAATCAGTAGCTAATTTAATTAACTACACAATGCTCTATGAAAGAGGTGGCTTCGATACAGTATGGTTTCCTGATCACGTCGTATTTATGGCTAAATCATTAACTCCCGAAGTATGGTCTGTAATTACAGCCGCATCTATCAAAACAAAAAAGATCGTAATGGGAACGATTGGTGATGCACACAGAATTCATCCTGCAATATTTGCCCATCGTCTTGCAACCGTTGATCATATCTCAAGCGGAAGAATTTTTGTCTGTGTCGGATACGGAGAAAAAATGAATCTTGATCCTTATGGAATAAGATGGGATAAACCATTAAAGCGCGTTGCAGAATCCGTTAAGATCATGCGCGCTCTTTGGAAAGGAGAGCCGGTAGACTTCAATGGAGAAATATACAAACTATCTCAAGCTGAACTGAGAATAAAACCCGTACAAGAAAACGGCGTTCCTATATATATAGCTGCGACTGCAAAGAGAGCGCTCAGTGTTGCAGGTCAGCATGGAGATGGTTGGGTTACAAATGCGATGCCACCTAGGTTATTTGCCGAGAAATCAAAAGCCGTAGAAGAAGCAAGAGCTAAAGAGAAAACTATAGGCCAGATAGAAAAATGCATTTACATATTCGTATCAATTGCTCAAAATCAAGACGAAGCCTATAAAACGCTAGAGCCTATTAAACACGCCCTTATCTGGCCTGAGTTACTTAATGAGGCGGGATACAATATAGAAATTGCAGATGAATATAAAGAACTTCAGTACACAAAGATAATGCCCAACGATACAGACATGCTAAGAAGATTCAGAGAAATGGGTGCAAAGTATTATTCAAGAGAAATTGTACTTGACTTCGTTATCGCCGGCTCTAAAAAGGATGTGATAAACAAAATAGAAGAATACATTCGGTCAGGAGTCAATCATTTCATCCTGAGAGACTTTAGTCCCGACCGCAAAAAATCGTTTAGGGTTTTATCAAAAGAGATTCTGCCGTATTTTCGAGAATAGAAAGGAAACCTACATCAGTGCTTTATCCATCTTGGATTCTGAGATACAAAATCAGAAAATGGGTCCCCTGATGTATCTGCGTGGAAATAAACCTTTCTCATATAGTCGAGAGCACCAGAATAGAATTCAAACTCGTTTGATAATCTAGTAAACATTCTTGGATTTCCTTTTCCCGTCTGGAGGTCAAACTTAGATACTAAGGAATAAGACCTTGTACCCTCGTTTATGTAATAGTGGAGATACGAGCCTCTAATTACATAATCTCTAAAAATGCCTGTCATAAACAAAGTGAAATCACCTATATATTTTCTCAAGTCTCTTTCCCACCCTGAAGTTTCTTGAGAACCACCTAGGGTATCAAGTATCATCTCGACAACCGTTTCTAACTTTTTACCCTCCGATCCTCTGATCTTATATAGCTTCTCAGTATGAGCGAAATCAGCTAACACATCCACCAAGTATGATGCAACTTGAGTGTCCTTCTCTTTACCAAGATCATAGAAACTCATTCTTATAAGTTTTCCAAAAAATCCTCTTAAGGAAGTCATGCTCATTTTCTGAACCTTCATAGCTCTCTAATCCCTCCTTCGTTTTTTAAACAATAATATTAATAATTTAGCCAATAGGATTAATTACTGTCAATTAGAAATATTTCCTTGCTAAACTTTGTAATTTGATTATAATCTTGCGACTTTTTGAATATATAAACACGAATATATGTCTTGTTAAAATTGAATTACCGAAATTTGAAACGAATCGTTATAGATGGCTAGAGTTCACTTAGATTTACCAGATAAGTTTGATTTCTCAACTGAGATTCCTCTACGTGTAAGTGATATAAACTATGGTGGCCACCTTGGACATGATTCTGTTCTATCTTTAACTCATGAAGCCCGCGTGAGGCTGCTTAACAAATATGGTTTTACGGAAATTGATATTGATGGTTCAGGGTTAATCATTTCTGACGTTGTTATAGTCTATAAGTCTGAGGCCTTTTACGGTGAAACTATGAAAATCGAAGTTGCAACATGTGATTTTACTAAATACGGCTGTGACTTTGTTTATAAAATAACAGAGAAAGAAACCGGAAGAGAAGTTGCAAGAGTTAAAACAGGTATAGTGTTCTTTGATTACAATGAAAAAAAAGTAGCATCTGTTCCAGAAAAATTCAAAGCGATTTTTCTTTCAAATGATTAGAGCAATGGCTCGATCTTATAATTTAGTAGAAAGTTTTTCGATATAATTACTATCGCGCTACAAGTTGGAGCAGGCTCTTCAATTACTAAGCTTAAAAAGATACACCCCGTCTTTAATCTCTGTAACCTCTACAGAAGCCCCAACGGAAAGTTTATCAGAAGAAGTTTCTAGGATTCGTCCAGTAATCTTGCATCCACCTTCAAGCTCAACAATGGCTACAGTGTAAGGCGCTTCTTTTTCGTGAGTTGCAAGTGGCACGTGAACTATTGAATACGTATAAATGGTTCCCTCTCCGGGAACTTCAGTCTCTTCCAATTTCTCAGATCTACAAGATTTGCAGAAATAAGCAGGAATAGAACTAATCTTTCCACAGGAAGAACACTTAAGAACTCTTATGTTCATCATCCTTAACCCCTTGCCAGGATGTGAACAACGCATGTTGCGCCGGAGCCACCGAGATTATGAGTAAGACCAATTTCGGCATTCTTTACCTGTCGACCCTCAGCCTCACCTCGAAGTTGTTCTACAATTTCAACAATCTGTCCTACTCCAGTTGCTCCAACAGGATGGCCCTTAGCTTTAAGCCCTCCGCTTGTATTTACTGCGAATTTTCCATTGAGTGATGTAACTCCGTCAAGCGTAACAGGACCTCCCTCACCTTTAGGAACAAACCCAAGGTCCTCAATTGCAATGATCTCTGCAATAGTAAAGCAATCGTGAACTTCAGCCACATCTATATCCTCTCGCTCTATGCCAGCCATTTGAAAAGCCATGTTCGCCGCTTCAACAGTTGCATCAAATCTTGTTAAGTCGTCCTTCTGGTAAAGTGCAAAGGAATCATTTGCCTGAGCAAACCCGATTATATCAACTGGTTTTTTAGAAAGGTTTCGGGCAGTGCCTTTCTCAGCTAAAACTACTGCCGATGCACCATCCGTTATGAGTGAGCAATCATAAAGACGTAGAGGATCAGCAACAACTCTATTGTCATTTAAAATCTGCTCCATAGTCACGGGCTTTTGCATTTGTGCGTCAGGATTCAGAAGGGCATTCTTATGGTTTTTTACGGTAACAGCCGCAAGGTGCTCTCTCGTAGTACCGTATTGATGCATATGTCTTCTAGCCATCATCGCAAAGGCACTTGGAAAAGTATAGCCCACCTTTACTTCATGCTCCCAGTCTCCCGCCTTAGCTAGAAACTCCGTAACCTTGGGTGTAGGAACTGTGTTCATCTTTTCGACTCCAATAACTAGAACCTTTTTCGCTGTTTCTGAACCTATAGCAACAATCCCTTCCCTTACCGCTGAGCCGCCTGAAGCGCAGGCGTTTTCGATATGTGTACAGGGAATATCGCGTCTCAACCCCAAAGCCGCACCGACATAGGGAGCAAGGTGGTTCTGGTTTATAAAATCGCTTCCTGCGTAATTACCGAGATAAAAGGCCTCAACCTCATCAGGTGTTATACCAGCATCCGCCATAGCTTTCTTCCCCGCTTCTACTGCAAGGTCGAGAAAACTTCGGTCCTTAATTACTCCATACCTTGTATTTCCTATTCCTATAACAGAAACTCTTTTCATTGCCAATTGTTGAGGTTACTGTACTTGATTTATTAAGCGGGTAATAAATAATCCACACGGGATTGATGCATTAACCTGCAGACTATTCTTAATTTTTATTACCCAATTAAATTTCTACAGTGTATAATCACTAACTACAAAGGATTTATACGTTTATAAACCTAGGCCTTTTCAAGAATCATCGCTATTCCCATACCGCCGCCTATGCAGAGTGAAACAAGGCCTTTTTTGGCTGCTTTTCTTCGTTTCATTTCATGAAGTAGCTTAACTACGAGGATAGCACCAGAAGCCCCAATTGGATGTCCAAGAGCAATAGCACCACCGTTCACATTTATTTTCTCATCAGGAATTGGCAGATCTCTAAGCACAGACAAGGACTGAACTGCAAACGCCTCGTTTAACTCAAAAAGGTCAATATCATCTAAAGAAAGTCCAGCCTTATACAAAACCTTTTGAATAGCAGGGACTGGTCCGATTCCCATTACAGAAGGCTCTACCCCTGCAACGGCGTATGCCACTACTGAACCCATGGGCTTTAGCCCAAGCGCTTTTGCCTTCTCCGGTGTTGTAACAATCATAGCCGCAGCACCATCATTTATTCCGGAAGCGTTACCAGCCGTGACAGTTCCACCCACTTTAAACACGGGGCGTAAGCCAGCGAGGCTCTCTAATGTTGTATCCGCCCTGGGGTGTTCGTCCTTTTCGAATGGAATGGGGTCCCCCCTTCTCTGAGGTACGGGTACTGGAACGATTTCATCCTTAAACTTTCCTCCTTCCATTGCAGCCTTTGTCTTCATCTGACTTTTATAAGCAAATTCATCCTGTTCTTTCCTTGTGATGTTGTACACTTCAGCTAGGTTTTCTGCTGTTACGCCCATATGGTAGTTATTGAATATGTCCCACAATCCATCGTAGACCATACCGTCTACTATCTCATCCTTTGGCATTGCCATCCTATAACCGTATCGTGCCTTCTGAAGGTAGAATGGTGTAGCACTCATGTTTTCTATACCTCCGGCAATTACTACCTCTGCATCCTCTGCTTTAATTGCCTGTGCAGCAAGGACAACTGACTGAAGGCCTGATCCACAAACCCTGTTTATTGTAAAGGCAGGGGTTTGTACATTAAGACCTGCATTAAGAGAAACCTGTCTTGAAGGGTTCATCCCCTGTCCTGCCGAGAGAATGTTTCCCATTATACAGTCATCAATTACCTTCGGATCAATACCCGTACGGTTTAAAACCTCTTTAACAACGGTAGAACCCAGTGTTGGAGCAGGAAAATCCTTCAGGACTCCACCAAATGTACCAATAGCTGTTCTTAGTGGTTCGCAAATTACTACTTTCTGCATTGACGTAAGCCTCCTTAATTTTTTACCTTGTGGCATTTTACCTTAAGAAAGAACCATTTGCAAAATTTTCAGCCACCACGGCACAAAGTAGAAATATGAATTTGAAATACTAGATTCAGGAGTCAGAATTCAGAAGCCAAAATACAGGAGAGAAGATCACTGTTCTTCTGACTTCTGGATTCGTGTCTTGGTGTCGTCTCGCCTGAGCTCGACGCGGGCTTTGTGGCTGATATAGTCAAGTTTCTAACCTGATTTGACAAATAATTAAAAAAAGTTAAATCTATAAATCCTTACTACGTGAATAATAACTCATAATCTCTAGGAGGTGCTGATATGATAAAGGATCTATATGACCTAAGCGGAAAGGTCGCCCTAGTCACGGGGGGCTCAAGGGGCATCGGTAGAGCAATATGTCTTGCTTTTGCTGAAGCAGGCGCCGATATTTTATTGAACTACGCGAGAAGCGATAAACAGGCGGATGAGGTAAAGAGACAAATCGAAGGCATGGGTAGAAAGTGCGTAACAGTGCGAGCCGATGTGAGTAAGTTTGAGCAGGCTCAGAACCTTGGCAAAGCAGTCATTAATCACTTTGGTAAGGTAGATATCTTGATAAACAACGCCGGAGTAAACAGAGATAGAACACTCAGGCGTATGACACCAGAGCAGTGGAATGAGGTCATCCAAACCAACCTCTCAAGCTTATTTAATTGCACTAAAGCAGTGATCGAGCCTATGATTGCTCAAAATAGCGGCGTGATTGTTTCTGTTTCTTCAATCATAGGAGAGATGGGTAATGTTGGTCAGGTTAATTATGCCTCAACTAAGGCCGGAATTATTGGTTTTACAAAGACAATGGCAAGGGAACTTGCAGGGAATAATATACGTGTAAACGCAATTGCTCCTGGATTTATAGAAACCGATATGCTAGGCACCGTACCTGAAGATATAAGAAAACAAATAGTAGCACAAATTCCATTGGGAAGATTTGGCACACCCGAAGAGATTGCACTTGCAGTCCTTTATCTTTGCTCACCTGCAGCTAGCTGGATTACGGGAATTACCCTTAGAATGAACGGCGGTCACTATATTTAATTTTAATATCTACAAATGATTCATACCAATTCCGACTAAAGACTGTGCTATCCCCCACTATAGGTCTTTCAATACCTGAGATGTTCAGCAGATAATTATCAGCTAATCCTGAGTATGTCGAAGGATGCCTATTTCAGGCCAAATGAGCACAAATCGCCCTTCGACGTAGGCACGAACTTGTTCGTGCTCAAAAATTGCACAGACAAGTCTGTGCCCACATTATTTGAACAGTATCACTTAAATCTTATAAGGGATAAGACAATAAGAAGGACTTGAGGAGCATTGTAGGCACGAACTTGTTCGTGCTCAAAAATTGCACAGACAAGTCTGTGCCTACATTATTTGAACAGTTATCAATTGGAAATGGTATTAGACCTCGTCTTAAGGGTGTCCCGCCCAAGAGAGCACTTACAATTGGGATTTCTTTATTTTGCTGTCTGTAAGCTATTATCATTTCACGCAGAGCATCCTGAAGCATTTGCCTACACTCTTCTAAAGTTTTTCCCTCCGTTATCAACTCCGGCCACTCTACCAACTGCCCCATATAGCCAGATTTTATTTTTATATATTTCGCGGTATAGGTGCTTATCATATCGTCACCTCCTTCTAGACTGCTCTGTAGCCTTCTTGTCTTATTAATATTATTTTACCCATAATACCTTCCTATTGCTATTCTTTCACCAAAGATATACTTACTTCAATAAAATCCCCTATATTTTCTTGACAACCCAACTGCATTTGGGTAACCCATTAGAAAACAATTTCAAGGAGACAATTTGTCTAAAATAACGGTCGGAGTTGTTTTTGGTGGAAGGTCGGTAGAGCATGAAGTATCACTGCTCTCAGCAAAGTCAATTATAAGAAACTTAAACCCAGAGAAATACCAAGTCTTTCCCATCTTCATTGAAAAAAACGGGACGTGGCGAAAAGCGTCTATTGATGGGTGGATAAAGGATGGAGATTTGAAAATATTCACTAACTCCTTTCTTTCTCCGTCTTTAAATCCCGAGAAACCCGTATTTTACGAGCTCGGCTTGAACAAGGTTGAAGGAGAGCACATGGTTGACGTTCTCTTTCCCGTTCTTCATGGGACATATGGGGAAGACGGAACTGTGCAGGGTCTTTTTGAGCTTATGGGAATTCCATTTGTAGGCGCTTCGGTTCTAGGTTCTTCAGTTGGTATGGATAAAATCGCTATGAAGACCATCTTTAGAGATGCGAGACTTCCGGTAGTAAAGTTCGCTGGATTCTACAGTTATGAATGGAAATTACAAAGAGAAATAATAACGAGGAATGTTCTAAGTGAAATTGTAGTACCCTGCTTTGTGAAATCTGCAAATCTTGGCTCAAGCGTGAGTATAACAAAGGTTAAATCAGAAGATAGCTTAGAAAAAGCTATAGACTTTGCCTGTACCTTTTCACATAGAATCATGGTCGAAAAGGCTGTATTAAACCCAAGAGAGATTGAGGTAAGCGTCCTTGGAAATGAAAAACCGATTGCATCCCTACCTGGTGAAATTATCCCACACAGGGAATTCTATGATTACATCGCAAAGTATATTGAAGATGGCACAGCGCTCATTGCTCCGGCAAACCTTGAAAAAGGATTGGTAGAGAAATTCCAAGAATATGCTGTTAGAGCTTTTAAGGCGGTAGCCTGCGAGGGGATGGGAAGAGTGGATTTCTTAATGGAAAAATCGTCAGGCGAGATATTTGTAAGTGAGATAAACACAATCCCCGGTTTTACACAGATAAGTATGTATCCGAAACTCTGGGAAGTAAGTGGAATAAAATACCCAGAGCTTGTATCACGACTAATAGACTTAGCACTTGATAGACATGAGATGAAAAAGAAATTAAGAACCGATATAAAGTAAAGAGTCAGAACGAAAGATCATTCAATCCTCACTTACTTCCAAATCAGCCTTTTCACCACGAAATATAACTAGAAACACTACACCCATTACAATCCCTGCCCCACCTATTAGCTTTATTACCGAAGGTAGGTCGTGGAATATAAAATAAGAAAAAAGAACCACAAAAAGGGATTCAAGGGGCATCACAGCGGTTGAGCGGGAGACGTCAAGAAGCTTGATTGACTGGAACTGACTTGCTTTTGCAATATAGGCGCCTGTTAACCCACCAAAAGCCATAAACACTAAGTCCCTTAATCCTGGCACTTGGAACCTTTCTGTAATTATGAGATAAACCAAAACCACAATTGCTACTCCTAATGCTCTAAGATTGGCAACGGTAAGCATATTTAAATCTTGTGCGATTTTTTTTACAAGAAAAGACAACAACGAATAGAAAAAAGCCGAAAGAAGAGCCATGAACGTACCAAGAATCAGGTAGCCCTCTTCTTGATAGGCCACAATGACACCACTCGCAATAGTGAGCATTATTCCTATTGTTTCTCCTTTATTTAATCTTTCACCCAGGAACATAATCCCTAGTAACAAAGAGAAAAGGGTCTGGGATTTCATGAGAAATGACGTAAGCGGGGGCCCTATTGTTCTCAGAGAAAAAATCCAGAGCGCTGCGCCAATAGCAGTTACTATAGAGCTCAAAACAAATATAGTTACGTAATTTCTCAAATATCGAAGCTCTGTTCTCTGTGAAGGGATGAGCATTACAGCAAATATCGAAAAGAAAAACGCTCCGAAAAACCAGAAAAATGTAACGGTCTCAGGATTTAAATCCTTATTTACAGCCTTTCCAAACACATAAGATAGAGCCGTAAAAAAAGCTGTCCCTACTAAAAAAATATAGCCCCTTAGTGGATATTTCATTGTTTTTATCTCGATTTTTATCTCCAGTTTAGTAAGTCACCCATTTTTTATTTGCTGTTTGTAACTATTTAGCCACAAATGAACAGGCTCCAATGACCATGTACAAAACAAACTACAAATCTCAAGCACTAAATATCAAACAAATCTTAATTACCAAGTATCAAATTCCAAACAAATTCTAAATCAAGAATAAATACAAGATTCATTCTAGCCTCGTTTTATTTTGATTTGTTTGGGATTTGAAATTTGTTATTTGGAATTTGTGATTTCATTCGTGTCAATTCGTCGCTGAATTATTAGTATCCTTTCTTCGCCACCACCAGGCTAGTGCTGAGCCTGAGATGTTATGCCATACGCTAAACATACCAGATGGAAGCGCGGCAAGCGCCCCAAAGTGAGTCCTTGCTAAAGCAAAACCAAGCCCAGAGTTTTGCATTCCAACCTCAATTGAAACAGCACGAGCCTTTGAGATATTCTTTTGAAATCCTCACCACGGAGCGTAATTCCCATTCCGAACATTATTACCCCTAACGCAGGAGTTATTAGGTAGACAAGCTTTGCAAACTGTGTTGGATAAAAATAGGTAATTATGGAAAAAGAGATTATCCAGAAGGTGAAAAAATTTGTAAAGACGCTATTTAAAAACCTAAGAGTGCTCAAGGTGACGTTAGATGCAAAAGTTTTTCAAATAACGTAAAAATTTACGCAGGACTTACTTTTCCTTATCAGATGACTTCTAATTAATCTCATTGATTTTCTAAAAATCCTTTAATTGCATTTCGGGTTCTAATTCGGTATAAACTTGAAGGAATGGTATAAAATATCCTAATTAATTATACTAAGCAAATGAAATTTGGCGCTCACGTATCTATTGCAGGGGGGATTATTCATGCCCCATATCGTGCTTATAAACTGGGCTGCGAGTGTTTTCAGATTTTTTCAAGGTCCCCTCAGGGTGGGAAATCACCCAGACTAGATAAAATTACAGTTGAGGATTTTCTAAAGGAATGTTCCAAATATAACTTCACACATTATTGCATTCACACACCCTATTACATAAACCTTGCTTCACAAAATGAAGGAATAAGGGATTCCTCTGTCTCAATCATAAAGGAAGAGATACAAAGAGGTAGTCTTATCGGAGCAAAATACGTTGTAACTCATCTAGGAAGTGCAAAGGAACTAGGAGAATCAGAAGGGCTAAAGAAGGTTATTGATGGCCTAAGGGAAATCTTGGACTCTAATTTACATTCAACGAAGCTCTTAATAGAAAACTCAGCAGGACAGGGAGCTACTTTAGGTGATAAACTTGAAAAGCTTGCTGAGATTCTTGAGAAGGTCGGCCAACATGAGCTGGGAATATGCCTTGACACAGCTCATCTCTTAGCTTCTGGTTATGATGTTAGGACAGAGGAGACGGTAATAAAAATCCTAGATGAATTTGCTCGTATTGTAGGTTTAGATAGATTAAAACTCATACATGGGAATGACTCAAAGGTTGGGCTTGGCGAAAAGAAGGATAGACATGAACACATAGGCAAGGGGAAGATTGGAATCGAGGGTTTCAGGACAATAGTTAACGAACCACGTCTCAAAGATATTGACATAATAATCGAGACCCCGTTAGATAAGGTAGGAGATGATATTAAGAATTTAAAAAGATTGAAAGGCTTAAAGCAAAAGAAATAATATTTCATAGAATAATTTATAAACAAGGAGGTAAGATCGTATGAAACGATTATCTTTTCTTGCTTTAATAATAGCCATCATTTCACTTGCTATGAGTTACACAAGTTCTAACCAGATCAAGGAACTACAAAGTGAGCAAAAGCAAATTTCCGACGATTTATTAAAACTTAAGCAAGAGATCGCAAAGACATGGCAAAGTGCTGAGAAATCCGGGAGCGCAAAGCCTGTGTGGCCCAAGTACTATGATGCAACAGGTGTATTAAAATCCATGTCAGAAAATCGCATTGTTGTAGATGAAGATGAAATACCGGGTTTTATGAAAGCAATGATAATGAGCTACGAGGTTGAAAACCCAGAACAACTGAAAGGTCTTAAAGAAGGAGATAAGGTTAAGTTTAAACTCAAAGAAACAGAAAACGACCTAACTGTTTTAGAGATTCAGAAGCAATAATCCTTTATTATGAGTTATACCGATTACAATAGGAAAGTGTTTATGCATGATTATGTTAGGAAAACAGACCATATGAGCAGCATCTTGATTCGAATCGGCTTGGCAAAAGAGAGATTTCTCCTGGAGCCTGCACTGAGTGAATCGAAGTGGTCGAAATGACACACTCTCCTGTCATCTCGAATGTGAGAGATCCTACTTATTCTCTTTTAAACGAAATTCCATATTCGCGTGAGAACCTGTTCTGAGTCCAGAGTTACATCGAAGGGTCGTAAAGAATGGCGCTCATACAATAGAATTAAGAAAATTTGCTTGAACACTTAATAAATTGCAATGGTAGAAGTTTAGGAGTTGAATACTTAGTCCGATCCGGCATTTCTAATTAAGAAGCGGACATCAAGAGTACGGGAGCACCCTGGATCTTACCCTGGCGTAGCATATCAAGAGCCTTGTTTGCTTTTTTAAGTGGGAAAACCTGTACCTCTGTCTTCACAGGTATCTTTGGAGCAATTGCTAGAAGCTCTTCCCCATCCATTCGAGTTAAGTTTGCCACAGAGCGGACTATGCGTTCTTCCCAAAGAATGCGATATGGAAATGATGGTATATCGCTCATGTGAATGCCACCGCACACGACAGTGCCTCCCTTTGCTGTTGCTCGCAAGGCAGCCGGTAACAGCGAACCAACAGGAGCAAAGATAATCGCAGCATCCAGTTCCTCAGGTGGCAAATCCGTCGAATCCCCTGCCCATGCAGCACCGAGACGCCTGGCAAATTCCTGGGCAACTGTATCCCCGGGTCTTGTGAATGCATAAATTTGTTTTTTTTGGTAAATAGCTACTTGGGTTATGATATGAGCCGCAGCACCGAAGCCATATATTCCGATACGTTCCGCATATTGCCCAATCATTCGATAGGATCTATACCCAATGAGTCCTGCACATAATAAGGGAGCAGCCTCGGCATCACCGTAAACATTAGGGATGTGAAAACAATACCGCTGGTCCGCTATCGTATACCCCGCATAGCCACCGTCAATCGTATAACCAGTGAACAAGGCGCGATCACACAGGTTCTCTTGCCCCCTCTTACAGTAACGACACTCCATGCATGTATAACCAAGCCACGGGACACCAACCCTGTCTCCGACGGAAAACTTTTCTACCTGATCCCCAGTCTTAATCACGGTGCCAACGATCTCGTGTCCAGGAATTAGAGGAAGCTTTGTATTTGGAAGCTCACCGTCAAGAATATGTAAATCCGTACGGCAAACCCCGCATGCATCCACCTTTATCAGCACCTGGTGAGGATTAGGCCGGGGAACCAATACCTCCATAGCTCTAAGTGGCTTTTCTGGCGCTTCAAGTACCATCGCATGCATTTTCTCAGGGATATACATTGATGCCTCTACCTGTAACTGGTTTACGTATCAATATGTTTTGTTGTATTGTTCGTAGCTTAAATCGCTTCACAAATAGGTCTGCACACTATTGATTATACGCATATACGAGTTCGTTGTACGAAGGTATTTTAGTAGTTCGGTAACGCTTCTTTTGTTACAGGAACCGCTCCCAAAACCTCTATAGCTTGAACATCCAAATCCCTTGAACCAGCTCCTAAAACAAATCCACTCTCCAAATAGTCTTTCTTGCTTCTAGGAAGTATTGTAATAGGTAGAACCTTTTTTTCTCCACTTACTCCTACTCCCGACCTTGAACTATAACGAACCCTTACTTCGATGTTTTTATAAGCGATATCGCTTGTGTTTTCAATTGTAACATGATGAATAACAGCCACTCCGTTAAATGCAACATAAAAGGACCAGTCAGTAACCTTAATGTAACGATCTGGGTGTTGAATCGCATCCTGTGTTTCTTGCCCTTTACATTGAATTTTGAAACTAGCTTGGCTAGGTTTCATCGCTTGAGGTTCTAGAATCTGAATTGACATCCACCCATCGTAGGTACGTGTTAAATCTGTACGTCCCAATTTCCAAGTTGTACTTACGTCTTTTGAGCCGGGTGAATTAAACTTTAAAGTTTGTAACGGAGCAGAAACCCCATCGCTGCGTAGAAACTTGTAGGACACACTCCCGCTACCACTAGCAACGGAAATTCCTCCTGAAAATCTTATCGTAACTGGACACGGACCAGCATACTTAGCTGGATCTGCTTTGAGAAATACATCAGCGACACGAAAAACAGTGGGTTTGGTTTCCAGGCGAGCAGACGCAGTTTTAGATGGCGCAGGTGTCTTTGTTGTTATCTCGGTAGTTGCCGTTAATGGAGCAGGCCATGACATTTTATAAGGAAAGGTCACGCAGTAGAACTGATCTCCGCCACCAGAGGTTGTCATACACACCTTGACCATTGTGGTAGTTAAAGCACCAAATTTCGAAGGGACTCCTCCTTTTCTAATGAGCTTGATTGTCGCGCCACCGTCTCCAACTCCAACGGCGGCAGGTGTATGGGCACCGTCAGGAAGTTGACTTCCATCGTTTTGAAACGCATATGCCGAGATAAATATGTTACTAGTTCCTTTATCACCACTGTAAGTGTAATCCACCGTAATCTGCATCTCTGTGTCCGAAACACTGGTTGCCTTAAAGTTGCGGATGTCATTTTGAATGCTAACCTGAACTATGACATCTTTCTCAACTGTATCCCCTTCTTCGTTTCTCGCAGTTAATACATAAGTAGTAATTTCTTTAGGATTTACCCTCTTTGAGCCATCGAGCGAGACCTTTCCAATACTACTTATCTGGACTTCCTTTGCGTTTGAGGTGTTCCAGTGTAATGTGGAAAACTCACCCCTTTTTATAGTTAAAGGCTCAGCACTGAAATCAAGGACTTCAGGGGGTGAGATGATAATCTTTTCTTTTTTTGTGATTAGGCGATCCCTGATATACAAGCCAATTAGTAAAAGAAGAATGGCTCCAAACACTCCAGCAGCAATTTTTGGCCATTTGATTTCAATCCCCTTTTTCTTCCTTCCTTCGGTTTGTTCGATTCCCTTAAGCGCTTCTGGATTCTTAGGATCTAATAGAATTATCTTCTTCCAGGTTTCAAGCGCCTCATCGAACATCCCTTTATTTTGTAATTCTCTTGCACTGCTAACTAACCTTTCAATTTCTGGCTTTTCATGTGCCTTGCTCGGTGTCTCATACAAAGAAGCCTTCTCTTTTAATTCACCTTCCTTGGGTTCTTGCCCAACCAATATGACTTCCGCTTCCTTCTTCTCACTAACTTCTTCCTTCTGGATATTGAACAAAACACCATCTGGTGAGCGGAGGTAAAGCACTGGTGTACCCCATTCAAGACCGTTTCCTTGTGCAAATATAGACTTACGCGCCTCTGCCAAGGCCGCATCCACAGGATAGCCGTCAGCAATCGCTCCGTAGAACTCATGGGCAAAGGTAATAGCCGCCTCATCAGTGATCTCAAATTGCATGGCGATGACAGCAGGAATGCCCTGCTGAACCAAGCTCTGTGCCATGCCAGCATACGGGTCGGTCCGAGAAGTGCGTGCTCCCTCACATGCGTTGAGTATAGCTAAACGCATCGGACGGTGGTCATGCATCACAGTCCCAAGGTCCTGCCCACTCACAGGGCGCCCACGCTGTTCCTCATCTTCTAATATCAGCACGCCATCCTGGAGCCTCTGTTCGAAGCCACCGTGACCTATGAAGTGAAAGATATGGAACTCTCCTCGCCTTAACTGCTGTTGCAAAGATGCAAGCGTAGCATCTTCCAAACGTTCAAGTGTTAACAGCCCGCGCTTTTCTAAATCACTTAATGCATCATGCAGTTTTGTCCACTCTTGTTCTACATTAAGCCGTGGGTAGTCACTGGGACTCGAAATCATTACTAGCACATGCAGTGGTGGTGTAACTGCCAATGGACTAATACGCTCAGGCAAATCCAGGTAGCGTACAATAGGGGTTGTTACCGAAAGCGTAAGGAAGCGATTAAGAGCCGGGTTATATAGATACTCCCAAGGGAGGTCTGCAAGCTCAGGAACATCAGTTAACCTGAGGCGGATTCGTAGCCCAAGGCCCTGACGGTTAGCTTCATCAAGGCTGCTGCGGAGACATGCCCGTACCTCTTCATTGAAGATGGTTGAGAAGAGGCGTTGTCCAAATACCTTTGCCGCCTCAACCTCAGGTGAGTCAATTCTTCTTAAACCTCGTACAGGACGGCCAATCCTTAATAGAAAATTCTCAAGCTCCAAATCTGAGAATGGCATACTGAAATCAAGAGCAGCTTGTCCGGCTGGTGAGTTTACAACCTGGGCGCGGTAATTCGTTCCCGCTCGCTGTATCAGTAGATCAAAGTCCAGATAGGAGACACCTTCCATCGCTATATCCTCGTTAGACGAAAATAGTTATTTACTCTCGTCTCTTCTTCCAAATCTTTTCAAGATATTTTTTTAGATATGCTTCCTTTCCAATATCGGTCGGCTCGTAATATATTTTATCTTTAAGCTCATCAGGCAGATACTGTTGTTCGATAAAGTGATCATCATAATCATGAGCATATTTGTAGTCTTTACCGTATTCAAGCTCTCGCATTAAATCCGTTGGAGCATTTCTTAAATGCAGAGGAACTGGGATGTATGGCTTTTCGCGAACATCGGCAAGCGCCTTCCCAATTGCAACGCATGAGGCATTACTTTTAGGGCAGCTTGCAAGGTAAGTCGTCGTCTGTGCCAGAATTAATTGAGCTTCAGGCATACCGACATAATTAACAGCTGTGAAGCACGCAGTTGCAAGTGTTAAAGCATAAGGTTCCGCATTCCCTATATCTTCAGAAGCAAGAATGACAAGACGACGCGCAATGAATTTAGGGTCTTCACCAGCTTCAAGCATGCGAGCAAGATAATAGACAGCAGCATCTGGGTCGCTTCCCCGCACGCTTTTTATGAATGCTGAAATTGTATTGTAGTGCTCTTCTCCGCCTTTGTCGTATTTATAGTGACGGACTTGGTAAGCCTCACGAATTTTATCCTTATCAATTTTAATTGGCATCTCTACGCCACTTAGAGAAACAGCCAATTCTAAAGCATTCAGCATTACCCTTGCATCTCCACCACAAAGACGAATAAGCTCTTCTCTAGCCTCTTTTGTTAGCTCAATATTTCTCATGAATTCATCTTGAGTTAATGCCCTACTTAAAATACGCTCAATGTCATTTTCAGCTAATGGCTCAAGTATATATAGATGACACCTGGAAAGTAATGGGGATATGACCTCAAACGATGGATTCTCAGTAGTAGCGCCAATAAGAATCAGTGTACCGTCTTCAACACTTTGAAGAAGCGAGGCTTGCTGAGCTTTATTGAAGCGATGAATTTCATCAATTAATAAAATCGTTCGCCTTCCTAATTCAAGAGAGCTTTGTGCATGAGAGATAATCTCGCGCATTTCTTTGACACCGGATGAAATTGCGTTGACTTGAAAAAAATCTGCATCAATCTTATTTGCAATAATTCGTGCAAGCGTAGTTTTGCCGGTTCCCGCTGGGCCCCATAAAATCATTGGGCGGATATTACCGCTTTCAATCATCTTGTGAATTGTTCCTTCAGGACCAACAAGATGAGTTTGACCCACAAACTCACTAAAATCCTTTGGTCGAATTCTCTCAGCTAGAGGTATAGTTGATTTTGGGGGTTTAAAAAGTGAAATGTTACTCTGATCTCCCCTTGAATATTTCTTACCCATTTCTTATATAAAGAAGATTAGAGTGATATGGAAAGGAAATCAAATGGGAAATTACTTTTTAGTGAATATAAAGCCGTAAAAATGAAAACTAGCTTCAATAACCCTTTTATCTTCAAAAACCATATTTGGTAATGCAAGTTTCACATTTCTTACAGGGATTCACAACATCGCAAAATACTAAGCAAAACGGGATTCACAAGCTCGAGAAGTGCAATATCCTCACGATCATCATAAACCTTGACTCCGTGAAATAGATTGTTTCGTATTTTATTCAGAAGCTCGGCTATAGTTTCAACCAACTCTTCCTGATTAAGAAAACGGTTTTGTGTATAATGAGTTGAAAGTTTAGAGAACTTGACTCGAAGCTCAGGATTTCCAGTATCAACAATTGCATTTCCATAATTGGTTCCGAGGCGACGAGCTAACCCTAACATGCTATCTTGATTTTCTTGGAGAGCTCGGAAGATATGACGACTGTTCGCGTGAAAGTAATCCAGAATCTTTTCTCTATCAGTGTCGCCTTCTCTGGAATAGCCGCTATGTGTCCTAAGTCTTTGTGCGACTATAACAAGTGTGATCCACAAGTAGATAAACCTATCAAAGGGATCGTCTGTCTTCACTGCTCGTTTGAACCACTTCTTTACCAAAGTTAATCGGCTGTCTTCAGCCATGATCTTAGCTCTTCTATGTACTTATTCGGTAGTCCACACTGCTCTGCAGCAGTTACAATCTTCTCCATATAATTATCCCTAGGTGAGCCAGGAGTGCTAACGCTGGCCAGGTAGATCAGTGCTAGGACTGAATTTTCTTTATCTCTCTCCACATACATCTCCGTCTTCTTATATGTACCCCACTTAACTCCTTCGTATTTATCCAGCAATCGTTCATCGGCTTCAGTAACAGTCCATAGAACACCATAAACCTCGCTCGATGCCTCTGGAATAACTGTAGCCACTCCACGGGAATTGATGATAAATCGATATCCACACAGCTTGGCTGTACCGACAAGAACCGCCCCAGGACATCGGACTTTCATTTGTGCCTGATCCATATTTGAACCATAAGCGAAATAGTACCGAATACTGGTCTTAGACATTTCATCTCCCAAACAATAACTTGTGGCTATAAATTCTTTAAACATTAAATCCTTTTTCACATACTCCCTATTACTAGAGTTCATTGCTTGCCTTTCTGTTGCAAGATGGACTTTTATCCCTAATGTATTTTCCAAAAATTCCTCTATATCCATCATCCGACCTATAAATTCAAAGCCTCCGATAGACTTCTCGTCCTCAAATGCAATCAGCAAATCTAAATCACTATCCTTATCTTTGTTCATTCCTTGCATAAGAGCCAAAGATTCCAAGTCGTTTTACCTTGAATTTTTCCTTCAGCTCTTTCTCATGTCCCGCAATCATTTTTCTTATGTCCTCAACGGTTTTCATCTTACACCGCTTTCATATCATCAGGACCTCTTGCAAGATATAGCGTCCTATTCTGGGTTTTAACGCCTTTCTTGAGACTAGATCGACCTTCCGTCCGAGTCGCGCTTCAAGATATTCTTCACGTTCTAAAAATTTAAAAAGACCGATTGGTGCTTCAAACTCCACCAAGATGTCAATATCACTTGTCTGGCTCTGCTCCCCTCGAATAAAGGAGCCAAACAACCCGATTGCCTTAACTTTATAGCCTGTCTGGAGTTCCGGTTTGAGCACCTTGAGAGTTTGCAAAATCTCTTCCTTTGTCGTTATCATCACATCACCACCAAATCAGAGGTTTAACAAGATTGTAAAACAATTTCTATTACATTGGCAAACTCCTCTTTGTTCATATATAATCAAAAACTATCATGGAAATAAAGCTTCTAAAACAACTTTGCGAGGCGCCAGGTCTACCTGGGGCTGAAGAGCCTGTTAAGGAAATCATAATTTCTAATCTAAAAGAATTTACGGAAGAAATTACAATAGACGCCCTCGGCAACGTTATTGCTCATATACCAGGTGATGGCCCAAGGCTTCTTTTAGACGCCCATATGGATGAAGTAAGATTTATGATTAAACACTTCGATCAAACTTGGTTCCTGAGAGTAATACCTTATTCCTATGCAAGATTCGTCTCATAGCTGTTCCTTAGGCTCGTGGAAAGTTTGCTGAGCAACGTAAGCTCAGGACATCTGCCCCCCCTTCCATATCATCTAACATCTGCCTTACCACAGACTTAAGCTCGTGTAGCCTTTGAGTGGCAATAGTTCATACAACGCCTATATCTACTGCGAAGTACGTATGAATGGCGATATTCCGGAATCCCGTGACCCTCTTCCAATCTATAGCCTGTACCTTGCGTGCAACTCCGGCGGTATATTCTTAGATGCCTCCCCTATGATTTCAAGGTTTCTCGTCACGGCGTCTATCACCATTTCATTCTTTATAAAATCTTCATAGGAAAGACCTGTAGTGTATCTCTCGATCCGGTCAATGCAATCCAAAATATCTGTCAGGTATAATCGCACATCCCTTTTAGACATTGACCAAATTCTCCTGAATCGACTCCCAGAGCAATGGCTTTCTGGTAACAGCACCCCTTGTAGCGAGGTCTACCTTCATGCCAAGTATAGTCTCAAGATATTCATGCAGGTCTACGATCTCCCAGCCGATGGGCTTGTCGAAATCAACTAGAATATCCACATCGCTCTCTGGCGTTTGGTCACCCCGTACATAAGAGCCGAAGATACCTATACTCTGCACATAATACTTCTCGTGAAGTTCGTGCTTATGCTCAGCTAAAATCGTCTTAATTTCTTCCAACGCCTTCATCATCTCACCGCCATACCAAAAGCCTTACAAGATTGTAAAACAATTCCTGTTGCATTGGCAAATCTCTTTTTGTCAGTATATAATCACATTTCATTATGGAAATAAAGCTTCTAAAGCAACTCTGCGAGGCGCCAGGGCTACCTGGAGCTGAAGGCCCTGTTAGGGAAATCGTAATTTCTAATCTAAAAGAGCATACAGAAGAAATTAGAATAGATGCCCTCGGCAACGTTATTGCTCATATACCAGGTGATGGCCCAAGGCTTCTTTTAGACGCTCATATGGATGAAGTCGGCTTCATGGTTAAGCACATAGATCAAAGGGGATTTATAAGAGTAATTCCTCTAGGCGGGATTGATCCACGGGTTTTTTATGGTCAAAGAGTAGTTGTGTGGGGTAAAAAATCACTTGTAGGAATGGTCGCTGCCTTACCGCCACACATTGTAAATAAAGAGCATGAAAAGGAGGCGCCAGAGGTTGAGGAATGTATTATCGATCTCGGACTCGACCCAGAAAAGGTTTCGGGTCTAGTAAAGGTTGGCGATGTAGTTTCATATTTTTCGCCTTTTATAGAAACTGAAGACGCCGTAATCTCGAAAGCTATAGATGATAGAGTTGGTCTCTTCGTTATCCTAGAGGCGCTTAAACGAAAACCAAGAATGAATTGCGATCTTTATGTTTCTGCCACGGTTCAGGAGGAGGTAGGACTTAGAGGGGCAAATGTAATTGTCCCTGCATATGAACCAGATTTTGTAATTGCTCTTGAGGGCACAGTTTCTAACGATCTTCCTGGTGTTCCAGAACATAAAACCTTAGCCAAAGTGGGGAAAGGACCAGAGATAAGATTTACAGATAAATATCTTGTCGCTGATCGAGCTTTGAGCCAGTTTATAATAGAGCTTGCACAAAAGCGCGATATCCCATATCAAATAACTGTCAAAAGAGCTGGTAGTACAAATGCTACCGCTATGCAGGTTGCCGGCAAAGGCACTATAGCAACCGTAGTTTCTGTTCCAGTCCGTTATCTTCACACCCCAAGCTGCTTAGCTTATAAAAAAGATATTGAAGAAACTATAAATCTTGTTGTTGCAATCGTAGAAGATATTCAATATCATAACTTGAAATCCTGAACCTTTTGGCTTCGTTCATATCTATTTCGATTGAATGAAATATCTTATAATTCTTCTAACCCTTTTAACGTTTAACTTTTCTACTTTTTTAACTCCGATAATTGCTGATGAACATACTGGAAATTACCCCAATTTAACAAAAGAAGAGATTAATACCAAGCTCGAAGAGGCGAAGGCGATTTACTTTGATTACTATAAGGATTCTATGAACTTGGATAGATCAATAAAAATCCTAGATGAGATTATAGAGGTAGATCCAAAGAATTTACAGGCTAAGCTTTTCCTATCAAGGGTCTGGCTCACCTATGGATATGCAAAGGCTCCAAATGATCAGGAAAAAATCAGAGTTTTTAAGAACGGTATAGATGTAGCAAAAAATGCAATTGAGATCGAACCAAATAACCCAGACGCTCATTTTTTCTATGTAGCTAATCTTGGTTCGTTGGGAGAAACTCATGGGGTTTTAAGGTCTCTTTTTTTGTTGCCTAAGATAAGAAAAGAGTTAGAACTAATACTAGAGCTAGATCCAAACCATGTCTATGGTTTGGGTATGACCGGTCTTTTGTATTATTCTCTTCCCAGTTTCTTGGGGGGCGATCTCCACATCTCAGAGATATACCTTAGAAGAGCCATGAGGTTTGACCCACACCTTGCAATCTTGAAAATATACCTTGCAAAAACTCTCATGAAACAGAA
>JAHFBK010000019.1 GCA_023250035.1 Candidatus Dadabacteria bacterium
GATTTAATACTGCGAAATTTAATGGCAACTTTCAAAACCCTTCCTTCCCTATATAGTACTGGCCCCTTGTTGTGACATTCAAAATTTCACCCCTCATAAAAATCCCTCGTATCCTGACTCAGAATGTGAAGATATACCATCATGTTCTTGTGGTCAAGCGAATAATACCCTGTGAGTATTAAAATTAATCGGGTAAGTTTCTAAACTTGTATCAACAGAAAAACGATAAGGGGTCTTTGTTTATGAGATATAGTCTCAAAGAAGAGTTGCCCGGTCTCTGGTTTTTGGACCTAAAAGTAGGTGGAGAAGAACAATATATTGGATCCTACATTATCGCATCTGGGAATGAGGTTGCTCTAGTGGAAGTGGGACCTTCGAGCACGGCTCTAAATGTAATCCAGGCATTGGATGAAATAGGATTTCATCCTACGGATGTAAAATACCTCTTACCTACGCACGTGCATCTTGATCACGCAGGTGCGTCCGGAACACTACTCAAGCACTTTACAAATGCTTCTGTAATTGCTCATAAAAGAGGGGTCGTGCATCTAGCTGACCCTGAAGCAACTCTTTGGAGGGCATCAAAAGCGGTCCTGGGCTTTGTTGCGGATATCTACGGCAAACCCGAACCCGTACCAAATGAAAAAATAATTCCGGTTGAAGACAAAATGAGTCTTACTCTTGGAAAACTCACTTTTACGGTTATTCCAACACCAGGGCATGCAAGTCACCACGTCTGCTTTTTCCTAAATCCAGGAAAGGTAGTTTTTACAGGAGACGCTGTAGGGGCTTATCTTCCGAGTCTTAATATTACACTTCCTCAAACGCCACCCCCGTTTAGACTCGAAGCCACACTTAAGTCCATTGAGACCTTGATTTCACTCGAACCAAGAATAGGTGCTTATACCCACTTTGGTGTTTCACAAGGTGCAAAAAGAAATTTTAAAAATCATTATAATCAACTTTTAATTTGGTATGAATGCGTAACTGAAGCTCTAAATAAAGGAATACCAAAAGATAGTATTCTGAATGTAATATCAGAGCGAGATAGTGATCTAAAAAGGTTTCTTACTAACTCAAAGAAACTAACCGGTTTAAAAAGAGGAGTCGAGGTAAGCCTCAAGGGATTTATTGAACTAGCTCTTGCCGAGAAAACTAAAACTTAAATTTTTATCTCCTCAAACTCAATTTCATCTTTAAGATTTCTCAAGACTTCTCTCACTTCATTAATTAAGTCATCTGTAGAGATAATCGTAATTATGCCCTCCTTAGCGTTTTCGGTTCTAGTCCATGCAAGATGAGAATAAGTGCCTATTATTGACTGAAAGTATACAGTGTTACTCGGATCTTTAAGTTTTACATATATAATCATTGCATATTCATTATAGAACAAGCAATAAGCGAGTACTTTAAATCATCCTTTCTTCTAGTTTGTTATTGTCAGCAATCTTATTTATAGACATTAATCTTATTAAAAATTTTAAAATAACTAATGTGATTCCCTACCCAGTTAAGAAATCACCATGAATCAACACGATCGTATATACAATCTTGTATCTGCCCGGAACACATTTCCATACCTAATATTATGTAAGCAAAAAAATAAATTGTGTAACAAACTATTAGATACAATACATTTCGAAGATATCCATAAATATAACAGTAATCACAGTCTATAAATTTAATTTAAAGTCATTTCCATTAGTCATCTATGTTCATCATATATTTTCAAGGAATCATAACAATCCTTCCGAGAAATATTATTTTTAAGCTGTAAGTAGCTATCATCATCAAATAGTTTAAAAATATAAATGTTGAAGTAGCTTAGCCCTAATTTATAAAGTTTAATATGATTTGTACACTGTACTTACCTGAAATCACAGCCTAAATTGCTAACGGAGCCTGTTGTAACTTTCCTCAAACATTAAAAAATTCAAAAATTTCAAAAACTTACTTGACAAGCTTTATATGTTTTTATATAGTGGTTTAAAGTGGCATAAAGTGGCATAATTGATTATCACATGTTTAGAGGAAGATACGAACATACGATGACTGATAAGGGGCGCATAAGCGTACCCGCAAAGTTTAGAGATGTTCTAAACGATAAATATGGAGAAGAATCCCTTATCATAACGAATTTTGATGGATGTCTAATAGTTTACCCATTAAAAGAATGGAATGAAATTGAAAGAAGGGCTGCTGAGCTCCCACAATTCAAGCAGGAAGTAATATCCTTTCTTAGGCACCTTATAGGAAATGCGGATGACTGTCCCATTGATGGCCAAGGAAGAATTCTTTTACCTCAATCACTTAGAAACCATGCCCAGATAAAACGCGATGTAGTAATGATTGGAATGCTTACCAAGTTTGAAATCTGGGCAAAAGAGATATGGGACGAAGAAGAATCAAAGAAGGCATACGAGGAGTTTAAGAGAAGCAGAGAAATACTAGCGGCGCAAGGGTTATAAATGGAAATAGTATTAGACATGGAATATCCAATTCATAAACCTGTTATGGTAAGAGAGGCAATGAAATTCTTAAGGCCTCACTCTAACGGTATCTATGTAGATGCCACTCTCGGCCTGGGAGGCCACACCGAGGCTATCTTAGATTATTGCAATTCCCATGCGAAAGTAATCGCACTTGATATTGATGACGAAGCGATTTCCTTTTCAAAAAACTACCTTTCAAGGTTCGAAACACAAATTAAATTTGTAAATAAAAATTTCTCTCAAATTGATAAGGTTCTAGAATCTCTCTCTATAGAAGAAGTAGACGGGATCGTCGCCGATTTAGGAATGTCCTCATTACAACTCGAGTCTAGCGGAAGGGGATTTAGTTTTCAGAGGGATGAAAGGCTTGATATGCGTATGGATCCAGGACTTAGATTTACTGCGCACGATCTTGTCAATGAAATGGATGAAGAGGAGATCTCAAAGGTATTAAAAAACTATGGTGAAGAGAGATGGGCAAAAAAGATTGCGATAGAGATCTCAAAATCTCGCAGTAAAAAACCCATAGAGACAACCCTTGAGCTTGCTAATATAGTTTTAAATGCAATTCCAAAAAAATTCTATCCTCATGGACGTCATCCCGCTACCAAAACCTTTCAGGCACTCCGCATAGCTGTCAATAACGAGCTTGAGAATCTAGGAATATTCCTAAAAAAAGCCCCTTTATTTCTTAAGACCGGTGGAAGAATAGTCATAATCTCTTTTCACTCACTAGAGGATAGATTAGTTAAAAATACGTTCAAGGGTCTTTCATCAGCATGCATATGCCCCCCAGAGCTGCCAAGATGTGGATGTGGCCGGAAGAGCATTCTTAAAAACCTTACACACTCGCCGCTGACCCCGACTTTGGAAGAGATTAACGAAAATCCAAGGGCAAGAAGTGCAAAACTAAGAGCAGGAGAAAGGATTAGCTATGACCGAGAGCGGAAACATTAGAATAAAAGGAAAGCCCAATTCCGATAAGACCTTTTTTTCACTTAGGCTCTTCTTCCTTTGTCTTCTCGTAATTTGTATTGCCCTTTTGTATGTACGCGTCAAAGTCGAAACTATAAAATTCGGTTACGAGATTTCTGAAAATACAAAGAAGGAAGAACATTTGTTAAGAGGGAATCTCGTTCTCCAGGCTGAATGTATGGAATTAAAATCACCAGCTAGGATCGAAGGCATTGCTCGTGAGTCTGGTTTTAGATTTCCGACCCAAGATGACGTTATATACATTAAGGAGAAGACAGTCATAGGGGAGATAAGGTGAAAAAAACAAAAAACTCAAAGAGAATCTCCCTTGTAAGAGGTTTAGAGAAACCAGTATGGAAGGTCAGGTTAATTGGTGGATTAATCCTTGTCCTTTTTGCTGCTGTCTCTCTTAAAGCCCTCGAACTCCAGGTGCTTAACAGAGATAAGGCGCTCGATCTTGCAAGGAAACAACACTGGAAAAAGCTCACGCTTCTTCCTAGACGAGGTAAAATACTCGATTCAAAGAAAAAAGAACTAGCGGTAAACATAGAGGCTGAGTCAATCTACGTTCGTCCCAAGGATGTAGGAGACCCTACTGAGTTTTCAAAGAAATTTTCTAAATATCTTAATATGTCACAAAAACAGATTCTAGCAATGCTGCTTACCGGAAAACCATTTATTTGGGTTAAAAGGGTTGCTAAACCTGAAGTAGTTGCTGAGATAAAAAAAGCAAACTTCGAAGGGGTAGGTTTTATAGAAGAGCCCCAGCGGGTTTATCCAAACAGTTATCTAGCCGGACAACTTCTCGGATTTACCGATATTGATTCAAAAGGAATTGAAGGAATTGAATACTATCATGATGATTTTCTCGCAGGCACACCTGGAAAGATCATTGTTCAAAAAGACGCACGTGGGAAAGAGATCATAAGTAATTCAGTTGTTGTTGAAGAAAGTAAGACAGGGTTCGACGTCTTTCTTACGATAGATTCCCAGATCCAGTACATAGTTGAAAAAGAACTCAAAGAGGGTGTTGAAAAGTCCTCCGCTGATAAAGGGATTGCAGTCCTTATGAAGTCTGAAACCGGAGAATTGCTAGCTATGGCATCCTACCCATTTTTCGACCCAAACAAGATTGATAGGAATTCACAAGAAAATAGAAAAAACCTCCCGATGTGGTATTCGTTTGAGCCCGGTTCCACTATGAAGGGCTTTCTTGCCGCTGCAGCACTCGAAGAAAAGAAAGTAACTCCAAATTCGAGATTCGACTGTGAAAATGGAAGGAGAAAAGTGGGTTCCTCGATTATAAATGATGTCCACCCTTATGGTATTCTTTCTCTATCTGAGATTATTAAGGTATCAAGCAACATTTGTGCTTCAAAGATCGCAGAAACCCTGGGTAAGGATTTGCTATATAAACATCTGAAGGGTTTCGGTTTTGGCGAAAAAACGGGAATTGATCTACCAGGAGAATCAAGTGGAAGGCTTAGGAACTCGAAGGATTGGGGAGCGGTTGGGCTTGCAACGATTTCTTTCGGCCAGGGAATCTCCGTTACTGCTCTTCAGCTTGCAACTGCACTCTCCGCCATCGCAAATGGAGGGTATCTCATGAGGCCTTATGTGGTTGAAAAAATAACCGACTTGGATGGCAGAGTTATTCAAGAAAAGAAACCGGAGGTTGTAAGAAGGGTTATTTCATATGATACAGCCAAAGAGGTTACAAAAATTCTAGAAGGTGTTATGACTAAAGGTGGCACCGGTGACAGGGCCTCGATCCAAGGTTACAGGAGTGCAGGAAAGACAGGAACTGCACAAGTTCCAAATCCCGAGACTGGGGGATACTTCCCCGACCGTCATATTGCCTCTTTTATTGGTTTTGCTCCGGCTGATGACCCTGAGATAACACTTGTGGTAGCTGTCGAAAACCCAAAAACTAGCCCATATGGTGGGGTTGTAGCTGCACCTATATTTAAAGGGATTATGGAAAAGGTCCTTTTCTATCTCGGTATTCCTCCTAAAACGACCTTTGCCCAATCTAGGTTGATGCCGAATCTAATGGGTATGAGCTCAAGGGATGTCCTTAGATGGGCGGAAAAAGAGGGAATAGAAGTAAATCTCAAAGGAACTGGTAGCGTTATTCATCAAAAACCTCAGGGGGGGGAGATAATAAAAGAAGACACAGTTTGCTTGATAGAGTTAAGACAGACAATATGATTTTAAGAGATCTAACGAGAGGACTAGAAATTAAAAAAGCTCTTATCAGAAATAATGTAGAAATTCTAGGAATCTCATACGACTCGAATAATATCCGTGATGGATTTCTTTTTGCAGCAATTAAAGGTGAAAAAACAGATGGACATAAATATATCGAGTCAGCCTTGAAGAACGGTGCTAAAGCGCTACTCGTAGAAGACATCCCCTTTAACACAACAAACGACATATCAATTATTCAAGTAGAAGACACAAAGTTTTCGCTCGCCAAAATCTCAGCAAATTTTTTCGGGCATCCCACAAAGGAAATCACACTTGTGGGTATTACAGGAACAAATGGGAAAACAACTATTACCTATCTTCTCGAGTCAATCTGGAAGGAGATGGGTAAGAACGCTGGCGTTATTGGAACTGTTGAATATAGGTATTCAGGAAAGAAAATATCATCTCCTATGACAACACCCGAATCGCTGGATTTAATGAGGCTATTCAGAGATATGCGAACTTCCGGAGTCGAATGCATTGCAATGGAGGTATCTTCACACGCCTTAGATAGAAAGAGGGTTTCAGAGTGTCATTTCGATGCCGCTGTGTTTACAAACCTTACACAGGACCATCTTGACTATCATAGAACACTTGAGAACTACTTAGAGGCAAAGAAAAAACTATTCTCTCAGGTTCTAAGGCTAAGTGAAAAAGGTGAAAAATTCTCGATAATAAACATTGATGATCCATATGGAAAAGAAATCGCAAAAGATTCTTCAGGTAAGATTATCTACTATTCAATTAGCAACAGATGCGAAGGAGTTCATGTAGAGAAAGCTTCTATTACTCCAGAAGGAACCTGGGCGCTTTTTAATACACCATGGGGAAAGATTGAGATAAGTTCAAAACTATTTGGCAAACACAACCTATACAATATACTTGCTGCCGCTACCACCGCTCTTTCCTTAGGCGCTTCGATTGAAGCTGTTGAAACTGGAATTTCAAGAGTAGAATCAGTTCCTGGAAGGCTTGATAAGGTAGAAAACACATATGGAATCACTATTCTTATAGATTATGCCCACACCCCCGATGCATTAAGAAACGTTCTCATGGCTGTAAGACCTTTAACGCCTAAAAGGCTTATCCTTATCTTCGGATGCGGCGGTGACAGAGACCCTATAAAAAGACCAATAATGGGAAGAATAGGAAGAGAGCTATCAGATATTCTTATTGTTACATCTGATAATCCTCGCACAGAGCGCGCTGAACTCATTATAGATGAAATAGAAAAAGGGGTCCACGAGATAAGCTCTGACAAGAAAAACTATTCTAGAATCACTGATAGGCGTGAAGCAATAAGAAAGGGAATAGAGATTGCAGCTAGTGGTGATACAGTCCTCATAGCAGGAAAAGGACATGAAACCTATCAGATTTTAGGGACAAAAAGGATTCCCTTTAATGATAAGGACGTAGCAGGAAATATTTTGCGGGAGAGAATAAGGAATGCTTGAACTAGGGCGGGTTTTAAATTCGATAAATGGTGTTCTTCTTTCAAAATCGGATGAGGCAATATTTACCGGTGTTTCTACAGATTCACGTAAGATAAGAAAGGACGAGCTTTTCTTTGCCCTCCATGGAAGTAATTTTGACGGACATGATTTTGTTTTGGAGGCACTTGAGAAGGGAGCAAAAGGAGCGGTCATTGAAAAGCATCTTTTCCTTATTCCAAATGGCAAAGTATTGATCAAGGTTCCTTCTACGCTAGAATCACTAGGTGACCTTGCCTCAACATGGAGAAGAAGCTTTGTAAACTTAAGGCTCGCAGCAATTACCGGATCAAATGGAAAAACAACCACTAAAGAGATGGCATCAAGCATACTTTCTCTCAAGTTTTCGGTGCTAAAAAACACAGGAAACTTCAACAATCTAATTGGTCTTCCCCTCACACTCTTAAAACTTAGAGAAGGCCACAATGCAGCAGTAGTTGAACTCGGCATGAACGACTTCGGTGAGATAAGAAGGCTCTCTGAGATTGCAGCTCCAGATATTGGAGCAATTACTAATATTGGAAGAGCGCATCTTGAAAAACTTGGAGGTATAGAAGGCGTTGTAAGAGCAAAAACGGAACTCGTTGAGGGTTTCACCGAGAACAACACATTCGTAATGAACATGGATGATCCTTGGGTAAAAAAAATTGGAGAGCATATCAAATGCCATAAGATTAGTTTTGGGATTGATACTCCTCAAACATATATCTCTGCAAAAGACATCGAGACTGTAGAGTTCTCCGCAGTCAGATTTAATATGATAGTGGGTGGAGATGAATTCCCTATAAGAATAAGAGGTATCGGTCTCCATAACGTTATGAACGCACTATGTGCAGCTGGAGTTGCGATTGCTTTTGGGTGCAATACAGATGAGATTCAGGCTGGGCTTGAAAGATTCATCCCAGCTTATATGAGACTTGAGGTTATGGAAGCGCCTTTTGGATTTAGGATAATAAATGACACATATAATGCCAATCCTGATTCAATGAGAAGAGGGATAGAAGAGCTTGTGAGATTAAAAGGAAGCGGAAGAGCAATAGCGGTACTCGGGGATATGCTAGAGCTTGGGATGGCAAGTGAGGCTGAGCATAGAAGCCTAGGTGAGTTTCTTTGTGACTCTAAGGTTGATCTTGTTATAGCTTATGGAAAACATGGTGAGCATGTTTTAGAAGGGCTTCGAGGAAGAGCTAAAGGCATCTTGGCAGAAACCCATGAAGAGGCGGCAGAGAATTTAATCAAGCTTGCAAAAGAAGGAGACCTTGTGCTCATAAAAGGGTCTCGTGGAATGCAGATGGAAAAGGTAGTTCAGAGGCTTTTTAAGGAGTAGCCATACTATGCTTTATCTTCTCTACCTGCTTAAAGAAGACTTTTTATTTTTCAATGTTTTTAAATACATCACCTTTCGTTCGTTTGGAGCAGGAGTCACAGCCTTTTTACTAAGCATTATATTGGGTAGGGCGCTTATAAAAATTCTTCTTAAGATGCGCCTTAGAGAGAACATACGCGCTGACGGCCCTACCGGGCACCAATCTAAACTCGGCACTCCAACTATGGGCGGAGCTTTCATTGTTATAGCAGTAGTTATTTCAACGCTTCTTTGGGTAAATCTGATGGTAGGACCTGTCTGGGTTGTTCTTCTTTTCACACTCGGCTACGGATTGATCGGGCTTGCTGATGATATGCTAAAACTGAAAAGACGAAAAGGTATGCGTGCAAAGGTCAAATTCTCCTGCCAGGTTTTTTTAGCTTTAGTATTAATTCTACTTCTTCTATACTTCGTAAAAGGGTTTACAATGTCACTTAGGGTTGACCAGATCTCTAGTTTTCCTTTTACATCCGTAATGTTTCCATTCTTTAAAAAAGCGATTTTTAATCTAGGTTGGTTCTACATACCATTTGCAATCCTTGTTGTCGTCGGCACATCTAATGCTGTAAACCTTACAGATGGGCTTGATGGTCTGGCTATTGGTTCTATGACAATTGTAGCCGCAACCTATATAGTGTTTGCATATCTTGCGGGCAACCTCGAGTTTTCTAGGTATCTTCAAATTCCTTACATTCCAGGAAGCGGGGAGCTGTCTGTCTTTCTTGCTGCTGTCGGCGGTGCATGTCTTGGATTTCTCTGGTATAACTCTCATCCAGCCCAGGTGTTTATGGGCGACATCGGTTCACTTGCCCTTGGTGCTGCTATAGGCTCAGTTGCACTTATAATCAAACAGGAGATTCTTCTTATTTTAGTGGGCGGTCTATTTGTCGCAGAAGCAATTTCGGTAATAATCCAAGTAATTTCATTCAAGCTTACCGGAAAAAGGGTATTCCGTATGGCTCCGCTTCATCATCACTTTGAACTACACGGTTGGTCTGAATCAAAGGTTGTAATCCGATTCTGGATAGTCTCTATAGTGCTTTCGCTCATTGCTTTATCAACACTAAAACTCAGGTAGGAATTATCTACTGTAGGGGTTAGATTAATCAAACCCCTACAATTTCAATTTAATGACCCAAATGGAACTTAGTGGAAGGAAGATACTCGTAGTTGGACTAGGAAGAACCGGAGTAGAAACGGTTAGATTTCTACTCAAAAAGGGTGCGGTTGTAACAGCAAGCGATATCTCTCCAATTGAGAGGCTACAAAAGGTTATAACGGAACTCGAGGGAATGGGGGCAACCATAGAATCAGGTGAACACAGGCTAGAAACCTTCCGTTGGGCGGATATGTTGGTTCTAAGCCCAGGTGTTCCATTTGGACTCCCCACTGTCAAAAAAGCAATAAATAGAGGAATAGAAGTAATAAGCGAAATCGAGCTAGCATCAAGATTTATTAAAAAACCGATAATCGGTATTACAGGCTCAAACGGGAAAACAACAACATCAACTATTATTGCTCAAATTCTAGAAGCATCGGGTAAAAGCGTTTTTCTTGGTGCAAATATCGGCACTCCTCTCGTTCAGATCGCTGAAGAAGATGACAAATACGACCTTTTAGTACTGGAATTAAGCAGCTTTCAGCTTCAGGGCACATCCACTTTTAAACCCTTTATTGGAACAATTCTCAATATCTCTCCTAATCACCTAGATCACCACGAAAACATTGGTGAATACATAGAGTCCAAAATGAAGCTCTTTTCAAATCAGACCTACAACGAATGGGCTATATATAATGCTCATGACAACCTAATAAAAGGGCATTTATTCAAAATTCAATCAAAGAAAATCCCATTTGGAGAGACCGCAATTGAGGGAGGTGTATTCTTCGATGGAGCTTATATAAGATTTAGAGACGAGCTCTATGACTTAACAAAGATGAAGCTCATTGGTAAGCACAACATAGAAAACGCAATGGCTGCAATTGCCTCTACAAGAATCTTAGAGTGTGATCCTAGATTGATTGAGGAGACAATAATAAATTTCAACCCGCTTCCACATAGAATTGAGTTTGTTCGTGAGCTAAAAGGGGTCAAGTATTATAACGATTCAAAATCTACGAGTCCAGGTGCAACCCTTAGAGCCCTAGAGTGCTTCAAATCACCCATTATTCTTATTGCTGGAGGAAAAGATAAAGGCGGAGGTTATGAAATCCTTAAGGATACTCTCCTGGAAAGGGTTAAGCTTCTCGTTCTTTTTGGTGAATCAAAATTCAGAATAGAAAAGGATCTTGGAAAAGAGGTTGAAACAGTTATAGCTTTTTCCCTTGAGGAGGCAATAGAGAAAGCCTTCAAGGATTCTCGGAAAGAAGATACTGTCCTCTTTTCCCCTGCCTGCTCAAGCTTCGATATGTTTAGCTCTTATGAAGAAAGAGGAAGGAGATTTAAGGAAATTGTTCAAAATCTTTGAGCCGCGAGGAACAGGGTATGACTGGGGAATCATTGCAAGTGTGATATTTCTCTCATCGATGGGTGTGCTCATGGTTTACAGCACAAGTTCCGTATTCGCTTTGGAGAAATTTGGAGATTCAAGCTACTTCCTTAAACGCCACGCTATATACCTTAGCCTTGGCTTCGCAGTCATGATTATATTGATGAAGCTCAACTACAGCGTTCTAAGAGGTCTCGTTTATCCAGCTTATGTAATCGGCTTAGTTATACTTGCTTTAGTGCTTATTCCTGGAGTAAGCAAGGAAATAGGCGGGGCAAGAAGATGGATAAATCTCGGCATTTGGAGTTTTCAGCCTGCAGAAATTGCAAAATTTCTTCTCATCTTTTATTTGTCATATTCCCTAATGAAGAAAAGAGAAAAAATGGATACGTTTCTAATCGGCTTTGTCTCTCATCTTGTAATAGCAGGGTCTTATATAATTCTCATCCTTCTTGAGCCTGATTTTGGGATGTCAGCAATACTACTTATTGTGCTTTTCGGGATGCTTTTTATTGGTGGTGTAAACATGAGATATTTAGCTTTTTCATCTTTTGTTGCAGTTATATTTCTAGTATGGGCAGTGATGAGCGAAGGTTATAGAATGAACCGTGTCACAACATTTTTAGACCCCTGGAAGGATCCGCTTGGCGCGGGTTATCAAGCCGTTCAGTCTTTTATCGCATTTGGACTCGGCGGTATCCAAGGGACCGGCCTCGGTGATAGTACCCAGAAGCTCCTATTTCTTCCAGAGGCACACACCGATTTTATATTCTCAATAATTGGAGAGGAACTAGGATTTATCGGCGTCGTATTAATAATCTTCGGGTTTGGCTTTCTCATGATAAGAGGAATAAGGGTAGCGCTTAGAGCGCCTGATCTTTTTGGCTGTTACCTTGTTTTTGGTTGCATTATGCTTGTAACCCTTCAGGCGGGGGTTAACATGGCTGTTGCAGTTGGCTTATTCCCCACAAAGGGGCTCACACTTCCTTTTATCAGCTATGGCGGAACGTCTCTAGTAAGCAGCCTTGCAGCCATGGGTATAGTGCTTAGTGTTTCACGATATGGGATAAAATGAAGGTTATAATCGCAGGAGGAGGCACAGGAGGACACATATTTCCAGCCATCTCAATTGCAGAGGAAATCTTAAAAAGGCATATAGAAAACCAGGTTCTTTTTGTAGGTACAAAAAAGGGGTTGGAAATAAAGCTCCTTTCAAAAAGAGATTACACACTTGAACTTATTAGTTCTGGGGGAATAAAGGGAAAAGGCATCGTAGGAAGTCTTAAGGCTATTGCATTGGCTTTAAAGGGTATTTTTGATTCTTTGAGAATCATAAGTAGGTTCAAGCCAGATTTAGTTCTTGGTGTTGGGGGTTATGCTTCGGGTCCGCTAGTTTTTGCCGCAGCCCTGCTTTCAATTCCAACAGCTATATGTGAGCAGAACTCAGTTCCCGGTATTACAAATAGGGTCCTTAGTAGATTTGTAAAAAGGGTTTTTTCCTCTTTCGAAGAAAGCAACAGGTTTTTTCCAGATAAAAAAACTATAGTAGTTGGAAATCCCGTAAGAAGCGGCATTCTGATAAATAAGGAGTATAGCCAGGCACACAACGGTTTCACTATCCTTGTTTTTGGCGGAAGCCAAGGCGCACATAAAATCAACCTCCTAGTTCCGAAGGCTTTTGGAACCCTCCGTAGGAACGACGTCTTTTTAATTCATCAAACAGGTGAAGAAGATCTTGAGGACGTAAGGAAGGCCTATGAATGGTACGGGATTCGAGCGGATGTTCTCCCTTTCATAGAAGATATAGCAACTGTATACAAAAATGCTAATTTAGTGATTGGAAGGGCTGGAGCAGGAACCATCGCTGAGATTACAGCGCTAGGAAAACCATCAATACTTGTTCCCTACCCATTTTCTGCTTACAATCATCAGTTAGAAAATGCAAAGGTTTTAGAAAAGGCAGGGGCTGCAATTGTAGTTGAAGAAAAAGACGCTGTTCCTGAACGGCTTACCGATATTTTAAAGGACTTACTTAATAAGGATAAACTTAAAGAGATGAGCGAGCAAGCAAGGGTTCTCGGCAAACCCGATGCAGCACAAAGAATAGTTGACGAGATGTATAAACTTGCAGGAGTGGCTAATGTTTGGAGTTTGTAATTTGGTCGTTGGAGCTTATTCATATGTACGGACGGATTAGGAATATCCACTTTGTCGGAATTGGCGGAATAGGAATGAGCGGCATAGCCGAAGTACTTCTCAATATGGGCTATGGCGTTACAGGCTCTGATTTAAAAAGAACAGATATTGTTGATAGGCTCGAACAACTTGGGGCAAGGATCTTCATAAATCACAGCGCAGAGAACATTGGGAACGCCGATGTAGTTGTTACATCCTCTGCTATAAAGAAAAATAATCCTGAGGTTCTAGCGGCGCAATCTCAAAAGATTCCTGTAATTCCCAGGGCGGAAATGTTAGCAGAGCTAATGAGACTTAAATACGGTATTGCCGTTGCAGGAAGTCATGGAAAAACAACCACAACATCAATGATTTCAACCGTTTTAGGATTCGGTGGCTTTGATCCAACTATAGTTGTTGGTGGCAAGGTTAAGACACTTGGCTCAAACGCACACCTAGGAAAGGGTAGCTTCATGGTCGTTGAAGCCGATGAGAGTGATGGTTCTTTTCTGATGCTTTCCCCTGTAATCGCAGTAGTAACAAATATAGACAGAGAGCATCTTGATTATTATGAAAATATGATTCACTTAGAGGAAGCCTTTTCCAACTTCTTAAACAAAATCCCTTTCTATGGGCTAGCGGTTCTTTGTCTAGACAGCCCTCGCCTTAAATCAATCATCTCCGCTTTTAAAAAGAGATTTATAACCTATGGATTTTCCCCTCAGGCTGAATTCAGGGCAGAAGAGGTTAAGGTTAATGGATTTGAAACTAATTTCAAAGTTTTATTTAATAACTCTTTATTAGGAAATGTAAAGCTCAACATTCCTGGAAGGCACAATGCCCAGAATTCACTAGCCTCTTTTGCAGTAGGTATGGAGCTTGGAATGAGCTTTGAACGAATAAGGGATGGACTTGCTGAATTCAGAGGTATTGAAAGAAGGCTTCAGATAAAGGGTGAAAGTAATGGTGTGTTGGTTATGGATGATTATGGACATCATCCTGAAGAAATTCTTGCAACCTTCAAAACACTAAGGGAATCGTTTTCAAAAAGGCTTATAGTAATTTTCCAGCCTCATAGATATACTAGAACACAGATTTTATTTAATGACTTCGTCTCAGTATTGGGTGAACCTGATATGCTTCATATACTTGATATCTACTCTGCAGGCGAAACAACAATTCCCGGAGTTACATCGGAGAAGCTTACTCAAGCAATTAAAGATAAAGGACACAAGAATGTATATTATGCAAAGGAACAAGATGATGTAATTCAGCGTGTCTTGGAGGTCTTAAGACCCGGAGATCTGGTTCTTACCCTAGGAGCTGGCAATGTGTGGAAGCTAGGAGAAAAAATAGTCGAGGAGCTTTCATGATCCGTATTGAAAAAGAGCTTGAGAAAATCGGGTGTGAATATAAAAGCCTTTTCTCTATGAGCCGCTACACATCGATGCGCGTAGGTGGTTTGGCGGATCTAGTAGTTTATCCTAGGAGCCATCTGGAGCTTGTGATAGTTCTTAACCTGCTTACTTCTCTTAATTTCCCATGGACTGTTCTAGGAGGTGGATCAAATACTATTATTGGCGACTCTGGAATAAAGGGTGTGGTAGTCAGCACGAAAAAGATGCGCGAGATAAAGATATTAGGGAGTGGAAAAGTAGTTGCAGAGGCCGGCGCTGTATTAGGTTCGGTTTTAAATAAGTCTATTCGTGCAGAGCTTTCGGGTTTTGAATTTGCTGCAGGAATTCCAGGAACTGTAGGCGGGGGGGTATTCATGAATGCGGGAGCAAACGATGGAGAAATAAAAGACGTTGTAGAGAAGGTCTGGATCTGGCTAAACGGAAAGGAGATTATGCTATCAAGAGATGAACTTAAATTTGAATATCGTAAGAGTTATCTGCCCGAAGGGGGTGTCGTCACAAGAGCAATGTTTGGTCTTACACGCGGTAATAGAAAGGAAAGTGAAAGAAGGGTTAAAGATTATCTGGATAAGAGAAGTGAAACACAGCCGATTACCATCTCGAATTCCGGCTCTATATTTAAAAACCCTCCCGAAATTCCTGCAGGAATGCTTTTGGAACAACTTGGTTTTAAGGGGTATCAGATTGGCAGAGCTAGGTTCTCTGAGGTTCATGCCAACTTTATTGTAAACTCAGGCGGTGCAAGCGCATCGGATGTATTAAAACTCATTGATGCAGCTAAGAAAGAGGCCTTTTTAAGAACTGGCATGCTCCTAGAAACGGAGGTTGAAATCATAGGACAAGAGAAAAGTTGAAAAGAAAAAGTAGATTTTTTCCTACATTAATTCTTCTAGGCTTTTTATGCGGCGCTTTTTTTCTAGCTGTTTTACGTCTCGACTTTTTTACAATAAAGCAAATTGAAGTAACAGGACCTAAAAGGGTTTCTCCGAGGGAGATTCTAAAAAGGTCAGGCCTTAGGGCTGGTATCAACATGTTTTCTTTTCTTGAACGCTCATTAACTGAGAAGATACTCAAAAATCCCTGGATTACGAGCGCTCATATTAAGAGGGAATTACCTGGAAAGATTATAATTGAAATAAAAGAAATCGAACCGTTCTGTCTTGTACTTATGGAAAACGGAGAGCTTTATTATATGAGCAAAACAGGAGAGAAACTTGGTTATGCAAATTTTAATGATGGACTTGATTTTCCAGTTTTAACTGGTGAAGTTATAATGAGTCCTGATCTTTTAGCAGGTGCTTTAGAGATTTTAAAACTTTCGCTTGAAAGCCCTACGCTAAATTGGAGAGAGATTTCGGAAATCAATCTGAATTCAGTCTATGGATTAACAGTTCTTACGACGGATGGACGACGAATTGATTTTGGGGAGAGCAAGATACCAGAGAAGTGGTATAAGGTAGAAAAAATAATAACGCATGCAAGAGGAATTAATTTAACTGAAAAATACATAAATATAAGTTCGGGGAAAATAGGTGTTGTAGATTTTAAGCTTTAATGGAATATACCATGACATTATCTCCGCATGATGAAATCAAAGGTAAAGGTGTTAATAACAATAGGAATAAATAAAACATGAGGAGAGGAGGATGAGTAAAGAATCCAGCTTAATTGTAGGCTTGGATATTGGAACGACAAAGGTATGTGCGATAGTAGGAGAACCCACGTATCCAAATGGGCTTGATATTATAGGTGTTGGAACCTACCCTTCATACGGTCTTAAAAGGGGAGTCGTTGTGAATATCGAAAACACGGTTCAGTCTATAAAGCATGCTGTTGAAGAAGCCGAACATATGGCAGGATGTGAGATACGAACTGTTTTTGCAGGGATTGCAGGAGGACATATTAAAGGAATGGGTGGACATGGTATGATTACGCTTAGAAATCGTGAAGTCTCCAAACGTGACCTTGATCGTGTAATAGAATCGGCAAGCGCGCTTTCTATACCGGCAGATAGAGAAATCA
Source organism: Candidatus Dadabacteria bacterium (assembly GCA_023250035.1). Lineage (GTDB taxonomy): Bacteria > Desulfobacterota_D > UBA1144 > Nemesobacterales > CSP1-2 > CSP1-2. The sequence goes on from JAHFBK010000019.1 coordinate 16,678, forward strand.
TTCATGTTATTCCTCAGGAATTCAACGTTGACGGTCAAGGTGGAATAAAAGATCCAGTTGGAATCTATGGAATCAAGCTTGAGACTAAGGTTCATATTGTTACTGGCCAGGTTACAGCCGCGCAGAATCTCGTAAAGTGCATACACCGCGCAGGCATGGATGTAGCCGATATTATATTAGAGCAACTCGCATCAAGCGAGGCTGTACTCACACCGGATGAGAAAGAAATCGGCGTAGTGCTAATTGATTGTGGAGGAGGAACAACAGATATTGCGATATTCGTTGGAGGAAGTATAAGATATACAGAAAATCTCACACTGGGAGGCGATCACATAGATAGGGATATAGCTGTTGGACTTTCTACGCCAGTAGCAGAGGCAAAAAGAATCAAGGAGAAACAAGGTTCGGCTTACGCCGATCTTGTACCACCAGATGAAACTATCGAGGTGATTAGTGTTGGAGGGAGACGTTCAAGAACTATCCCTAGAAGAGAGCTTGCTATGATAATCGAACCAAGGATGGAAGAGATTTTAAGCCTTGTAAAAAGAGAAATAATAAAATCTGGTTATCAAGATTTTCTCCCTGCGGGGGCTGTAATTACTGGGGGGACCGTCATAATGGACAACACAGTTGAACTCGCCGAAAAGATCCTAGGGATACCTGTAAGGAGAGGACTTCCAACTGAGGTGGGTGGGCTAAAAGATGTAGTAGCAAATCCAGTCTATTCAACAGGCGTTGGGCTTGTACTCTATGGTACTAGGTATAAAGGCGATAAAAAGCTACGCATTCGCGATGAAAAGGTGTTTAAAAAGGTATTTGAAAGTATGAAGACCTGGTTTCAAGAATTTTTTTAGGTTAAAATAGAGTCATCAATCAAGGAGGGGAAAAAGTTATGGCAAACTTTGAACTGGAGGATACAACATTAGAACAAAGAGCAAAAATAAAAGTGATGGGTCTCGGAGGAGCCGGGGGAAACGCTGTTAATACCATGATTGAGAAAAATCTTGGGGGGGTTGAATTTATCGTCGCAAACACAGATACACAGGATTTAAAAAAATCTCGTGCATCAACAAAGCTTCAAATTGGCGCCAGAATAACAAAGGGACTAGGTGTAGGTGGAAACCCTGTGCTCGGGAAAGAGGCTGCTCTCGAAGACCAAACTAAGATCATAGAGGTGTTAGAGGGTGCAGATATGGTCTTCATTACAGCTGGCATGGGAGGTGGCACTGGAACAGGCGCGTCTCCCGTTGTAGCACGTGCGGCGAAAGAGATTGGCGCACTCGCAGTTGGGGTTGTAACAAGACCCTTCAGCTTTGAGGGCCCAAGGAGACATAAACAAGCCTTAGAAGGCTTAGAAAACCTTGAGAAAGAGGTGGATACCCTTATTGTAATCCCAAATGACAGGCTTGCTGTTGTGCAGAAGATCGGTATTATTGAAGCATTCAAAAAAGCAGATGAGGTACTTTATCAAGCAGTTCGGGGAATCTCCGATATAATTACAGGAACAGGATACATTAACGTTGATTTTGCAGATGTGAAAAGCATAATGGGCGAAAACGGCGGAAAGGCGCTTATGGGAACAGGATACTCAGAGGGAAGCGGAAGGGCTCAAGAGGCAGCCGAGAATGCAATTACGAGTTTCCTTTTGGAAGACATTTCAATAGATGGAGCAAGGGGAATACTAATAAATGTAACCGCCTCACCTGACTTCAGAATTGAAGAGCTAAACGAAGCCTGTGGCTACATAAGAGAGCGCGCACACGAGGAAGTAAATCTGATTTTTGGACTTGTCCTCGATGAGAAGATGAGAGACGCCGTGCGAATTACGGTGATTGCCACTGGCATTCAAAGTAAGAGGGCTGAAAATAAATTAACAGACGATGCATCACTAAAGGAGGTTATCACCAAACTCCCTTCTGCAGTTGAAGAAATAAATGATGAATTCGAAATACCCGCATTTATAAGAAGGCGAAGCGTTAGGGAAGGAAAATAACCACTATCCCTGAAAATTAAAACGGGCTTTGATTTAGGCAATGTCGACTGAGGAAATGATTTGATTCGTGTAGTTTTATACTCTACTTAAAGACAATCCGTAATTAAAATTCAAGCTGCTTAACATGAGTCACGTTGTTTATGATAAGTTTCAAAAATCGTTAATGTGTGATTTTAACCAGGAAAGCCAGGAGTATATTCCATATTTTCCTTACGAAACGTCCTGCTTAATCATATTTCCATAATATAAGACATAGGTTTCCTGCACTCATAAACTTAGGTAAAATATCCATATAATAAGCGCGGGTTATTTCCGCTTAAATCCACGAGTAACGTTAATTAAATAACTGATGATATGGAAACTTAAAGAAAAAGCTAAGGATATTTTGTCTAATGAAACTGGGACTATATTTAAAGAAGGTTCGCTAAGAGTTGCTCTCGTATATCCAAATACATATGAGATAGGAACATCAAACCTAGGGTTTCAGCTAATATATCGCATCCTAAACTCAATAGCTAACATCTCAGCAGAAAGGGTTTATCTACCTGATAAGCAGGACATAAAGCTTTATGAGTCAGGTGAAGACCTTTTTTCACTCGAAAGCCAAAGGCAAATTGGAGAGTTCGATGTAATTGCCTTATCTATTCCTTTCGAAGGTGATTATATAAATGTGCTCAAAATCCTAGAGTTATCAAAAATCCCTCTTCGGAGTTTGGATAGAGGAAATGACTATCCGCTTATAATAGCAGGAGGAATGGCAACGCTTCTCAACCCAGAACCACTAGCTCCATTTATTGATGCATTTATTATAGGTGAAGGCGAGTATATAACTAGAGAGGTTTTCGAGATTGCAGCACGTAGAGAACCAAAGTGGAAGACTCTGGAGCGGCTCTCAGAGGTTCAAGGGGTATATATCCCTTCTTTCTTTGAGCCAATCTATAACCAAGACGGAACATTTGCAGGGCATCTTCCCTCTCTCCGTGTGCAAAAAAGATTCGTAGACGACCTCCATTTACATCCTGCTGGATCTACGATTCTTACAAAAAACACAACCTTTTCTGATATGTATCTCATCGAAGTAAGTAGAGGATGCGGAGGTGCTTGCAGGTTCTGTGCAGAAGGGTTTGTATACAGATACCCAAGACACAGAGATAAAGATTCCATTATCACTGAAATAAAGAAAGCCAAAGAATTGGGAAGGAGAGTAGGACTGATAAGCCCTATGCTACTTGACCATCCAGATTTAAAAGAAATAATCGAAGAGGCTAAAAAGGAAGGTATTCAGGCCTCCCTCTCTTCACTTAGAGCCGATGCGCTCGATGAAGATATGCTCGAAACTATTCGTATGAGTGGACAGAAAACCCTTACAATCGCACCTGAAGCAGGTAGTGATTCCCTAAGACGCTCTGTAAATAAACACTTTACGAACGGGGATATAATTAGAAGCGCCGAGCTTTCGTTCAAGTTTGGAATAACAAACCTGAAGCTCTACTTTATGGTAGGACTTCCGGGAGAAACAGATGAAGACGTAAAAGCAATTGGGGAACTCGGAAAAGCTATAAGAGGCGTTTTTCCAAGAGGCAAAGTGACTATTGGTGTTAATCCACTCGTCCCAAAGCCCTGGACTCCATTTCAATGGGCTCCTTTTCCAAGGCTTGAAGATGTCGAAAGGAAATACCGACTTATAAAGGATGAGGTTAAAGAAGTAAGCGGGATAGAACTCTCTTTAAGCTCCCCAAGACTTTTCTACATCCAGGCCCTTCTCTCACGCGGCTCACGTCGTGTCTCTCGTTTTCTTGAACTAGCACTCGAAGAAAAAGGGAGTTATACAAAGGCGCTAAGAAAATGGGAATTTAACCCTGACTTCTATACCTGTCGTGTACGCCGGGCGGACGAAACCTTTCCATGGGATTTTATTGACCATGGGATATCAAAAAGGTTTTTAAGAAAGGAATACGATAAATCCTTCGAAGGAAGAAAAACCCCTGAATGCGTCGTCCCCATCTGCAAGCTCTGTGGAGTGTGCTAACAAAATTAGAATCTATCTTAAGGATGATTCTTCTTCAGCCTTAATGTATAAGAGCAATACTATTTGATTAAAAAGTAATCACCTAATCTGTCCGTTTAGTTCATAATCTACTGTAATAAAAGCTACTTAACCCTGGCATCGTGTTTGCAAGATGATTACACAAAGAGCAAGGAGGGTCTAAAACATGAGTGTAATTGATGAGGTTCTAAAGGCTAATCAAGAATATGCCAAGAATTTTAAGTTGGGACATCTTCCTATGCCACCGGCTAATAAGTTAGCAGTTGTTGCCTGTATGGATGCTCGAATGACAGTATCGCAATTGCTCGGCCTTAAAACCGGCGAGGCCCACATTATCCGAAATGCCGGGGGGATTGTCACCGAAGATGCTCTGCGCTCCCTCATCATTTCTCATCACCTCTTGGGTACACAGGAGTTTATGATTATTAATCACACTGACTGTGGGATGTTGACTTTTAAGGATGAAGAACTGCGTAAAAAGCTACAAAAGACGACGGGAACTGCAGCAGTTGCACCGATGCACTTCCATGCTTTCAGCAGCCTTGAAGAAAATGTTCGTGAGCAAATTCAAAAAGTAAAATCTCATCCCTGGGTTCCAAAACAGATTCCTGTTAGGGGTTTCATTTACGACGTAAAGACCGGTAGGCTGAATGAAGTTTCACTCTAACTATTCTTCACTTCTTAGATGACGGGCACGGTAGTTCAGAGAAGGCTGAATAAATCCCCTCATCTACTTATCACCATCTAGCAGTTTACTATAAGTAAAAATTATAATCCCGAGGATTGTAGTTGTATGTCTCTACGCCTCCGCCATCTATGATTATAAGTCTCTGCTAGAGATACGTATTATCTATATTCAAGCCATAGTAAATTAAGCTAGCATTACATTATAAGATTCAGGATTGAGAGGACAGAATATGATTATTAAGTTACTCAAGGATCGTTAGGTAAAACATTCTCCTACTTGTGGTGAGATTAGAGAGATTTTAACAAGTGACGATTATTCTTCTTTGAGTATTGCGATTGCGCTAGACATTAAACCAACAAAGGCTAATTGTCATAAGAGATTTGAAGAGATCTACTTTGTTTTGGACGGCTATATTCGTCTCAAACTATGCGATCCCACTAGCGATAGGACCCGGATTGAAAAATTATCTGTGAATGAATTGTGTGTCATCAACAAGGGAGTTCATCATGAAATCATAGAATCATCGGAGAATAACAGGCTTTGTATTATAGCAGTTCCTACGTTTGATCCCTCCGACGAAAACTTTTCAGACAAGATTTAAAGAAAAGACACAATCCTATAAGAAAGAACAAAAATAGCTACTGTAAATTACTTTTATCTACGATATCATAATTCGCTATCGGTATTGGAGAAGCATGATGTAGAATCATGAGCCAGCCGGAGTCATGACGTTCAAATATATTTGTTGACTGAGAAACATGTACCCCTATAGGGTCTCTATTTATGTAAACTAGCTGCTGTATACAAGTAACCCATGCAACGTCCCCTTTTATTTCTACATTAATATTTGAAAGACTAATATCTACTTGATCGTTCGGATCGAATACATTTTCCCAACTCTGTCTTATAGCCTGCCATCCACGAAGCATGATCCAAGCAGGATGAACACACCCTGCCCTTGGGTCTTTAACCCATACTTCATCCATTAGCTCTAGGTTTCTTGTACCAAGCGCCTTATAAAACATTTCGTTTACCTTCAGCACCTCTTCGTAGTCTGAATTATTAGTCATGAGAATCCCCTGTTTTTATAAGATTGGTTTGTTTAAGATTTATCAAGTGAAATTGATTTCAAAAACTTCAAACCTTCTTAACTCTATTTTATCTATAGATTGACAGATAAACAAGCGCTATAAGTCAGAAATCAATATGTATATTTACTTTTTTCATATTAAGATTTCTCAAAAGCGGAACAAAATGTAAATCAAAAAAGAGATAGAGATGACATTAACAAAAAGGATTTCATGTTTATGGCTTATGCTATGTGTATCTACTGCATTAGCCGGTGAATTAAATGTTTCCAACTCAGCCGATCTCTTAATAAAAGCCCAAAAGGAAAACGAGCTAATCCCTGTACTTTCTGATCAATACCCTGAGCTTGATGTTGAGACTGCTTACCGTGTTCAGAAAGCATACGTACTAAGAAGACTTGCCGATGACCAAATTGCAGGGTTTAAGGCTGGACTCACTTCAGAAGAAAGTCAGAAAAAGTTTGGTGTGACATTCCCTATATCAGGTGTTCTCTTTGCGTCTGGAAGGAAGCTCAACTCACCGATAATTGACAAATCCATGTTTAAGATGCTAATGATTGAAACTGAAATAGGATTCGTAGTGGGAAAACCTATAACACACCCACTTAAGGACGTCTCGGAACTTCGGAGTAGTATTAAAGCGGTTATGCCCGTCATAGAACTTCCAGACATTGGCTTTACTGATTTAAAAAACCTCAAGGCGGTGGACATCATTGCTGCAAATGTCTCATCATCTCAATTCATCGTTGGAACTGAAAAGGATGCGATGAGTCTAGATCTCAACAATATTACCGTAACACTTTCACTAAATGGACAGGTAGTCAATCAAGGTAAGGGTTCAGATGCCCTAGGAGATCAATGGAATGCTGCCCTATGGCTTGTAAATGCCATAACAAAGCAGGGCTGGAAGATTGAACCAGGCTATATCCTCATCACCGGTGTCCTAGGAAAGATGATCCCTGGGAAGGAGGGCAAATATGCAGTGGATTTTGGAAGCTTGGGTAGGATTTCTTTTGAAATTAAGTGATCTAATATTACAGAATTTAACAACTACCGCACTATCCATAATTAGTAATATAAACCCGCAAGTAATTGCCTGATTTAGGTTTATCCTAGCGCGCCAGCCTTAATATCCTGGAGAATCTCTTGCGCTGCTCGAATACCTGATAGGGCAGCACCCTCCATGAAACCCTGCCACTCGTAGAAGGAGCTTGTGTGCTCGCCTGCGAAGTGGAGGTTTCCTATCGGCTTTGCCTCATTATCGGCTATCGTCGTAAAATATCCCGGGTGGTTGCACGTATAGCTTCCCTTTACGAGCGGGTTTGAGGGCCAGTGCTCAAGGTGCACCCTGAACT
>JAHFBK010000110.1 GCA_023250035.1 Candidatus Dadabacteria bacterium
GAAAGACGTATTTGTTATTTTGTTCCCATTAGTTATTGTTGCATTGCTTTATCTTGTAAGCTGTGCAACACCCCCTCCAACAAAGGAGCTTGGGGATGCTGAGGCAGCAGTTGCAGCAGCTACAAATCAATGCAACATGTGTAAGCAGGACTGGTGTAAAAACGTAGGACAGCCTGACGTAGAGTATTGTGGGGCTCCATGTGGCGATGCAGAGCTTGCAGCCGCCCAGGCTGCGTTGGCTAAAGGAAAGGCTCTTGCCGGCGAGTTCTGTCATGAGCTGGAAGCCCGTAGGATGCTCGTTGATGCAAAGGCAAAGGCAGATGAGGCCAGGTTTAAGTGCCTTGGTAAAGAGGCTCCCCCTCCACCACCTATGGTTGAGGAAGAATTTGGGCTAAAGGATATATTCTATGATTTTAATAAGTATGACATTAGGCCTGATGCTGAGCCTGTGCTTCAAGAGAATGCAGATGTCTTGAAGAAGAATCCAAATGTTACCATGGTTATTGAGGGATATGCCGATCTAAGAGGTACACCAGCATATAACCTAAGGCTTGCACAAAGAAGAGCTGATGCAGCAAAGGCTTATCTGGTTAGGCAGGGAGTTGACCCTTCTAGAATTACAACTGCAAGTGGTGGTGAAACCACACAGTTTGCGGCTGGGACAACTGAAGATGCTTATCAGCTAAACAGAAGAGCTCATTTTGTTCCTACACAACCATCAGCATCGGTGCCTGGAGCAAGGATTTACTTTAAATTTAACGACGAAAGTAAGCCTGCTCTATAAAGAGAGAATAGTTTACAAAAATTAAAGAGGAAAGATGCCATTAGGCTTCTTTCCTCTTTCAAATTAAATAGATTTAATTAGTACCAATCTAGGTATGACCTTGTTAGGTATCATTCTATTCAAATTTATCTATACTGAAATCTTATAACCAACCTAGAATATATGGGGTTAAGACTTAATAATTCGAAAAGATTATATAAGATCGCAGAACGTCTTATGCCCGGTGGAGTAAATAGTCCTGTTCGCTCCTTCAAGGCTGTTGACGGAACGCCGGTTTTTATCTCAAGTGCGAAAGGACCCTGGATATATGATGAAGATGGAAACAAATACATAGATTATGTGGCATCGTGGGGTCCGCTTATTCTAGGGCACGCTCACAATGATGTTGTAAGGGTAGTAAAAAAGGCTGCAGAAAATGGTACAAGCTACGGCGCTCCTTGTGAAGACGAGATAAACCTTGCAGACCTTATTGTTAAGTCGTTTCCTTCAATAGATATGTTACGAATGACTAGTTCTGGCACTGAGGCAACTATGAGCGCTGTTCGTCTCTCACGGGCATATACAAAGCGTGATTTTATTATTAAATTTGAGGGATGCTATCACGGACATGCCGATTATCTACTAGTCAAAGCAGGCTCTGGAGCAACTACATTTGGAACCCCTAGCAGCCCTGGTGTTCCTAAGGGATTCACAAATAACACCCTTCTAGCTAGGTACAATGATATTCGTTCTGTAGAAAAGCTTTTTTCTAAATATGAAAATCAAATTGCCTGTGTTTTAATCGAACCCGTTGCCGCAAACATGGGCGTCGTTCCACCGAAGAACGGGTTCCTTGGGAGATTAAGAAAGCTGACGCAAGATTCTGGAACACATCTCATATTCGATGAGGTTATAACCGGTTTTAGGTTGGGCTTAGGTGGTGCACAGAAAACATATAATATAAAGCCAGACCTTACGTGCTTGGGTAAGATAATAGGTGGCGGCTTTCCCGTTGGGGCATATGGTGGGAGAAAGGAAATAATGAACATGATTGCTCCTATTGGGCCTGTTTATCAAGCTGGGACACTCTCAGGAAATCCTGTTGCTATGGCGGCAGGGGTTGCAACGATAAATAAACTCAGGGAAAAGGGAACATACAAAGGACTGAATGAATTAACTCAGAGTCTTATAGAAGGTTTGCAGAAGATCCTGAAGAAACTTGGTATTAAAGCCCAAATTAACTCTGTAGGCTCGATGTTTACTATATTTTTCACAGACCGCCAAGTGATTGATTATGAATCCGCTCTTACCTCAGACACAAAAATGTATTCCAGGTTCTTTAAAAACCTTTTAAGCACAGGTATTATGTTTCCGCCTTCTCAGTTTGAGGCAGTTTTTGTTTCACTCGCTCATACTCAGAGGGAAATTGATATTACTCTTAGAGCCGTTTATAAGGCGCTTAAAGAAACAGCAAGTCGTGGTTAATTGTTCGTGTATAAGAATCCTTCTCCCGAGCCTGTGGTGAGCCCTTCGACCTTGCTCAGGATAGGTCCTTCGACAGGCTCAGGACAGGCTTGTCGAACTGCTCACGACAAAGTCGCGAACCATCAGTCACTAGCCACGATTCATATGGAGGCGAGTAAGGTTAAGGAAGGAAAAGAATTCGGATGGATGATATATTTTGCTATAGGAACGCAATTAGCAGTTTCCATTGTAGCAGGCTTGTGGTTGGGTCACCTTGTTGATAAATGGATTGGAACAAAGACACCTTGGTTTACGTTCATTGGGCTTGTAGTGGGAGTGATTTCGGGATTTGGTTTACTTATAAGGATGATAAAAAGGGAAAATGACAACAAGGGTGATGAAACTAGTAAGAACGCCGACACTAAGTAGGATAGAAAAGCATGGATTAATCGTCACTGGGATTATTGTAGTATTAAATGCGCTCCTTGGCTCGCGTGGGCTTGCTCTTGGAGCCGGGGTAGGGGGGGTGTTGGTTATCATAAATTTTTTAGCCATTCAGTTAGTAGCAAGTGTTCTTATCGGAGGTGCTTATTCTAAGGGTTTTAGCATCTTTGTTCTTTTAATCAAAATGGCGGCTTTTATTGGGATAGTCATCTCTCTTTTTATATTTGCAAAGATAAACATATATGGTTTTCTCATTGGTATAGTGGGTGTAGTAATAGTCATCATCGGAGAAGGTCTAAGAGGAAAGAAAAATGGAGCACTTTAGTTGGTTTACTTTATTAGGATTGGGCCGATATGACCCCATTTTAGGAGCGATTTTAGTGGTTCTCTTTTTAATTTTTGCTGCATATAAGATAAAGAGGAATCTTTCTAAAGAAGACGCTGTCCTTCCCGATGTGAAATTTTCTCTAAGAACGATTTTTGAAATTCTAACTATAGATTTTCTCCTTGACCTATTCACAAACATGATGGGATCGCGCGAAAAGGCTAAGAAGTATTTCCCGCTACTTGGGACGGCTTTCATGTTTATCCTTTTTTCAAATCTTCTTGGCATGATTCCTGGATTTCTTGCGCCTACAGGAAATTTTAATACCCCCGTTGCTTGTGCGCTTGTGGTTTTTATTATGTACAATTTTTACGGTTTTAAAGAACACGGCATCGGTTACCTGAAACAATTTGCGGGACCTTTGATTTATATTGCTCCGCTTATGTTCGTGATTGAACTTGTAAGCCATCTTGTCAGACCTGCTTCTCTTTCTCTAAGGCTTTTCTGGAATATGACAGGAGACCATCTGGTTTTAGGAATCTTTACTAACCTTACTCACCTTGTAATCCCTGCGCTATTTATCGCTCTTGGACTTTTTGTCTCGCTTCTTCAGGCATTTATATTTACGGTTCTTTCAGCAATATATATTTCGCTCGCGATAACACATGAACATTAATGCAGGATACAAGATACATGCAAAACTTCATGCATCGTGCATCATTTAAAAAAGGAGGTGAAAAAATGAAAAGGATTCTCTCGGTGGTTGGTATGCTGGGACTCGCACTTTTTGCAGCGTTCGTTCCCGAGGCGTTTGCCGCGGAAGAGGGATTAGGCGATTTAGCAAAACTTGGCCTCGGTATTGGCAGTGGCTTGGGGATAGGTATCGCTAGCGGTGTTGGTGGTATGGGTCAGGGACGTGCAGTTGCAGCAGCCTTAAGCGGAATTGCAAGGAATCCCGGAGCCTCAGCAAAGATTCTGACCCCGATGATTATCGGTCTTGCTCTTATTGAATCTCTGGTTATTTATGCTCTTGCTATTGCATTCTTGCTTCAGGCAAAGATTTAATCAAGCAAACAAAACAAGTAGGGGCAATTCTTGTGAACGCCCCCGAAGAATTCATCGGGGGTGAACACGAGATTTTCCTCTACTTTTCTAGGTTTTTATAGACTTTCCTTAAAAACTATAATATCATTTCCATTAAAATGAGGAAGGTTACTAAGTATCTAGTATTTTTACCTGTCTTACTGCTAGGCTGCTATGCCACAGGATCAGTGGAGAAAAAACAACAACTCCTTCAGGAAACAGCTTCAAGCTACTATAACCTATTTATGTGGAAGTCGTACGAAAGGGCCTCTCTTTTTATAGATGAGGAAAAAAAGGATAAATTTGAAAGCTTTCTCCTAAATTCAAAGGACGATCTTAACATAACAAATTACGAAATAAGAGAGGTGACTTTTAACTCAGTTGAGAATAAGGGTTTAGTTAGGGTTCTTATAAGTTATTATAAATACCCATCGGTTTCTGAGAAAACCATACTACTTCAGGACCCCTGGATTTTAAGGGGAAAAGGGTGGTATATCTATTCGGACTTTGAAGAACAGATTTTTAAGTAATTCAGTTCTATAAAGACTGAACTATTATAATACAAAATATTTCAGGTGGGACTTAGTGTTTTTTTGAAGATAGATATTTAAATCACCAGGTAGGGGCACGGCATGCCGTGCCCCTACCTTTTTTCTCGTTTAAATAGGAAACCTCTCGAGCACAAACTTCTTTGCTTCCTCTTTACCTTTCACAGTTCCCTCAAGCTGAGCCTCCTCTAGGGATTCAAGAATCTCTGAGAAAATGGGTCCAGGGATATATCCCATTTCAATAAGGTCGTAGCCAGTAAGAATAGGCTTTGGTTTTATCTCTTCTTCTTTAAACTCTTCGAGCTTTTTCTTTACAAAATTGTAAGCCTCGGTGGAGCCGTGACTTGCAAGACAGTCTGCTAGATGAAGTGTAAGATGGTCTTCAAAGTAGGGCATTCCAAGAAAACGTTTTAGTGTACTTTCCTTCATATTGAATACGTCTTTGAATCTTAGGTGCTCACTAACTAGAGCCTTGATTCTTTCGATCTCTTTATTAGAAAACCTAAGCCTTTTGCATATCCTTTCTGCCATTTCCGCTCCAATTCTATCGTGTGCATTAAATCTGATTCTATCTTCAACACTAAATGTAACGGGCTTTCCAACATCGTGGAGAAGAGCTCCTACAGAAAGTTCAAGGGTTGGGTTCCCTTCCGTAATTTCAAAGACCTTGCCGAGAATAAGACAGGTATGAGTAAAAACATCTCCTTCGGGATGAAATTCTGGAGGCTGAGGTATTCCATACATTTTGTCAACCTCGGGAAGTATATGGGATAAAAGCCCAGTTTCTCTTAGTAGTACTAAACCGACACCAGGATTTTTCTGAGTGATAATTTTTACAATTTCTTCTCTTACTCTCTCAGCGCTTACATCGGAAATTCTATATGCAAGATTTCTTATAGCATGAAGGGTTTCCTCTTCTATTTCGTAGTTAAACCTTGCTCCGAACCGTATGGCTCTTATCATTCGGAGTTTATCTTCATTGAACCTCTCATATGGATTTCCGATCGTTCTTATAATCCCATTTTTTATATCTTCAATGCCACCGACATAATCAATCACCTCTTCCGTTATAGGATCATACAGCATACCGTTTATGGCAAAATCCCTTCTTGTTACATCGTCGCGTTCAGAAGAGGTGTAGATTACCCTATCTGGATGCCTTCCATCAGAGTAACTTTCATCCTGTCTAAATGTTGCTACCTCAAATTTAAATTCATCCTCAAGTACTAAAATAACGCCGAAGCTCGCTCCTATAGGCACTGTATTTGAAAAAAGACGCATAATCTCTTCCGAGCTAGCGCTCGTGGTGATGTCGTATTCCTTAGGTGGAATTCCCATAACAGTGTCTCTTACACATCCGCCTACAAGGAATGCTTTATAGCCTGAGGCTCTCAGACGCTTGACTATATTGCAGGCAGTATTCAATTGTTCACCACGAAACGGTTCGAGTTTAGTTATAATGTGCATAGTGTTATTTTGAGCATTTATTGTATACTACGATTTATTTTGACTAAAGCGACTAGTAGAAATAAACATGAATCATGAAAAAACTATACCTGAGATGATGACAAGCCGTATCAAAAGATACGGAGGAAAGATTCTTCTTCAGCACAAGGACGGTTGGAGTTGGAAACAGATAACATGGCTCGACTTTGAAAAAACAATAAAGGACATCGCTTGTTTTCTTATGGGCTTGGGCTTTGCTCCAGGTACCGCCGCTATAATTGTCTCGGGAAGTCGAACGGAGTCCCTTTTTGCTGAATTTGCTGTTTATCTTCTTGGCGGAATTACAATACCCATTGATGACAATGATGATCTAGAAAAAATAATAAAGATTGCAAGAGATTCAAAAAGTAGATTCATGTTTGTAGCAAAGGAATCTACTTTGAAGGAACTCAGCAATAAGGTTCATGAGGTTCCTTCTTTACATAAAATAGTAACTTTTACTGATATGAGTATAGGAGAAGACGAAAGAGTCATTCCATTTAAGGGTCTTCTTAAATTCGGTTCAATGAAAAGAAAGATGCTCGAAGATGAGTTGGCTAGAAAAGCCGAAGGTGTTTTGCCAGGTTCAACGGCTGCTGTTTTTTACAACTTCGATTCAGAATTAAAGAAAGAACGAAAAGAAATAACGCATGAAGACTTAATCAAAGCTCTTAAAGCAGGATCGGAGAAGCTTTTATTCATTACAGAAGAGGATCAAGCCTTTTCTCATCTGCCTTATGTCAGCCCATATGAAAGGTTTATAAATTATCTTGGTATCTATATGGGGAACCGAATTTCTATTGCAGAAACCAGAGATAATTTTTTTGAGGATATTCTTGAAGTAAAGCCTACTGTTATTTATGAAACACACAACGGAATCGAAAACGTATGCTCAAAAGCCTTATCCAACCCAGGAAAGGGTACAATAAGCCATAGACTAAAAAACGCCCTTGGCGGCAGAGCTAAACATATTCTAGTAGATTCTTTGCCTAGAAGAGAAATAATAAATCTTTTTTCTAGCTCTGGGGTGTCTTTAACTGAAGTTCCTGAACTGGCAGGTCTTTAATCTTCGTAACCTTTTAGCCAAAAAGACACTAGGACACGAATTTAGAATACAGCAAAAATGAGTTTTCTTCTGGCTTCTGTATTCTGGATTCTCGCTCCTGATCTACTTTAAAACTCATATCCCTCCTTCGTGCCTTGGTGTCTTAGTGGCAAGATAGTTTCTAATCTTCAATATCCTCAACTAAACACTTAGCCTTCCCCTTATAGAATCTTACAGAAACCTTGTCACCGGTTTTTAACTCTTTAGACTCCTTGATAACTGCCATTATAGG
>JAHFBK010000020.1 GCA_023250035.1 Candidatus Dadabacteria bacterium
GCTGATTTAGGTAATAACAATTTTCCTTCTCCCTGGAGTGAGCCTGTCGTACCTCCGTTTGAGTGGAATTTTTTATACTAAATAGAGTGACTTGTCAACATCTGGATAAAATTTTGTCATTTAAAAATTAAAAGCGCATAGTTTTTGTAGGATTTAAAGTTTAAAAGTGCACACCTAAAGAGACATAATCTAAAGCCCAAAAAGGGGATTTTAGATTATGGTACAGCTACATAAGAAATTCACAGATAGTCAGATTAAAGAACTTCTTGAACGGTATGTGAGAAATGAGATTGAAAGAAAATATATTCAAGAGATTCTTGGTATCAAAAACAGAAGATTCTTCATTCTTATTAAACGATACAGAGAAAATCCTAAAGGCTTTTCTATTCAATACAGAAGGAAAGCCAAAACCAGAGGTATATCTCCGAGTATAGAAGAAAACCTTATAAAAGAATTATCTATTGAAAAGGAATTAATAGAGGACAAAAACGTGCCTCTTAAATCCTATAACTACAGCTACATAAAAGACCTCTTAGAGAAAGAATATAACCAAAAGGTCTCTTTGCCTACCATTATTGATAGAGCTAAAAAGAACGACTTTTATTTAAAAAAGAGGCCTAAAAAAACTATTCATGACCATGAGGTGTCCACCAATTATATAGGTGAGATAATCTAGCATGATTCTTCTTATCATCTATGGTCACCACCGGCTAAAGAGAAATGGTATCTTATAACCTCCTTGGATGACTTCAGTCGTTTTATTCTTTATGCCATATTTCTAAAGAAAGAAACATCTTGGGCTCATATACTTGGTTTACAGACGGTAATTCTAAAGCATGGTTTGCCTTTCTCATATTATGTTGATTGCCACTCCATATTTAGATTTGTTCAGGGTAGGGATTCTTTTTGGCGCAGGCATCATCAACTAACTGATGGATCTTCGCCACAGTGGAAACAGGTTTTAGATGATTGTAATGTCAAAGTAACCTACGCTCTATTTCCGCAGGCTAAAGGTAAGATTGAACGTCCTTATGGTTGGCTTCAGGATAGAATCATAAGAACCTGTGTTAGAGAAAATATTACTGATATAAGACAAGCCCTGAAACTTTGTTCAGGGCAAGCACAAAAAGTCCTCCTTGAGGAACTCTATAGATATAACTACCGCCAAGTTCATTCAACAACTGGGGAGGTTCCTTATTTTAGATTTCAGAGAGCGTTAAAAGAGAAAAAGTCTTTATTTAGAGAATTCAAGATAAAGCCTCCTTATGAATCCCCGATCAAGTCGGGGACATTTTTTGTCTGAGAATCAATAGAACTGTAGACGCTTACAGAAAAATCTCGATCAATAGCTTAGAGCTTAGAGTTAACGGTGCTATCCCAAGAAAGACAGTGAATCTTCGTATTTATTCCATGAGTAATGAAATATCCGAGGTAAGATTCTGGTGCAATAATAAACTTATAGATGTTCATAGGGCTAAAAATAGTGAGTTAAACATAGTTCACTTTTAATTCTTAAAGTTTTCACTTTTAAAATTTAGCTAACAACATATAATCCGTTTTCTACCGGTGTGGGGGTGGGTCCACCTTTTGGGTGGGAGTTCAGGATGTGGGTAAAGGTACTTGGGAAAAATCTCAAGATTGAAAACTACCTGCCCCGCTTCTGCTAGGATGTAACTACAAAGAAATTGTATAAACCCGAGGACTACCTTGAGGTGCTCCCTGAAAACCCCCTTTTTATCTAGGGAAAGGACGTTGACGAGGCTAGAGAAAGATTGAGACTAATGGATGCAGCATAGCTATTGGGTCCTGCATTTCCTATAAGTGCTGCCCAATGATGAAGAACTTTATATACATTCACCTTTGAAAGGCGCGCTTGTTATTCCTAAAGCAGGGATATCAGAAGATCGAACCTGTACCCAGCTTAATGAATCCTGTACCGTGTAAATTCTAAGGTCTTACTATGTGTAGTTTTTATTGCCCTTTTAGCTGTTCCGCCTCCCAATTGGTATTCGACCAATGTACAATTAAAGAGAATGAGCTAAGAACCTAAAGAAATAAAAGGCGTTAGCGTAGTTGCCTTCACACCTTACCTAAAAAGGTGAGGAGGCGGGAAAAAATAAAGTTATCGCAAAACGTGTTTCTCACCGTAAACGAAAAGCAAAAACAGCTAAGTATGTCCATCTTCATTCTCCCTCTTATGTTTATCGTGTTGTGATAGAACCAGACGAAGATCGTTACTACGCCGAGATTCCTGCATTGCCTGGATGCTATAGTTGGGGGTACACGTATGAAGAAGCATTCAAGAACATCAAAGAAGCCCTCGAGATATGGCTAGAAGTAAAGAAGGAGGCAGGTGAGCCAATTCCTATAGAAGATCCGCAGAGTATCCGCCAAGCGGCTCTTACCGTTGGCGTCGTCGTATGATTGGCTACCTTAAGAACATTCCCGCAAGGGAATGGATACACGCCTTAGAACGAAATGGCTTCACTCCCTCCACGCAAAAGTAAGGGTCCTCACCACGTCTATCAGCACCCAGACGGCCGAAGAGTCCTTATCGTCTGCCATAAGCTCAGCGATACATTCGGCCCTAAGACAATCAAACAAAACTCCAAGCTACCCGCTGGACAGAGGACGACATCAAGCGGCTAAAGCTCATAGGATAGCTTGTAGTTTGTCACAATGAAAACTTTATCCGCGCTGCCTTATATATGCACAGCGTTAGGCTAGTACAAGGTCAAGCACTGACCCTATTCTCTGTGAAATATACCGTTATGAGATAGGCTTCTTCCTTAGCCTCTTTATTGAATTTACTCTATTTTAATCTATAGCTAATTGTGGTATCAAATCCTTTTAGTGCGGTGACACTACTCCCTTCAGATGAAAACCATTTCTAAAAGAAAAGGAGGCTATAAAATGAAGGGGGGAATTTAAACTTCCATTGCGAAACACGTAGTGGTTGCTGTAACTCCCTGCACACGGCGTATCTTCGTGAATACTAAGTCTCCTATTTCCTTGTGATTATCTCCCTCTACAAAAGCTATCACATCATAAGGACCCACCATTACATGCGCAGACATAACCCCTTTAGATTTCTGCATCTTACGTAAGACACTCATTGTATGAGGCCCTGATACGTCTATAAGTACATAAGCATTAACAGGCATCTACCCTCTTCTTTCTTCTCGGATTTATAGTTAAAATATACACTAGAGCTGTGCCGGGAGCTAAGAAATAAATTTAGGGGATGAGGATTGAATAAGGATGGTAGAACTAAAATGAAAAAAACTTTCTATTGCGTAAGATGTCATTTAGTATATGAGGAGAGTGACTGCACTTCAGAGGATGAATTAGTCTGCGATAAGTGCGGTGGTGAGCTAGCTGAACTAAATAAAGACACTGATTTCGACCAGGGAGGAGAGAGTTAAAGGGAAAGAGACTATGCCAAAGCCAATGATAAAGTCACAGATTGTAGACCATCTTGCTAAAAAGGCAGGAGTAACAAAAAGGTGTCTGTCCAGGTTCTGGATGAGCTTGCAGTATCTGGTAAAACCATGCGGTCTGCCTTTATAGCCTAAAGGAAAAATCCCGGCCATGGTAAAAAAGATAGGTTGGTGAGTTGTGACCGTAATAGTTTTATCTTAAATAAATTTCCAACACACGGAGATCATATATCTTCTTTTTAATTTTATTGATGATTTTGGGATAAAGTATTTTTTATTAGATCTGAAGTCTTTATAATAATTGTTGAGGTGGAAGAATATGGAAACCGATGAAAAGGATCTTACAAGTGTCGTTTCACAGTTAGATGCCAAGATATTAGGTTTAACTCTTGGTATTCTATTTGGTCTTATCATCTTCATTGCAACAAACTGGCTTGTAATAAAGGGTGGGCACCTAGTAGGTGCACATTTACGACTCCTTAGCCAGTTGTTTATTGGATACAAGGTTTCATTTCTAGGGAGCATTATAGGACTCGTTTATGGTTTTATTGCGGGTACAATATTTGGAGTGCTTGTCGGATGGATTTATAATAAACTGCTCTTCTTAAGTAAAAAATAAAATGATGAAGAAGTTATCTATATTGTCTTTCAGCGCCAAGAGGGCTTAAATATACGTGTTACATTTTTTCATTTCCTTATCGCTCATCAACGATGGTCTGAATCATTTTGCCCAAAGGGGTTAACCAGAATCGATCAGGAGTCCCTGCAATAAAACCGCGCTTGGTCAGGTAATCAATAACTTCGTCAGCATCCTTTTGTGTCAATCCACTACCTTGGGATATATCAGCATGGCTAACTCCCCCTCCGGCTTGTGTTGCTTGTGGGTGTTTTTGCACCCATTTTAGTACAACTTCTGCATTTTTCTTAAGCTCTGGTGTAATCATTTCCCTCAACGTCTATATTGTACTTAAACATTTCATAAAGAATAAATTCCCACTCATGCCCCAAAACCATCTAGGCTGGTTTCTTATTAGTTTCATTACCTTCATAAGTTTAACTAACTTGTTATTTTTTTGTTTTAATCTTTACCGAACGTCCTTGTAGAATTTGTCTTGATCATAGAACGATGGGTTTACGAAATTTCCTAACTAAAAGATTTACAAGTACAGAACAAAGTATGGCGATCCCTAATGCTATCAGGAGTTTTAGCCATAACTTTATGTTTGGAAAAAGGCTTATCACACTAAAGAATACAGCAAGTATTATAGCTAAAACCATTCCAACAAACAAAATTCGCATAACACCACATAAACTCAGGATTTTCTATTGATTGTGTGAACATGGAAACCCGCTTTTTTGGCCTGTCAAGCCAGAGGTCGCGGGTTCGAGTCCCGTCGGCCCCGTTTCTAAAAATCTGAAACTTATTGGTATACTTTCGATTCAGCCCTTCCGGCTTTAATTTGAAAGATTTTCTTCTCACCCTTATGATGGATCTCTTTAGGATTGGTTGCTGTAACAAAAATCTGCCCTGTATATTCTTCAATAAGTCTATATAGAAAATTCTTTCGTCTCTCATCGAGTTCACTCGTTATATCATCTAAAAGTAGGATTGGATTTCTCCCATGGGTTAGTCTTGTGAGCTCAATCTCAGATGCTTTGAGTACGAGCGCAAGGGTTTTTGCCTCACCCTGAGAAGCAAATACTGATGCATCTATTCCGTCTATTGTAAATCCTGGAAGGTCTCTATGAGGGCCTACCGAGGTGTGTCCGCGTCTTTTATCAAGGTGAAACCTTGATCTTAACTCCTTTTTTAACTCTTCTGTAACATTACCCCCTATATTGAATGAGGGCTCATATTGAATTTTTATCACTGTGTTGAGACCAGAGATAAGCCGATAGTTTCTTTGAAGAAGTGGCTCCAGTCTCTCTATTAATTTGATTCTTCTTTTGACTATTTTCCCTCCAAGTTCTCCTATCTTTTCATCCCAAGCGTCAAGTGTTTCTCTGGTTGCTTCTCTTAGAAAAAGAGCGTTTCTCTGCGTTAGGACTCGTAAGTATAGTTTTAAATCTATAAGATGTTCAGACCTGAGATTACATATAAGCGCATCAATATATCTTCTCCTATCTTGAGGTGAACCCTTGATTAGATCTAAATCTGATGGAAGGAATGTCACGACATTGAATCTTCCTAGAAGCTTCGGTATATCATAGACAATCTTTCCATTAAGCTTCACGGTTTTTCCACCTTGGGATCTGGGGTAGCGATTGAGAGGGAGGGTAGTTGGGGAACCGCGGGATCTGGGGTAGCGATTGAGAGGGAGGGTAGTTGGGGAACCGCTTGTAAGAATTATGTGGACCTCATTAAGTCCTGAATCGGATTCAAGCTCACCCTTTATTCTCCCTTCTGTTTCCCCGAAACTGATAAGCTCTTCCATTCTTACCTGTTTGAAGGGTCTAAGTGTGCAGAGTAGGTGAATCGCTTCAAGCAGGTTGGTTTTTCCCTGTGCGTTCTCTCCAGAGATTAAATTAAACCTTTCATGGAAGGTAAAGATTTCGGTTTTATAGCTTCTGAAGTTTTTAAGGGTGATTGATCTAAGTATCAACAGAGTGCTGATTCTAGTGTTTGAAAAGAGTATAATAACAATTATATGTTTGTTCAACGTTGCTAAAAGAGAACAAAAGAAGAAAACTTCTGGCTTCTGACTCCTCAATTCTACTTGACCTTAAATAGCGGTAGCGGTAATATTTTAATTAGTGAATGACATGATAACGCTTAAAATTGCTGAGATTTCAGTAAAAGATGCTGGGAAGGGTCTTGGAAGGTTTGACCCAAGAGATATGCATGCCCTTGGTATAGCTGCTTTTGATTTGATTGAAATAGGAGGAAAAAGAAAAACTGTCGTTAGGGCAATGCCTTTAGAAAAGTCACAACGTGGTCAATCCTTGATCCAGGTGGACGGGATTACTAGAGAGAATGCTAGGGTTGGAATTGATGATAGTGTGTTTGTAAAAAAGGTCGAAAGTAAGCAGGCGATAAAAATAGTGCTTGCACCCATAAGCGATGATCTTTTATTAAACGGTGATAATACAGATTACTTAGTGAGCCGTCTGGATGGGATTCCAGTTACAGTTGGGGATAGGGTAAGAGTTACTCTCCCTGGTTCAAGAATCGAGGATTTTCAGGTGCTTGGGGTTATCCCTGCAGAATCCATTGTCGTTCGTACTGCAACAAAGATAGAGCTTAGAAGAAAACCAAAGGGTAAGGTGGACACCTCAAGGGTAACCTACGAGGATATAGGTGGTCTAAAGGAACAGATTAGGAAGGTAAGAGAGATGGTAGAGCTTCCTCTCAGATACCCTCAAGTATTTGAAAGACTCGGGATAGATCCACCAAGAGGGGTTCTTCTTTTAGGACCTCCTGGAAGTGGAAAGACCCTACTTGCAAAGGCAGTTGCACATGAAACTAATGCATATTTTCAAGCGATAAACGGTCCTGAGATAATACATAAGTTCTATGGCGAAAGTGAAGCTAGGCTTAGAGATATCTTTGAAATCGCTGAGAGAAACCAACCCTCTATTATCTTTCTTGATGAGATTGATGCAATTGCACCTAAAAGAGAAAAGGTTTCTGGGGAGGTGGAAAAAAGGGTTGTGGCCCAGCTTCTTGCACTCATGGACGGGTTAAAAGATAGGGGCAGGGTAATAGTAGTTGGGGCGACAAATCTTCCGAGCATGCTCGACTCTGCTTTGAGAAGACCAGGAAGATTCGATAGGGAGGTAAGTTTAGACGTCCCTGATAGAAATGGAAGACTTGAGATTTTTGAGGTTCATACTCGCGGAATGCCCCTAGCCGATGATGTAGACCTCGAACGCCTTGCTGATATCACACATGGTTTTGTCGGTGCAGACATTGAAAACCTCTGCCGCGAGGCAGCGATGGGGTCTATTAGGACTATGCTACCAGATATAGATTTTGAGGGTGGTAATCTTCCATATGATAAGCTCATGGAACTTCGGGTTGAGATGGAAGATTTTATGGATGCATTAAGAGGAGTCGAGCCATCAGCGATTAGAGAGATATTTGTCGAGATTCCTAAAGTCAATTGGAAGGATATAGGCGGCCTTGATGAAATAAAAGAGAGGCTTACGGAAGCCGTCATATGGCCCATAAAATATAGGGAGCTTTTTGAAGCTACACAGACGAAAGCCCCAAAGGGAATCCTTCTCTATGGACCGCCTGGAAATGGAAAAACCCTTCTTGCAAAGGCTATAGCAAATGAAAGCGGAGTAAATTTTATTTCGATAAAGGGTGCAGAGCTTCTTTCAAAATATGTAGGCGAGTCTGAACATGCTGTAAGAGAGGTATTTAAGAAAGCAAAACAGGTTGCCCCATGCATAGTCTTCTTTGATGAGATTGACGCCATTGCACCCTGCCGCGGTGGTGGAGATAAGACACATGTTTCGGAGAGGGTGGTTAGTCAACTACTGATAGAAATGGATGGCGTAGAAGAGCTAAGGGGTATTCTCGTACTCGCTGCTACCAATCGAATTGATATGGTAGATCCCGCGCTTTTGAGGGCCGGAAGGTTTGATCTATCTCTAAAAATTCCATTTCCTGATGAAGAGGCATTGCTTGAAATCCTAAGGATCCATACACATGGGAAACCGCTAGCAAGGGATGTGAATTTAAGAGAGATAGCAGGAAGTGTTAAGGGGTTATCTGGAGCTGACGTTGAACTACTTTGTCAGAGGGCTTCACTTATTGCAATAAGAGAGCACCTGAGTCGTGGAAAGGGGGTTTTAAGAATTACTCACCTTCATTTTGAAGAGGCTCTAAAAGAGGCGGGTGGAAAGGTAAAGGGACATATAATTCCTACAAACATTTCTAAAGAATGGTTTGGAGGAGAAACTCTCTCATAACTTTAAATACATTTGGAGCAAACCATAGCTTCTACCAGTTCTTCAGCACTGATTATCCCTGCCTTCATTTTCGGTTCTGTTGTAGGGAGTTTTCTTAAAGTCTGCATCTATAGCATACCAAGGCAGGAATCAAGAGTTTTTACTCATTCCTACTGTACATCCTGCGGAACTCCAAGCAAGCCATACGATATTATTCCTATAGTTGGCTACATCATTCTTCTCGGAAGGTGTAGGGCCTGTGGCTCAAGGATTTCTCCAACGTATTTGGTTGTAGAGCTTCTTTCCGGTGTTGTTTCTGCCCTCTTAGTCTCAAGATTTGGTATATCTCTAACATCTTTATTTTACTTAATTTTTCTTTTTTCACTTATCGTTGTGACTTTTATAGATTTAGAACACAGGATAATTCCTAATGTAATAACGCTTCCTGGAATCGTAGTAGGGCTTATTTATAATGCTTTGAATACTAATTGGGTAACATTGCAAATGGACATTAGTTATTTTCAGTTTACATTGTCCGATTTTCTTAGAATCTCAGATGAAGTAGATATTATTGACTCAATATTAGGGGTAATTCTTGGCGGAGGAATACTCTATTTTATCGGATTTATTTACGAGGCTATAAAAAAAAGAGAAGGAATGGGGATGGGTGATGTAAAACTTCTTGCGATGATTGGGGCTTTTATTGGCTGGAAGGGAGTAATTTTTGTTGCCTTTCTAAGCTCCTTATTTGGAGTACTCGTTGGAATACCCATAATTTTTTTTAAGAGAGGCGACTTAAAATATGCCATCCCATACGGTCCTTTTCTCGCCCTCGCTGCAGCTTTTTACTGTTTTACCGGCGGGTTTAGTTTTAGGTTTTAGTTGCTCAGGTTTTCATAGATAAGACCATTCCAAATTAAGTTGAAATCCTTTAGAATTAAGGAAGTAAACCTATGGGAAGGTTTCCTCACATCGCTTGAGAGCTATTTAGGAATTAAAGTTGATGAGCTTACAAATAAGACCAAGATTAAAAACTACTATGAACTTTCCTGGGAAGATTTACTTGAGGTGCTCGAAAGCAATCAGCGGAGGATTGATAAAGTAGATATAACCCGCCGGGAGCCACAAGAGAAAATTAAAAAGGAATTCGAAGATTCCCTCTCCGAACTCAATCCACTTCTTAGTCGAATCCAAACCACCGATAACCTTATAGACCAGATTGTTTATAAACTATACGGGCTTATGGAAGGGGAGATAAAGATTGTGGAAGAGCAAGTAATAAAGAGTTTACCTGATAGATTAGACTGGATTTTCAAAAATGTAGTATGACGTATGAATGAGTTCTTTTTGGGTTTCTATAGAGAAGTTGCAAAGAGAGCTTCTTCCTGCTAAGTTTTTAGTTTTAAGAGGTGAGCCTAGTGAAAGCTTTTAAGGGAGTGTATAAAAATGGCACTGTAGAGTTTGAAGAGCCTTTTTCCTTAGAGGACGGAACCGAAGTTCTCATAATTCCAATTACAACCGAGGAAACGGATGTCGATATCTCCACTCTTCTTCTCCAACAGGAAGCACTGAAGAAGATTTGGGAAGACGAAGAAGACCTTTATGGCCAAATATAAAAGGGGAGATATTGTTCTTGTCCCCTTTCCCTTTCTAACTACCAGTGGCATCAAAAGAAAGCTCCGTCCTGCATTAGTCATTTCTGACCACATAATACCAAAAAGGTATAATGATTTAATTCTTTTAGCCGTTACCTCTAAAATATATAAACCTTTATTTGAAACAGAGATCCTGGTAGATTCATCTATACCTACATTTGCCCAGACCGGACTTGCTGTAAATTCAGTAATAAAGTGCGATATGGTTTTAACTCTTCCAGAAGATATAGTGGTTAGAAAAATAGGTGAACTTGCTACCGATTTAATGAAGAGAGTTGAAGATGCTTTACTAAAGGGATTAGGGATTAAGAAGTAGAGAGCCTTAAAGCCCATCGAGAGAAAGTTCCTATCAAGCCTGCTTTATGTTCATAGAGGATTGATAGTATAATTGTATGGAATTCTGTAGGATTCCTGTATTGAGGTCTATTGATTTTTGACAAACTTATTCGGCAATAAACACTGGGTAGTCCATCAGTCCCCTCGACCCGGCTCGGGACGGGCTTGCTAGTGGACGGCAACGAGCAAGCCTGTCCTGAGTTGCAACGAAGGGACTCGTTGCCTACCCAATTAGTTTATTACTTGTTTAATAATTCAAAGGTCATAAGACCTTGCTGTATCATCTATACTAGAGAGACTTTAAGAAGAAAAAACATGCGGCAGATAGGGCTAAGGCTTGAGATACTTTTTAATATTCTTTTTCTTACTGCTGTTGCCATGTTCCTTATTGGTATTATCGCTTTTAAGGTTACTGAAAGATTTGCTCTCCAGGGAAAGATTGATGGGGCTAAGTCTATAATTGCTGCATTTGAGTCTTTATACGCCAAGGATGGAGATCTAGAGAGCAGGTTTGATTTGTTAAAGGATTTTCTTGAGCCAGGAGCATGGATGGTGATTTCAGACAGGCAAACAAGAAGGGTGTTTCATGCAGATTCAACTAAGGAGGTTAAAAATATAGCAGATCCTCTCATTCTTGAGGTGATGAAGACTGGGCGGCCTAAGGTTAATTTTGAAGGAATCAACATACCTCCGTTTGCGTTCTATAAGGGGTTTATGATTGCCTCTCCGCTCAAAAGATACGGAAAACAGGAAGGTGTTGTTTTCCTGTATCAACCTTTACTTTCACTCGAAAAAGGTATTCTCTCGGGTCAGAGACTGATAGCTATTTCGGTTATATTGGATTTAATTGTTATTGCGCTTTTTGGTTTTTACTTGCTCTCAAAAAGAGTGATTAGACCAGTTCATGAACTCATAGAAACTACAGGAGAGATAGCAAGGGGTAAGTTTCCATCTAAGACAAATTTAGGTGGGGTGAAAGAAATAGTTCAACTCAACGATGCTTTAAGAAAGATGTATGATGAAATTGAGTTAAGTAAGATGAAGCTCAAAGAGAATATAAAAGCGCTAGAGGAATCGAATCAGGCCCTTCTAAGTACGCAGAAAGAGCTTATAGCTTCTGAAAAGCTTGCATCCCTTGGAAAACTTTCAGCGGGTATAGCACATGAGATAGGGAATCCTCTAAGTGCAATAAAGGGTTATGTTGAGTTATTAAAAAAGGGGTACATAGTGCAGGATGATAAAAGGGCTGAGTCTCTGAGCTCTATTGAAAAAGAGCTAGAGAGGATAGACAGAATTATCCGCACCCTACTAGATTACTCACGACCAAGAGGTTTTGCATTGAAGAGGGTTGAGGTAAATGATGTCATCAAAGATGCTGCTGAATTAGTTAAGAGTCAGGGGCTTCTAAAAAACATTGATCTAAACCTCGGTCTTGCTCCTGGACTCGGTCTTATCGAGATAGATCCGTATCAACTATCCCAGGTTCTTATAAACTTGATACTAAACGCTAGGGAGGCTATCCTTCGAGACGGGGTGATTACAATATCCTCTTTAGGCACTCCAAATGAGGGTGTTGAAATTTCTGTTAGGGACAATGGCGTTGGAATTCCAAAAGAAATAATTGATAAGATATTTGATCCATTTTTTACTACAAAGGATCCTGGAAGGGGGACAGGACTCGGTCTTTCAGTGTCTCAAAGAATAGTTCAACACTTTGGCGGAAGAATCGGAGTGCAAAGTGAGCCTGAAATTGGTTCTGTTTTTAGAATAACATTTCCTGGTGTTAAAAATCATGGCAGCCACGGTTCTGATAATTGATGATGAAGAGGGTGTAAGAAAAACGCTTTCGCTTAATCTAGGAATGGAGGGTTACGAGGTTGAAAGCGTGCAGGGCGCAGACACTGCCCTCAATCTTATTGATAGTGGTAAGAATTATGATTTTATAATCTCGGATATCCGTATGCCCGGTATGGATGGAATTCAATTTCTAAAGGAGATTAAAGATCGTGACTTGGGGTCAATTGTAATAATGATCTCTGCCTATGGGACAGTAGAAACATCAATCGAGGCTATAAAATGCGGTGCCTCTGATTATGTAAATAAACCTATTAATACTGATGAGCTCTTTCTACGCATGCGTATGGCTGAAGAGAGAGAGAGGCTTAGAAGACAAAACCTTCTACTCAGGAAGGCACTCGGAAAGGATGATGGATTCGAGGCAATAGTCTTTGCAAGTGATAAGATGGGAGGGGTCTTAGATTTTGCAAAAAGGGTTTCTGAATATAAGACTACCGTTCTTATAACTGGAGAAAGCGGAACGGGTAAAGAGCTAATTGCGCATGCTATTCATGCAAGAAGTCCTAGAAAGGACGGAGCTTTTGTAGCAATAAACTGTTCTGCGATTCCTGAATCACTCCTAGAAAGTGAGCTATTTGGTTATGTAAAGGGCGCATTTAGCGGAGCGAGCCAATCTAAGAGAGGACTTTTTGAAGAGGCTAATGGTGGGACTTTATTTCTGGATGAGATTGGAGAATTTCCTATTCATCTTCAATCAAAAATCCTTAGGGTTCTTCAGGAGGAGGAGATAAGACGTCTTGGAGATACAAAAACGATAAAGGTAGATGTTCGAATCATTGCAGCGACCTCACGTGATCTCAATGAGGATGTTAAACAAGGAAGCTTCAGGGGCGACTTATTCTACAGGCTAAATGTTCTTCCTATTCATATTCCACCGCTTAGGGAAAGGAAGGAAGATATTTCGACCTTAGTTGATTATTTCATAAAAAAATACAATGAGAAATTGAACCGTTTTGTTAAAGGTGTGAGTAAGCAAGCAATGTCGGAGCTCCTTCAGTATCCATGGTATGGAAATGTTAGAGAGCTTGAAAACGTAATAGAAAGGGCTATGATTCTTTGCGATTCGAATTCAATCGATAGAGTTAATTTCAATTTAAAAGATAAGAACATTCAAGGTGATGCTTGGTTTGATTCCCTCTCGCTTGATAAAGCTTGGCAGAAACTCGAAAAGGCGTATATAGAAAAAGCGCTTTTAGAAAGTGGCGGAAATCGCACACAGGCTGCAAAACTCCTTGGCCTTAGTCGCCGCTCTTTGCTTTATAAGCTCAAGCAGTATGGATATTCCGAGGAAGAGGATTAACATTTCTAAGTAAGCTAAGGGGCTCAAAAGAACAATGTTTTATTGACAGTGGACGTTATTATATGATATATGTAAAAATATAGATTTTAGTAATAAAACGGCAAGTAATATATAGGGTTTAATGAGCACAACAGCACAGTTACCGAAATGCTGGATAAAAAATCCTGCAACAGATTTGACCTTCTTTGACTTCGGTTGGATTCTAGTTTTTCTACCTCTTATTATGTTAAAAGAACATATTGCCTTCATCATTCTTCTGGTTCTTATAGTAAATTACATACATAGACACTATACCTTTGCACTCGTATATGGTGATAAAGAAGAGTTTGAGAAGAGGAAAAAGATATATGTGTTTCTCCCCATTGTTGCAGTTATTGTGACGTTTATTTCTATATACTTTGATGGTTTTAAGATACTTGTTTTAATCTCGGTTCTTTGGACTATGTACCATACAATTACACAAAAATACGGAATTACGAGGATATATTCCCGAAAGGCTGGCTACGGGGAAGCATGGATAGAGAAGGGAGTTATCTATTCTTGGTTTGTATACCTTTTTTTTGCACTAGCAGAGAGAGAAAAAGATGTTCTTCGACAGTACCAATCAGGTAAGGTTTTTATAAGCTATGTTGGGGATTATTTCAACTATCTAACACTAGCTTCATACTTCTTTCTTGCTGTATCAGTCTTCTTTACGCTATTATTTGCCTACCAGGAGTTTAAAAACCGGCATCAAATAAGTGCCGCCAAGATTATTTACGTTATTTCCATTTTACTTCTATACTCTATATTTTCTTACTCCCTTATAGTCGGATACATCGTATTTGCCTTTTCCCACGCTCTTGAATATATCGCTTTTGTAAATATCTTTGTGAATTCTAAGTATAAGAAAAAGCCTGACTCTATATCACCTCTTGCGATGGCATCGAAAAAGCAGTGGTTCTATAGCTCTCTCTTCTCAATTGGTATAGTTGCACTTTGTCTTATTGGAATCAAATTTAATGAAAATGCATTTGAGATATATATTGTGGGAAGCTCATTTCTTCACTTTATATATGATGGTCTTATATGGAAGGTTAGAAGACCCGAGGTAGGGAAACCACTTGATATTAAATACGCAACCTGAACACTAGACCGTGCAACTCACAAATGTAAAAGCGTAGATTTCACACCCGTTTGATTTTGTCGATAAT
This sequence comes from Candidatus Dadabacteria bacterium, assembly GCA_023250035.1. Classification (GTDB taxonomy): domain Bacteria; phylum Desulfobacterota_D; class UBA1144; order Nemesobacterales; family CSP1-2; genus CSP1-2. Next base: position 14,681 of record JAHFBK010000020.1, read on the forward strand.
TGTAATAAGTGGGGGCCAAATTCTTTGTTTTTGACAAGTCTATACATCTTAGGTTCCCTTACAACGACATAGCTTCTTCCTTGAGAGTCTAATTGTACATCGTGTCCTTTATCTTCTAGAGATAAATAATTACCGTCCTGCATTACAAACAACTGAAACCCACTTTCTCCGTCTGTGTTGATGACCAGATTTACTTCAGAGGAGGTGTACTTTAAATACACATGAGCCATATCAACTGATTTATCTAAAGCTGGCTTCATGTATTCGGGTGCGCAAAACCATCTTCCCTCGACGCATATTGCATCGTTTTCTATCCTTTCTGGTGCTTTGTAATATTCGATTCCATCCGGTTTGTGACCTTCGGGATTTCCAAGTTTCCCTCGCTTGTAGCCAAAATAAAGTTCAGGGGTTATGCGGTAACAGAAGATTCCAGGAATGTCTGTATCCCTTACCGGTTTCATTAAGTCTGGAAGTTCTATGTTTGGGTTTATCTCCCTAAGAAAAAGTTGAATTGCAAGCTCTGTCTCAATATAGTTTCCCTCACCGAAGTGTGCATAACGAAAGTAGCCTTTTTTATCCGCGAGATACTTTGCAGGCCAGTAGCGATTTGTAAATGCATGCCAGATCTGATAGTCGTTATCCATAACCACAGGGTATTCAATTCCAAATTCATGGATTGCTCTTTTTACGTTATCTTCTGTTCTCGCAAAGAAAAACTCTGGTGCGTGTACACCTATGATTTCTAGACCTTTATTATGATATCTCTTGTGCCATTCCTTTACATAAGGAAGTGTTCTAATACAGTTGACACAGGTATAATCCCAGAAATCAACCAGAATCACCTTTCCTCTAAGCTCCCTAACGCTTAACTCTTCGGAGTTAATCCACTTTCCGCCGATAAGCTCAGGTATATGAATCTTTTCCTTTTCAACAAACATGAGATCCTACTCCTACAAAAATTTTATCTATTTTAAGTTGATCATTGTATTTGTGTCTATGAGTGTCTAAAAGTAAGGATATCAGAATAAAACTCTATAGCACTTTCCTTAAATACATCGTTTAGCTCTTTAGCGGATTCAAATTGTTTAAAAGTAGTTGTAATAAATAGTACTCTACGGTGAAGGCGACTAATAATCGGCTGAGGAAGTTTCTGAAGCTCATCAAATTCTATCTTGTAGTATTCATTTTCTGCTTTTGGATCATACTCTAAATTAGGAAAAAGCTCTTTGCGCTTAACAACTGATATGTTTTTTACCTTTCCATACCACTCAATTTTAAAAGCATCCTCGCCAAATATTTTTGTTTGATAGAAGGCTATATACTTTAATTTTTTATCACGTACAATCAGAGGTGCGGATTGTATTGGAATTCGATACCATCGCTCTTCGTGTGCAATTCTGAAATCTTCTTTGTTGTTGATCAAAGCGATCAGAACATCCTTCTTTTCCTTTTGTTTCATATCGGTTTCAATAAATATAAAACTAATGGATATTATGAGCAAGCACCAAAATCTAAGGATAGGAGACTTATGTGGATTATAAAAGGAGAATTAAATTCCCCCTTTCTCAAAGGGGGACTTAGGGGGATTATAAACATCTGTAAAATGGAAAGATTTGATTTGGTTAAACACTACAGGTTTAATTTAGGTTGGCTTCGGTGATAAGCGTAGGTCCTACTTTTTATGAGGTCTAGACAAGCTGGGATGGTTTATTTTAATGCGGATAGTTGAAAATTTTAACTGGCTTGGTTTAGCGAAATCTTGTATTAACCTTGCTACAGGGTTTCCGCTGTCATCGCGAGCTTTAGCGAAGCGATCTCGTATTCTTGAGATTGCTTCGTCACTTCATTCCTCGCAATGACCGAAGAGAATGTCTGTTTAAAAGCTGATACCCTGCAGCATGCTGCAGGTTTATTCAATGACGTAGATAATTTTAAAGGAGGTAAGATATGGAGTTTTCCGCACAAGAACTTACTAAACTTCTTACTGAGACAAAAAAGGCAAGAGAGTCGTTGGACAAGGTTTTAGATTTCGTTGATCTTATTAATAAGCGTCTGGATGATTTGCCTGATAGTGTAAGGACATCTGGAGAGGGAACAAGGGAGAACGCTGAAGAAATTGGCAAATACATTGAAGAAATATCAAACCATATAAACGATTTGCTTAACAATTTTTCGGTTGATGCAGATGAGGTTAAAGATGCTGCTAAGAAGCTTTTGCTTTATCACGGTGATGTAATACAACTGATACATTGGGCTGAAGGTCAGAAAAAGGCGCATAAAGAGAATTCCTATTGGTGGCGTTACTGGCAGGCTATCTCAGATATTATACAAGAGCGACTTGCGCCTTAGTTTTACATTGTGATGGATTCATCTCAAGAAGGTTTTGAGCTCTTGCTCGCTTTCTTGTATCTCCTTATCAAAATGTTCAACATAATCTGCGATTTCTTGGGCGCCGTACCGTCCTACAAACAAAAAATGATTTCCTGAAATAGAGCTATGTAAGCGATTGGGTATATCGTTCACATATTCAACTAATTCCTTAAAATTTGCATCTGAAATTTTAGATAGAGATTCCTGATTTTTGACGAAATAATCATGATAAACCTTCCGAGTTATCAAAAATCCCCATGTCGCTTTATCAACAATTGGATGATATGGCGCTAGTCTAGAATTTCCGGAAATATTCGCAATCAGGGGATACTCGGTGAATGCAAAGAAGTTTTTATCTTCGAAACTCTTTTCGATATTTGTATCAAAATGCCCATTTTCAAAGCACTCGTTAGTTCCCATTAAGGCAACGGGAATGTCTCCTAAAAGGTCTGTGAAGTATTTCTCTTTTGTAATGAATTCTTCTCTGTTTAATTCATTCTGTTCCTCTATTTCTTTCCAAAACAGATCGTAGTGAGAATCTCTAAGAGATACCATGCCTTTTTCTGTCTTTTTCATTCCAATTGTTCGATCAGAAGTTACGAGTAAAGCGGGAGATGCTTCTAAGCCTAGATGGAAAAGCACATTGATCCCTAAAGATTTGCAGGCAACATTAAAGGGTCTTATCACCTGTCCTGCAGCGCTCCAGCTAATCCCTATAACCTCTTTTGGAAGCGCATTCTCTAAAATAAACTGATTGGTAATTTCCGCAGCCATTTTTCCCCAGTCTGTTAAAGTAAACTCTGGATAAACACGATCATAGACAGCATGGTCTAATGGATAAGATGTGGCCAAAAAAGAATACCCCTTTTGATTGATCCATTGTGCTATAAAGTGCTCTTTATTGCACCCTGGAAAGCCATAGCTAATCCTTCCTAAATGAGCCCATCCAGGAAAGAAAACAACAAGGGGTTTTGTAGAGCTTCCTCGAAAGAATCTAACTAGAGAAGGAAATCCATTAGCAATTCGTATCTCTTCATCTTCATAAATCAGTCGCATTTGTTAAGCTCTATGGTTCCAGAATAACATCTATGATCGCAACATTTTCCTTTTCCACAGCTTCAAGCCCTCGGCGCAAAGCAGGCTCCAGTGTTTCGGGAGTGCTTGTACGTTCACCGTACCCTCCGGATGCCAGAGCAATCTTCGAATAGTCTGGCGTGGGTTCTATCACCTTCCCGTAGAAGTTACCCGTCTTAATAGCCCACCCATCGGGAAAATATTTTTCGATGTTCCAAGCCTGGGAGGCAAAACCTTGATAGTTACAAATCACAATTGGTTGATAGAAGTTAATCTTCATTCTCAAGCCCTATTATTATATATCAATAAATTTTCGTCAAAAAAGGCGAATTAATTTAACACCTTTTCCTCTTATCGGTGTATCAAAACTGCTAGAACTACTAGGTTGGTATAAAATCGATAACTGACCATGCTTACTTATGAACTCATTTCGCTGTTTTATAAACCAATTTAAGTGATGATCTGCTTTTAATGATATTGACTTTGTTGGAAATTTTGTCAAGAAAAAGTTTTTTAATCTTTTTTTAGAAATGGCATTTATACTTTAGCGCGTGAAATCTCAAAACTTGCAAGCATGAAAATTAAAAATGATAGAACACTTTCTCAAAGAAAGGCAGTTATTAACTAGCCTGTTTTTATTATTTATTACTTTTATTAAGCCAACCGATTTACTTGCTGTAGGAGAATACTATGATGAAACGGGGTTCAGGTCGAATAAAACATACATAAGGTATTCACCCCAAGAATATATTAATCCTTTTTCCGGAAACCTTATACTTTCGCATACGGACATAATTTTGTCTGGGAATGGAGGATTAGACCTAAAAATACAAAGAACTTATAACAGTAAAATATTCTCAGAAATAACCTCAGGTACTTTTGAAGTTGCTGGTGGAGTTTTGGGTAGTTTAGGTGTTGGTTGGGATTTACATTTTGGAAGGATTAGTGATTTGGGGTTGTTAAAGAACGTTAGTTTATTTAATGCTAATCCCTTTTTTCTACAGATGCCTGATGGATCAATTCATTCTATATTTAACAATGATCATCCTAATATAAACTCAAACGTAAATAGCCAATTTATTACTGAAGATTTTTGGATAATAAATTATGACGGTGTAAATAACCGATATATTATGACTCTTCCCGATGGAACTGTTTATACCTTTGGTCAACACGTTACCGATTCTCTTTCCTACAGCTTCTATTATGTAACTTCAATAAAGGACAAAAATGGAAATGAGATAAGTATTGAATATTTTGATTGTTGTAATATGAGTGATACCAATCCTGACTCCGGCAACATAGGTACATGTAACAATTCCAATCCCCTTACCAAAACACGGCACATTAAAAGGGTTATTGATAGCATGGGAAGAGTTATAAATTTCAGCATGCTTAATAACGTATGTCGTGGAAATGCAATTAGTTCAATTGACGTAAATGGAAGTGTTTATAATTACATTTATTTTCCTGGTACCGAAGGTTTTCCTTTTACTGAGCCTATAGTCTTCTACGATGGGGGATCGGCTCGTCTATTAAAGGAGGTAAAGCCTCCTGTAGGACCTAGTTGGCAATATTTCTATGATGTAGATACGAATGACGGGGAACCTGATGGGGAGTTAATATCAGTTACGTATCCATCAGGAGGTACAGTTCAATACGATTATGAAACCTTTGTATTAAACCTATTATTAGATTCCACGAATCAACCTAAGCCATCTAATTTTCGAGCAACAGTATCTAGAACCCAATCTGGACCAAATATAACTCCAGGAACTTGGACATTCTCTTATGCTCCGGCTAGTCCACAAGATACTACCATAGTAACAGACTCTTGCGGTACAAAAGAAGTATATAAATTCTTTGGATTAAGAGAGGGTTCTTTTAACGGTGTATGGAGCATCGGATTGCTATATAGGAAAGAAAATAATGATATTAATGATAATCTATTTGAGTTAGAGGCTAAAAGTTGGGTCCCATATCAGATTTCTAATAATAGTTTAGATCCGATTACCCTTATAAATGGGGCATTTTTGCCACTCTTAAATTCAAGGACGATAAATAGAGACGGTATTAGTTATACAACAGATTTTACATATAACAGGTTTTATGATTCACCCACCCAAATAGTTGAAAACGGTGAATTATCTAGAACTACAAATATAACCTATTTTGAAGATCTTACACCCGGAAATTATATTATCGGCAGGCCCCTAGTTACTACTTTTACATCCGGTACTCAAACCAAAACAATAACAAACTCTTATGACAGCAAAGGAAACTTAGTTTCATTAGATAAATATGGTGTAACTGCAGTGTTTTCTTATCACCCAGATGGAAATTTAGCGTGGGAAAAGAATGCAAGAGGTTTTTACACCAATTTTGATCAATATAACTTTGGCGTAGCAGGACGTATCAACTATGGCTCGTCGGCCGAATCAGCCGATGATCCTATTTATACAGAGACGAGAACAATCAATTGGGAAGGGACGTTTGCAAGCTTAACTGATGGAAGGGGCAATCAGACTTTATTTAATTACGACGGCATAAACAGGATAACTTCAGTAACTCCTCCACCCAGTGGAGAGGCTCAAACTTTAATTACTTATGATAACGTAAGCGGTCGGGATTACATTATTAAAAAGGGTATTTCCGAAATCAGATATAGTTTAGATGGTTTTGGTAAACCTATTGGCACTCAATCAAATGTCGGTGTCGATACCGAAATAAGATATGATGAGTGTGGCCGCAGGATATATGAATCGCTTCCCTTTGCCTTTGATAACTCAACTTCAAATACAGGCGATAGTTTTACTTATGATGCGCTTGTAAGAGTAAAAAGGATTACACATCCCGACAACACATCTATAAACTATTCTTATTTAGGCAATACCGTGACGATTGATAATGAAAGAAACTTAGCCACCACTTACAATTTTAAGTCTTTTGGAGATCCTGAAGATAGAAGACTCTTTAGCATTAAAGACTCACAAAACAATACAACTTTTTATGAACGCGATCTTCTTGGAAATATTACCCGTGTGGATTTGCCGATAGGTGGTGATCGAGTCTTCACATATAATTCTAAAAACTTCCTGGCTTCAGAAAATAATCCTGAAAGCGGAACTACAACTTACTTACATGATGAAATTGGAAATGTTATATCCAAAACCAATGCCGACAGTAAAACAATTAATTATCAATATGATTCACTTAATCGTCTAACATTTATTGATCATCCTGGAGGAGAGGATGATGTTACTTATGCCTATGATAACGCAAACAATAGAACTTTTATGGAAGGTAGTTCAGGAAGTTATTCGTATTCTTATCTATACGACCAATCGAACAGGTTGACAAGACAGAACGTGATCTTAGGTGGCATAAGTTATAGCGTTGATTTTGTTTATGATGAAAAAAATAACCTTATTCAAGCAATATATCCTTCAGGGGAGATAGTTAATTACAATTATGATGTTGGAAACCGATTATTAGATATATTTGATTCGGCTAACGTTTTATTCGTAGGCAACATTACCTACCATCCTTCAGGGGCTCCTACCCATTATGTAAATGCCAATAGCATTAGCTCAGACTTTACTTATGATAGTAATCACCGCTTAAAATCCATTAAGATTTCCAGGCCATTTCCTGAGTTAATAGTGGTAAAGGAGGGTTTAGGCAGTGGTACTGTAACAAGCAGTCCTCTTGGAATAAATTGCGGTACTGATTGCAGACAGGTTTATCCTGCAGACGGCATCACAATAACCCTGACCGTTACTCCAGATCCGGATTCTAACTTCATAGGCTGGGGCGGGGACCCTGATTGCGCAGACGGAGTAGTGCTTATGGATACGAACAAGACCTGTCTTGCAACCTTTGCTTTGAAACCAACGGGGTTTACTCTCACGGTGAGTAAATCCGGGACAGGAGGAGGAACGGTAACAAGCAGTCCGGCGGGGATAGATTGTGGCAGTGATTGTACGGAAAATTATAATACCAATACACAAGTAACACTAACCCCAACCCCTGACGCTAATTCGAGCTTTATGGGCTGGAGTGGAGACGCAGACTGTTCTGATGGAGTAGTTATAATGGATGCAAATAAGACCTGTACCGCTACATTCGGACCAAAACAATTTACGCTTACAGTTACAAAAGGTGGACTCGGCTTTGGTACAGTTACAAGCAATCCTGCCGGAATAAACTGTGGAAGCGATTGTACAGAAAATTATGGTGAGAATACTCAAGTAACACTAACTTCGACACCTGCTACTGGATCAACCTTCGTCGGGTGGACTGGGGATGCGGATTGCTCGGATGGCGCAGTAACAATGTATGTAAATAAGACCTGCAATGCTGTATTTGAGAAGGTATTTACACTTACAATACAAAAAAATGGAACTGGGAGTGGAACGATAAAAACCACTTTTGAGAATCCGCCGCGCATAGATTGTGGGAGTGATTGTACAGAAGTTTATATTGAAGGTACGCTCGTATTTTTTGAGATTATTCCTGATCCCGGCTCTACATTCAGCCAGTGGAGCGGAACGCCCGGTTGTCCAACTGCTCCCAATCAAGCCGTACAGATTAATTCTAATTTCACCTGTACAGCCACATTCGATCTATTACCTGGGCATACACTTCTGGTACAAAAACAAGGTGATGGGTTTGGAACAGTTACAAGCAGTCCAGTTGGAATTAACTGCGGTAGCGATTGTTCGGAGAATTATTTTGAAGGTGCACAGATAACACTAACTCCAACACCCAGCGCCGGTTCGATCTTTGCGGGATGGAGCGGTGATTTGGATTGCGGAGATGGCGTAGTTACGATGAATTCAGGTAAGACATGTACTGCTACTTTTAATTTAAAACCACCACAGTTTACACTCACGGTGAGTAAATCTGGCACTGGTACAGGAACAGTAACAAGCAATCCCCCTGGAATAAGTTGTGGTAGTGATTGTACAGAGGCTTATGATATAAATACGCAGGTAACCCTAACCGCCGCCCCTAATTCCGGATCAAGCTTTACAGGATGGGGTGGTGATGCTGATTGTTCAGACGGCTTAGTTACAATGGATGCAAATAAGACCTGTACCGCTAGTTTCACAACAAACCCGCAGTTTACTTTGACGGTGACAAAATCTGGAACATTAACCGGTACAGTTACCAGCAATCCTGCTGGTATTAATTGTGGAAGCGATTGTACGCAAAGTTATTCTCCGAATACACAGGTAACGTTAACGCCAACACCCAATTCCGGATCAATCTTTGGAGGATGGGAAGGTCATGCGGATTGTTCAGACGGCGTGGTTATAATGGATGCGAGTAAAACATGTACGGCAAGATTTTTGTTTGAAGGGGAAATTAATCAGATATTTAAAGAAGCTCAAACCCTAGCAGCAAGTGATGGGAATCCACTTGGAGGGTTTGGAAGCGGTGTCTCAATAGATGGAGATACTGCCGTAATGGGAGCTCCATTGGCGAAGATTGGAAAGAAAACCGAACAGGGTGCGGCTTATGTGTTTGAGCGCGATGCCGGTGGAGTGTGGCGGCAAGTGAAAAAATTAACTGCAAGCGACGGTGCTAGGGATGACAATTTTGGAGCAAGCGTATCGGTAAGCGGAGACTGGGCTATAGTCGGTATTAAGGTTTCTAATCCCAACAATCCTGATATTGG
>JAHFBK010000222.1 GCA_023250035.1 Candidatus Dadabacteria bacterium
TTTAGATGAAGTTACAAAAAGAGAAAGCATAAGAGTCGTAGTTGTTACAGGAAATAAAAAGATATTTTCAGCGGGTGCCGATATAGGATTGATTAGCAGCAGTGAGTGGAGCTATCTTAATGAATTGGTTGAAATTGGACAGAGGGCTTTTCAAAAAATGGGAAATATGACTAAGATAGTAATTGCTGTGATCGAAGGTCATTGCATGGGAGGGGCGATGGAGTTTGCTCTAGCGTGTGACAGTAGGTTTATGGCAATAGGTGAGGCAAAAATCGGGCTTCCTGAGGCAAAGCTTGGACTTATGCCAGCCTGGGGAACAACCTACAGGCTCCCACGTCTTATTGGAAAATCTAGGGCTCTAAACTTAATGATTAGAGGGGCCCTTTTAAACGCTGAGGAGGCAAAAGCGATTGGCCTTGTTGATGAGATATACCCTCAAGAAGAAGTAATGGCAAAAGCGATGGATTATGCACGTTCTATTGCAAATGGAGCAACCTTCGCAATTGGAAGAATTAAAAACTGTATTAATCAAAGTTTCGATTTAACTTTTAAAGAAAGCATGGAACTAGAGTGCCATTCTCAGGGAGAAGTATTTAAAACCCAAGATTGCAGAGAAGGTGTGCAAGCGTTTTTAGAAAAGAGAAGTCCGAAGTTTGTAGGTAAATAACCTTAGCCCCGATACCACCTGGGAATCTTATCACCAAGATAGATATTGACAGCCTTTGTCTCAAGATACATATCGAGTCCCTCAGTTCCGAGTTCCTTTCCGATACCACTCTGCTTAAACCCACCGTAAGGGGTTTCAGGGATGATTCCGCCGTATGTATTCACCCATAGGTACCCTGCTTTTATAGCCTTTGCCATCTTGAGAGCGCGTTTTATATTCTGGGTCCAAATTCCTCCAGCGAGTCCATAGATTGTGTCATTTGAAATTCGTATTGCTTCTTCTTCGGTTTTAAATGGCATCACAGCGACAATAGGGCCAAATATTTCATCACATGCGACTGTTGAAGAAGGCTTAACATCGGCTAAAACTGTTGGCTCAAAAAAGTAGCCTTTCGGAAACTCCTTTGGGCGTTTACCACCATGAAGAACCTTAGCTCCTTCTTCGATTCCCTTCTCAAAATATGATTTTACCGACTCAAACTGTGCGCGGGAGACAAGTGAGCCCATCTCAGTTTCGTCTTTAGTAGGATCGCCCAAACGAATCTTTTTTACCCTATCTATGTATGACGTTAGGAATTTATCATAGATATCCTCGTGAAGAAGGAGACGGGTTACTGCCGTACAGTTCTCACCCTGGTTGAAAAAGCCACCTCTTAGATTTGCTTCAACAGCTTCTTCTATTTCAGCATCTTCAAAAACTATACAAGGAGCCTTGCCGCCTAATTCGAGTGAAACCCTTTTTATGTGTTGTGAAGCTGTGTTCATCACTCCTTTTCCGACTTCGGTAGAGCCTGTAAATGCAATCTTACTTATATCTGGGTGTTCTATTAAAGCCTGACCTGCTACACTTCCCTTTCCTGGGATTACGTTAAAAACACCCTCTGGCAATCCTGCCTCAGCCGTTATTCGTGCGAACTCGACAATGCCACATGACGTATCAGTGGCAGGCTTTAATACTATTGTGCACCCCGCGGCAAGAGCAGCTCCGATTTTCCAGAATGATAAAAGGAGAGGAAAATTCCAAGGAATAATATGTGCGGCAACACCTACAGGTTCTCGTAGAGTAATAGTAAGCTGGTCGTCAGAAACTGACATGCTTTCACCATTTAGTTTGGTTGCGGCCCCAGCGTAGTATTCAAGCGTTCGTATCGAGTTTCCTAACTCAACCAGTCGGCTTTCGCGAATGGGCTTTCCAGTCTCTAGCGTGTTTGTCATAGCTATATGCTCTTTATGTTTTTCAAGCAGTTCTGCAAGACGAAATATGTATTTAGCGCGCTCCCTCGGCGGGACATGAGACCATTTCTCAAATGCACGTTTTGCTGCCTTTACAGCCCTATCTACGTCCTCTCTTTGAGCCTCAGCGATCTCTGCAAAGGGTTCCTCTGTCGCAGGATTCTCTCTTATATAGGTTTTCCCACTAACCGAATTGCTTTCTTTACTGTCTATGAAGAGACCATATTTTCTTAGTAATTTTTCCATATCTGTTCTCTCCCTGTTATGTGATATGAGATATGTTTTAAATTTTCAAAACTATTAATAGATAATACAACTGTGTAAACTACAAGTCTAGTTTATATTGGTATACTTGAACTAACTAAATGTTTTATATTCTTAGGCTCAAATCTCACAACTTACTTTGTTAATTATTGACAACAATAGTGCTATCTGTTAAAAAGAATTACAGGCTAAATTACGGAGGGATAAGATTAATACTTTAGACATAGTAAGAGAAAGATTATTAGAGAAAGAAGAGTCTATCAGTTTTGATGAAGCTCTTGAATTAACTGAAATTTCTAAAGACCAGGTTCCCGATCTTATTTCACTAGCTAGAAAAGTCACGCTGAAATATAAGGGGGATGGAGTATTTTTGCGCTCTATTATCAGTGCGCAGACCG
>JAHFBK010000223.1 GCA_023250035.1 Candidatus Dadabacteria bacterium
AGAAGTATCTAAAGGTCAAAAGCCTTTTGCAATAATCTTTGGGTGCGTGGACTCAAGAGTGCCACCAGAACTCGTTTTTGACCGCGGGCTAGGCGATTTGTTTGTCATCAGAACGGCAGGACAAGCCTTGGACGGCGCTGCACTTGGCAGCATTGAATTCGGAGTAGAAGAGCTAAATATTCCACTTGTGATGGTACTAGGACATCAAAAATGTGGCGCAGTAGCCGCTACCATTGAGGTTCTTGAAAAAAAGGCTGTAGCTCATGGCCAAATCAACACACTAGTTGAAATCATAAAGCCGGCAGTAGATAAAGTTAAGGAACAACCAGGCGATTTGCTTGAAAATTCTGTTAGGGCAAACATACAACTTACTGTTGATAAATTAAAGGCCTCGCCATTGCTCTCGAAATACCTAGACAAAGGCAAAATCAAGATCGTTGGGGCACGTTACGATCTAGATACTGGAGTGGCAGATATTATTATGCCGTGATACAAGGCAATGGAGCATAGGGATATCGTTTTTTTAATAAATATTTTAAGGGTTCTAAGAACTCACTCATTTATCATGTTAACTTGATATGCGTTATTTTTCCTCTTTAGAAAATTCTTGAACCATCTTTTCAAACGATTTAATCTCCCTTGTCATTCTAGCAACGCTGGAGATAATATTGTTAATCTTTACGGGCAATTTTGTTTCTAAACGTTTTTTTTCTAATTTAGAAGCGGCCCTAAAACTAGTTTTTATTTTTCTTACAATATCCCCCAACATCAAATCAAGGTTAAGTGGTGCTATCCATTTGCCAGAGATTTCGTGTTCAAGTCGATTAAATGCTTCAATTCTCTCTCGCAAGTTTTTCAATGATGCTCTTATACTCGGAGAAATCCCCATGCATTCTGTACAATGCTCACCTGACGAAGATGCCTTAATAAGAAGACTTAGAAACGCTTTTCCATCAATGAGCTCAAGTGGTTTACCTATGACAAACTTTACCGAGTCTTCTGTAAAGTTACTCGTTGTAATAACATATCCACTCTCTGCATTATCGGAAAGAACAAGATCATAAAACTTCTTTACCTCTTCTAAATCCACAGGCTTATTTTCCTTTCTACATTCAAACATACTCCAAGACTTAACATGCCATCTGTGTTTTTCTGCTTTATGAGATTCGAGTAAGAAACTGTTAGATTTCTCCGGGTTTACTTTGTCGGACTCGAACACATAGTACCCGTGTTCTTCTAACACTTGTATTACCAAATCCTTAAAATCCTCTTTATTCATAGACCTTATGTAATCCAAAGATAAAAGGTATGGTTTAATTCTAATGTATTCACTTCGACAAAGAGAGCAGCGATCAAATCTTATAGTGCTTTTGTTGTCTGACATCTTCTCTACTATAAATTAAAAAAAGTGTTATAGAAAATCATAATTTATTTCTTGTCAAATCTAAACGGTAATTAAAATCCTGTGTTTTAGTTAGTTCTGTTTAGAATATAAGACTAAAAGAATGTGAACTGGGACATCATATGTCATACATTCTACGCTTGCCAGAATATTGGTCTGAGGTGACTTTGTGCCAGAAGTAAACTTAATGGTTGGGCCTTAGCAATTTTTTTTAAAAGTATACTTGAGTATAATTTAAGTCTCTAAAAGTTAACAAGAAATACCATTGAATAAAGCATACAACGAACTCTTTTGGAAACACGACGACCATTTAAATGCCTTTGGAAATCTTATTTTTGGGCTTGCATCAGCAGAAGTAATTAAGAGCTGTTTATATGCTTCAGCTATAGACTGGTAAATTATGTTTCACACTGTCATCTACATCCTGGCTTTTCTTTTGATCATATCAAAAAGAAAACCGATCTCTTCAACCTTAAGAAGCTTTGCAATTGTAAAATAAAGTGCTACTGAAACTAAAACCGAGGCGAGAAATACTCCAATTTTTTCTAGGGAAATTCCGCTCTGAGACCAATCGTAGAAAGCTGAAATCTTCCAAGCTGAAACACCCATAATTAGTGATGCCCCTGTTATTTTAAGAACTTGTATTAACGTCTTTTTTATCTCTATCTCTCCCATGCGTTTACTTAGAGTGAATAAGAGAAGAGAAAAATTAAAAGTAGAGGAGATCGAGCTTGCAAGTGCTAGCCCCGTGTGCTTAAGTCCGAAGGTAAACCCAAGGAGGTAACCAAATATGGCATTTACGATAAAGGCTAAGAAGGCAATCATAACAGGGCTCTTGGTATCCTGAATAGCATAAAAAGTAGGTGCGGTTATCCTTACTCCACCCACAGCCCAAAGCCCGACGGCATACCCAAGAAGTGCTTGAGATGTAAGAATAGTTGCTTCATATGAAAATTCACCTCTTTGATATAGCAGATTGCAGATAGGAACTCTAAGTGATATTAGACCTGTAAGTGCAGGGACCATCACAAAGAGCATAAGCCTTAGAGCAAATGAATAACTTGCTCTAAATCTCTCAAGCTCCCCTTTCGATGCTTGGGAAGAAAGATTAGGAAGTAGTGCAGTCGCAATTGATACTGCTACAATTCCTAGAGGGA
>JAHFBK010000111.1 GCA_023250035.1 Candidatus Dadabacteria bacterium
TATCAAACAACTGTAGCTGTTTGAGTTGGACCTTTGAGTCTGTTATCTCTACAGGGTAATTCCCGGTAAAGCAGGCGTCACAAAAACCTTCATTGCCATCTAAACCCTTATAGCTTTCAACGGCCTTCATAACGCCCTCAAGACTCAGGTATCCAAGTGTATCAGAAGTTATGTATTTATTTATCTCTTCCACATCTAATGAGGAGGCAATGAGTTCCTCTCTAATCGGAGTATCTACTCCGTAGTAGCATGAAAAGCACATAGGAGGTGAACTGATTCTCATATGCACCTCTTTTGCCCCTCCAGCGCGAATCATCTTGACGATCTTTCTGCTTGTTGTCCCTCTGACGATTGAATCATCAACTATTACTACTCGCTTTCCGGAAAGCACTTCTCTTATCGCATTTAACTTTAGCTTTACTCCAAAGTTTCTGATCGATTGCTGAGGTTCTATAAATGTTCTTCCAACGTAATGGTTTCTTAATAGCCCTAGCTCAAGCGGAAGCCCAGATTCCTCAGAATATCCGATCGCTGCCGGGACGCCTGAGTCGGGAACTGCTACTACGATGTCTGCATCTGCAGGTTGCTCACGCGCAAGCAGTTTTCCGAGTTCTTTTCTCACCTGATAGACATTTCTTCCAAACATAAAGCTATCTGGTCTTGCAAAGTAGATGAATTCAAAAACGCAGTGTGTATGTTTTACTTCAGGAAATGGTTTAAAGGATTCGATACCCCTCCTCGGGCTTACAACTAATATCTCTCCAGGCTCTAGTTCTCTTACGAACTCTGCCTCAATCAAATCAAATGCACATGTTTCAGAAGCAACCACTACTGCATCTTCAAGTCTTCCTAGTACAAGGGGTCTAAATCCATAGGGATCCCTTGTTGCGATCATAAATTCAGGGGAGAGAATTAGGAGCGAATAAGCGCCCTTACATCTCATAAGGGCTTCGGTTATTCTCTTTATAAGACTCTCTTCTTTTGATCTTGCAATGAGATGCACAATTACTTCTGTATCGGTAGAAGATTGAAAGATAGCCCCGCTTTGCTCAAGTTCTTCTTTAAGTGTTAATGCATTTGTAAGGTTACCATTATGGGCGATTGCAAGCTCAGTGCGTGCATATGTAACGACAATAGGCTGTGAGTTTTTAAGGTGGCTAGAACCTGTAGTTGAGTATCTTACATGTCCTATTGCATTTCTTCCAGGAAGTTTTGAGAGAACCTCCTCAGTATATATGTCATTTACAAGTCCCATTTCGCGATGTGTAAAGAGATTCGTTCCGTTTGATGTGACTATTCCAGCGCTTTCCTGTCCACGGTGTTGAAGTGCATGAAGCCCAAGATAGGTGAGGTTTGCGGCCTCGGGGTGCCCATAAATACCAAAAACTCCACACTCTTCTTTGAGTTTAGGCATATTTTTTAACTAGCTATTCAGCCACAAAGACACTAAGTTGAAATTTAGAATTCAGAAGACAGGAGCCAGAATCCAGAATAAAAAAGTAGAGAAAACTAATCTTCTTCTGACTTTTAGCTCCTGAATCTAATTTACAACTCATATTCCTCCTTTGTGCATTTGTGCCTTAGTGGCTAAAGTTTCGCTTTTTAAAAATTTCTCAAACCCAAAAGCCCACGTTTCGTATGCTTTTGAGATTTGAATGTTAATCAGATCAGCGATATTAAGACTATTTCCTCTTACTTCACCAATTACCTCCATTGGAACCCCAAATTTTGAAGCGATGTTCTCTAATATGCGAATGTTCTTTCTGTCCAAGGAAACTATAACTCTTGACTGAGACTCTCCAAATAAAAAAGCATCTATCCTAATTCTACCATATAGTGAGTTTATCTCCACTCCCACAGGACCATTGGGTGTAAAACAAGATTCGGCGATTGCAACTGCTAACCCTCCTTCAGATAAATCGTGTGCTGAGTTGATTGTTCCCTTTTCACATGCTTCAAGAAGGGTGTTTATAAGTCTCGATTCTGCTTCTAAATCAATTTCCGGAGGAGGGCCTGAAACCAAATCGTGAATTAGTTTTGAATACTCACTTCCGCCGAGTTCCTGCTTAGTTTCTCCGAGAAGCACTATAATGTCACCCTGCTTTTTAAACCATTGGGTAATGTGTTTTCTTTCGTTTTCGATAAGCCCTACCATTGCAACAGTCGGGGTTGGGTATATGGCCTTATTCTCGGTCTCGTTATAGAAGCTAACATTACCACTTACAACAGGGGTTCCTAGACGTTTTGCGGCTTCAGCCAATCCTTCTACTGATTTCTTAAACTGCCACATAATCTCAGGCTTTTCAGGATCCCCAAAATTTAGGCAGTCTGTTATTGCAAGGGGTCTTGCACCAGAGCAGGCAAGGTTTCTCGCACATTCTGCTACAGCAATTGCCGCACCAACATAGGGATCAAGATAGCAATATCTTGAGTTGCAGTTTGATGTGAGTGCTACTGCTTTGTCTGTACCCTTGATTCTTATAATAGCAGCATCGGAGCCCGGAGCAACAATAGTGTTTGTTCTAACCATGTAATCATACTGCTCATAAATCCATCTCTTATTTGAAAGGTTAGGGGAAGAGATGAGCCTAAGGAGAACAGCATTCATGTCATTAGGAATTGGAAGAGAAGATAACCTGGGCTTGTTTACCTTTCTTAGATAAATTGGTTTTTTATATGGCCTTCTATAAAGCGGAGCTTCATTTGTAATCGGCTTGATAGGAAGATCAACCGCTGGTTTCCCATTTTCAATTACTTTTAATCTTTGGCTATCTGTGACCTCTCCGATAACAGCAAAATCTAGCGCCCACTTTCTGAATATTTTTTCAGCAACCTCCTGCTTTCCTTTTTGAACTACAAGAAGCATTCTCTCCTGGGATTCTGAAAGCATAACTTCATAAGGGGTCATAGCAGTCTCTCGCCTTGGTACCTTATCGATATTCAATGTAATACCTGTTCCTCCACGACCTGCCATCTCGACAGAAGAGGATGTAAGCCCTGCCGCCCCCATATCCTGTATACCAACTACTATCCCTGTCTTAAAGAGTTCGAGGCAGGCTTCTAGTAAAAGCTTTTCTGTAAATGGGTCGCCTACCTGTACTGCTGGCCTTTTTTCTTCCGCTTCTCTAGTGAATGTCTCTGACGCCATAACAGCGCCATGTATTCCGTCTCTTCCTGTTTTTGATCCTACATATATGACTGGGTTTCCTATACCACTTGCATAACCCCTGAATATCTCATTTCTCCTGGTTACACCAAGTGCGAAAACATTTACAAGTGGGTTCCCGTTATAACATTCCTCGAAGTAAACCTCTCCGCCAACTGTTGGGATGCCAATACAGTTTCCATATCCTGCAATCCCTGAAACTACACCTTCAACCAGATATTTTGTCTTTGGAAGCCTTGGGTCTCCGAATCTAAGGGAATCAAGGAGAGCAATGGGCCTTGCTCCCATAGTAAAGATGTCTCTCAGGATTCCACCAACACCTGTTGCTGCCCCCTGATAGGGTTCAATAAAAGAGGGATGATTGTGGCTTTCCATCTTGAAAGCAACACAAATGCCGTCACCAATATCTACAATCCCTGCATTTTCCCCAGGACCTTGAATTACCCTTTCCCCTTTAGTTGGCAGTTTTTTTAGATGCACCTTAGAGCTTTTATACGAACAGTGCTCAGACCACATGGCTGAAAAGATACCGATTTCTGTGGGATTTGGCTCTCTGCCCAAGTTCTCTACTATTTTTTTATATTCCTCCTCTTTAAGCCCATGGTTTAGAGCGAGTTTTAGATTATCCATTCAGGAACTTTCCTTGATTCGTAAATATACCTGTTAGATAAGTTATAGTGTATGGCTCAGTCAGATAATATCACGTATTGGGTCAATAGGCTTTTTTGGGGCCGTTTTTAATTTTTCTATTGACTTTTTCTATTATACGTGTGACAATCGGGTTAACTTTAATTTGCGGTATAACATACGCTTTGAGATATTATACCGCACCATTGCTGGCTAATTAATAGCCAGGCATGGCAAGAGGAGGAGAGAATGGCTACCAAGAGGACGACACATCGAAGCAGTTCGGGCAAGAAGTATTACGCGGTCCGAGATAAGAAGGGTAGGTTCGTGGACATACAGACATATGAGCGCGCTCACAGACGTGATATAAAACGAAAGAGCAAGGCCGAACGTTCGAAGAAGAAATAGCACGATCAACTGCGGGTTTCCCAGATACTTACTGACATTCGCTTCGTCATCTGGACTCACTGAGCCTGGGTGGACGCGGCTTAACAAGCGGCCGCTGAAGCTGGGTTTTGAGTGCGGTAAGTTTTAAATTATCCTTTTTGAAATTTTACTTGATTTGAAAATATACTTGGAATATCGGGGTCAGGCATGCATATTGACTAGTATCTCGAAACTTGTCAAATTGGCGGTGACGAGCCACCTGAAAAGACCGCCACGGATCTAGTCGAGTTCATAAAGGCACAGAATCGAGGGACCGGCTAACACCCGCTTGGAGCCGCCGTGCCAACCGCACATGCGATCACTGTCGCAGCGGCGCGCGGCTCAAGTGCACGTTAGACGCATTTCTTAAAACATGTTGCGAGAAGATGATTACAGAAGGTTGCTCATAGTCCTCCTCGGGGTAACCGAGGCTAATAAGGGTGTCCCCGCGGGCGACGACCACCGTATGTTGGACGCTGAGGGTCTCGCACAGAAGTTCTTCTTCCACGCAGCGTCCGCTTTGTACTTATATCGAAGCACCACTGTGCAAGAGCTCCGCGCCAGCTTCTTCGACCCCGCCTCCGTAAACGTTTTGTGCCGAGCGGCGCTCGAGACATTTCTCGTCTTTCACTACGTCTTCGTCGCGCCTAAGTCGGATGATGAGAGGGACTGCAGGTATATATCGTGGGTACTCGGGGGCTACCTGGATAGACAGCGTTTCCCAGTGTGGTCGCCCGAGGGCCGGCGGGTGATCGACCGTGAACGGTCTCTCATGGGATCTTTGGTCGACAAGCTCAAGGGTAATCACAACTTTCAGGGGCTCTCAGATGGCAAGCAAAGGCGCATCCTGAAGGGCGAGTGGAAGCTACCATCTTGGACTGAAATCGGGCATTCCGTTGGACTTCATGAACTCAATGCCAAGTCCTTCTATTCGTACCTTTGCGGCTATGCTCATGCTGGCAACCTCAGTGTCGTCCAGATGCGTCAAGCCGACACGGCAGAGCTTCAGCAATCTCTGTGCACAGGCTCAATGGGCGTTCTAATGATCGCGATGGCTCATATGGTCATGGCGTATTGCCACGTGTTCGAGAAGTCACGTGAAAGGCTTGTAGCTGATCCCGAGGCTGTGATGTTGGTAGACGTATGGGTGGGCGTGGGTGCGAGTGGGCCGGAGGATGTTTCTCCTTGAGCGGTCGACTTGCGTCTAACTTCCGCGCATGCAGGCGACGGCGTGGGTGGGTTGGGAGGTGCTTGGGCCGCGCGTAGGGCGTGCGCCTGCCGCGGCTGAGCGAGGGCCATTAGCCGCAACAAGTTTCAGACTCAGTTAATCTTGAAGATTAATAAAAGGAGCTAGTGTTCCGTAAGGGTGTTAAGTTCAGAATTATTCTGCAATGAGCGGACGCTCAGATTCTATACCGCTTTCCCAGTTTTGTTAAACGCTTAGAGTAATCCTCTTTATTTAATCTCTCCAACCAGGGTCTAGAAAGTCTAGGCAACATTCATTGTTCAGGACTGAAGGCTTAGGATCGGCGTAGTTTCTTCTAGGTATTTATGGGCGTCGAGATAGGTTTCAGGATTTCTCATCATTCTTGCTACGTTAAAGATTCTAACAGCGGCCCAGGGATTTCCATGTATCATTCCCATAATAACCTTATTAACAAATTCCCAGCCTAGCTTTGTGTTCTTATGTCCCTGATGACAGAGGTCAGCGAATCTTGCATAGAATTCACGGAGAGGAAGTTTTGTAGGAAGAACTACATGAAGAAGATCGAACATTTGATAGTTAAGCGTAACAAGATCATTTTTTCTTTCATCGTAAACCTCGGTTCCTGGAAGAGGGGTAAGGATTGTGAATGAGGGGGTAGATAGCTTATGTTTAATAACATAGCTCTTTAGCTTCTCAAAGTCTTCTTCTTCCCATTCAGGATCAACTATGAATGTAGCCATAGGTCTTATTCCGAGTGACTTTACTAAGTCGAGTGCCTTTTCATTGACGCTAGCT
The DNA here is from genome assembly GCA_023250035.1 of Candidatus Dadabacteria bacterium. Classification (GTDB taxonomy): domain Bacteria; phylum Desulfobacterota_D; class UBA1144; order Nemesobacterales; family CSP1-2; genus CSP1-2. The sequence goes on from JAHFBK010000111.1 coordinate 6,222, forward strand.
TTTGTGTGTTTCTTTACGGATTTCAGCCCATCATCATCTATCTTTTCAAGACCAAGGAAAATAAAATCGAGCCCGACTTCTTTCCAAAGCTCTATCACATCCTTGTGGCGGACAACAATATCGGCTCTTGTTTCACATGTAAAACTCTTCTTCACCCCCATTTCTTTGAGTTTAAGAGCGAGCTTTATAGCCGGTTCCCTGTGGAGAAAAGCAATGTCATCTGTAAGGAATATGTATTTTTCTTTTACATTGGCTATCTCTTCGGCAAGCTTATCAGGCGATTTTCCTCTTATCCTTCTTGAATAGAACACCCAAACGCTACAAAAGTTGCACTCGTATGGGCACCCTCTACTCGTCTCAAGAGAGGCCATAGGACAGTCGAACCCTATATGATAGTGTCTTCTAAGCCTCTTAGTAAGATGCCTTGCGGGAAGTGGCATCTCATCGAGATTTCTTATGATTTCCCTAGGTGTAAAACCCTCACGAGTCATAACACCTTTGACCTTGTTTACATCTCCGCCACGTTCCAATTCATTAATCATTTCCTTTGTTGTAATCTCTCCTTCTCCTATCACTACGGCATTCACCTGATCCTGTAAAAGATCTGATGGTAGAAGTGATGCGTGGTGTCCCCCTACGAATACAAATGTGCTTGGATTAAGTTCTTTTATAGTTTTGGCTATATCTAATGTAGGGTATACATCGGTTGTGAATGAACAACTAATTCCCACGGCTTGGGGAGCGAAGTACCGAATTTCATCGGAGAGCTTCTTTAGACTTTCAATTCTTAGGTCTAGTATGCTTACAACGTGGCAATCTTCGAGGAGAGGGGCGGCGACGTTTTCGAGTCCGAGGGGTTCTGTGATTAGAACCCTACTTAACCCAAGGTTTGTACCTTGATGGGGCTGTATGAGTAATACTCTCATGGCAACCTCCTACTATTAATTAGTTTTTTTCAAGGCATTTATGAGCTTCCAGGTAAAGGTTTTGGTCTCTCATCATCTGCATTAGTTTGTAGACTTTGAATGCTATTCCAACGTTCTTACGGCTCAGATTCTTAAGAATTCTCACAAAGAACCTTGGCCCGAATTTAGTTGTTGAGTGCCCAGAGTTATAAAGATCGGCAAATTTCTCATAAAAACGTTCAAGAGGAAGCCCTGTAGGAAGGACGGCATGAAGAAGATCATACATGAGATAATTTTTGG
>JAHFBK010000112.1 GCA_023250035.1 Candidatus Dadabacteria bacterium
GCATAGAGGGTGGAATCTATCAGATGCTAAATCACGGGCTTTCTACTGGCGCACTCTTTCTCATTGTTGGGATGATTTACGATAGGCGGCATACAAAACTCATAGTGGATTTTGGTGGTGTATCTAAGGTTATGCCTATTTTTGCAGCGTTTTTTATGATTTCGACCTTATCCTCAATCGGTCTTCCGATCCTAAATGGTTTTGTCGGTGAGTTCTTGGTACTCCTTGGAGCATTCAGGTTGAATTATATCTACTCCGCACTTGGCGCAACAGGAATGATACTTGGGGCTGTGTATATGCTATGGGCTTATCAGCGCGTGATGTTTGGACCTCTTGATAAGCCTGAGAATAAGGCTCTAAAAGACCTTAGTCTAAGGGAGATTATGGTTCTTCTTCCAATAGCAATAATGTTCTTTGTAATGGGAATTTATCCCAAGCCTTTTCTATCGAGAATGGAGCCGACTGTTAGAGAGCTTTTAAAAACCAAGTTTGAGGAACATATTACACTTGTGGGTCGTGATTCGGGTTTTGTGATTCGACCTCATCCTAGCTCAGCTAAACGAATCAAGAACCACAATCCACGAATAACGAGTCACGAATAACGAGTCACGATGCACGGGCTACAACTTCGGTTTTAGAGAAAATCTCCTGGATAACTTCCATCGGTTTAATACCTTCTGATTCTGCACGGAAATTAAGTACTATTCTGTGCTTAAGAATTGATGGAGCGAGAAATCTTACATCATCTGTCGTCGGTGTAAATCTACCTTCAAGAACCGCTTTTGCTTTACTACCCAAGATCAAAAACTGTGAGGCTCTTGGTCCGACGCCCCAGGAAACCCATTTTTTAACAGACTCATGTGCACTTTCATCCGGTCTTGTAGCCCTTGCTATCTTTACCGCATAGGCTGCAACGTACTCGGAGACTGGAACTCGATGAACTAGGTTCTGAAATTCAATGATTTTTGAAATGTCGAGCACCCTTTTAAGCTCGGGTTTATAAGCCCCTGTTGTAGTTCTTACAATCTCTACCTCTTCATCAAGGGATGGATAATCCACATCAATCTGAAACATGAATCTATCAAGCTCTGCTTCAGGTAAAGGGTAGGTCCCTTCCTGCTCGATCGGGTTTTGGGTTGCAAAAACTAAAAAAGGAGGTTCTAATCTATAGGTTTCTCCTGCTACTGTAACTTTTCTCTCCTGCATAGCTTGAAGAAGTGCAGCCTGGGTTTTTGGAGATGCCCTATTTATCTCGTCTGCAAGAAGGATGTTACAAAAAATAGGTCCTGGTATAAACCTAAAAAACTTCTTACCCGTTGTTCTATCCTCTTCTAATACCTCTGAACCGGTGATATCGGATGGCATCAAGTCAGGAGTAAACTGGACTCTGCTGAATTTCATGTTTAGAACCTCTGAAAGTGTGCTAACAAGAAGCGTTTTTGCAAGACCTGGAACCCCTACGAATAGTGAATGACCCGAAGACATAAGGGAGATGATTAAGAGTTCTATAACGCTTTCCTGTCCGATTATCACTTTGCCGATTTCTTCGAGGATTTCTTTCTTTACTCTAGCAAGGTCTTTTACCTTATCGACGTCTTCTTCATTATCATATGTGTATTGGATCATTTTATATCCTCACTTTTAACCACCAGTAAAACGATGCACGATTCATGATGCATAAAGTTTTATATTGTAGTTTTCTATATCTGCACCTTGCATCATGTATTCTGTATACCGTAACTGTGTCAATCCGTGCTTGAATGCTTACTCCTCCTTAACTAGTATATTTAATACCTTTTTCTCGGATTCTATCGAATCAGGCAAGCCGAGCTTTTCATAAATGGTTATAAGAGACTGATGTATTTCAGGGTCAAAGGGGTTTATAGAAATTGCTGTGTTGTAAGCCTCTTCAGCCTTTTTGAAATTTCCTTTTTGTAGATAAATTCTACCAAGATTAATGTATGTATCTACAAACTCTGGGTAGAACTCGATTGAGTTCGATAGAGACTCTTCGGCTTTGCTATATTCTCCAAGCGCCACCTGATTTGAAGCTAGGCGATTTACAATAATTGGTGAAATTGGATCAACTTTTGATGCCTGATCGTATTCATAAATAGCGGCTTTTAACCTTCCTCTAGATTTCAACATATCGCCTATTCTTGTATATTCTCTAGCCCGAATGCTTTCTAAATCCCGTAGGTCGTTACTCTGTTCTTTGGATTTTTCTCCATCCTTTTCAAATCTTAATTCACTTACTTTCACCCTAGGGATTCTTTCTTTGAGATTTCTTGATCTTAAGTCCTTTTTCCATGAATTATAGAACTCAGCGAAATTCATCCCAGTTACATTTCTAATTGCAGCTTCATGATTATCTTTAATTCTTAGGGCTTCCAATAAATCGAGTAGTGAATTATCACCCCATTTATTTACGAGAAAATCTACAATAGTTCCAACCTGGGCAAATGCAAGCTGTGTCTCATAAGCGCTACTTAATTTTCCAAAGGACGGATGCATCTTCTCTATTGGCACAAGGCTGTTTTCTTTGAGTGCTCTTGCAATCAGAGTTTCGTAGAATGGATTAATAAATCTTCCCTTTTTCTCCTTCCATCTCTTCTCTTGAAATTTTGCGATGCCCTCGTGAAGCCATACAGGAGCTTTATTCTCAGTTTTACGGAATATTAGATAATGGGTGTATTCATGTGCTAGAGCATCGAGCCACAAATAACCCTGGGGTAGAAGCCTTGGTGATATAACCATTATGCGATTGAATTTACAAACACCAACAACCCCTGTAGTTGCGATTTCCTTTTCGGATAATGTGGAGGCGAGAGCAAAGCTTTCTGGATCAGGATATATCTCAACAATTACTGTTTCACTAGGATATATTCCTAAATCCTTCCCAATTTCATAGTATGCCTTTTCAAGAGCCTTTTCTGCATAAACAGGAAGTATTGAATCCCTTTGGTGCGAGTACCTTATTATGAAATGAGTTGTTCTAACCTCATTAAACTTTTCCCCGGTATTGGCGACTTTTGAAATGTAATCTAAAAACTCACTTATTTCTTTGTCATTAGGAAGAAGTGTATTTGCTTCCTTTCCGTATTTAGCTGCCAGGGTGTAGTTACCTTTATAAAACTCGACTCTTGATTTTAAGTAAGAGGCGATGCCTTTATCTGAGTTGTTTTTAGCATATTCTAAAGCTTTATCAGAAAGTCGAGATGCTTCTATTACCTGCCATTTATCGAGATGTGATTCACCGTTTCTAATCAACAAGGCCGACGAGTCTACTGCTATTACAGAATTATGCAGACACAAAATAGAAAAAATGAACATTAAAAAAACAAGAATTCTCACTTAATTATCCTCTCATAATAATTCTTATTAAGTTCACTGAAACCCTCGGGTGATCCTTCTTTTAGGGATTTCAAAAGACTTTCTTTAAATTCCCTACCTTCTTTAGACTCTTCAGCTGAGGGTATCTCTACGTAGCTTGTGTCAACCCCTTGAATCCCCTCTTTAAATTCTTCCCGACCCATGAGGAATGGAGCAGGAATTCCCATCCCTTTTGCACTTAGTTGGTATTTTTCGAGAAGACCCTTTGCTTCTTCTCTTGCTTGTTTAAGGGTTTTTATTGCCTCATCTTGATTCGATAGCGCTTTAGATATCTCTATATCCTTGAGGTTGTTAGAAGCTCCTTGCATAAATCCTTTTGACTCCTGAAGCTTTTCACCGATCTTAGCGGGCAATATTAATTCCTCTTCGGATAAGCCTGAGATTTTGTCAATCAATTTCGAAGTGTCTTTCTTGATTGAATCTTGTCTATGTGCTAGGTCACCCATTATTTCTTTTTTTCCGCCTTGTCTACTAAGCTCTTCAATTTCTTCTCGGATTTCTCTAGCTAGCTCCGCTGAGTTTTCAACTTCACGTGAGGCGCTTGCGATTTTACCTAATCTTAAATCACTAAGGTTTCTTAGTCCAATCGTTTGCTCCTCTACGTCTTTTGCCTGAAGTAAGGCTTCGTTAAACTCAAATGACTCAAGCCAGTGCTTTAATTCATCGATTTCATAAAGGATTCTGTCAACTAAGATGGAGCCTTCTACAATTTTGTTCTTTTCAAAATTGGGGAAGAGCTTAGAGCGGGTTTCTATCAGAAGATTTTTTAGCATTTCTATTTTCTTCTTTTCTCTTTCTACAAATTTATTTAGGTTCCCCTTGCTAGACGGGTCTTTTAGGAGAGAGCCTTTAAGTTTTTCTGTTTTTTCTTTTAGCGATTTTTCACCCTGTTCTAAGCTCTCTATATTTGAAATAATATTATTTAGTTCTGTAATCTCTTTAGAAAGTGAAGCAGAGCTATATGACTGAAACCCGCTTTCAAGAGAAGCTACCATCTCTTGAAGGTTTTCTCCTAAGCTGGCAAGCATCTCTAGGGCTTTATCTATATGACCCTCCTTAATAAGGTTCATAATCTCATCTAGTTTTTCTTCTAAATCCAAGGAATTAAACGCATCGGGATTGAGATATCCATCGGGAATATCTAAATTGATTGAGCCGAGCGTTTTAGTCAACTGTGATATTAGACCACGTATCTCTTCTATCTTTTTTTCTACCTCGTTTCTGGTTTCTTCGTTCTCATTCTGTTTAAGATTCTTAACAAGTTCTGAAAGCTCATTATATTTACTAAGTGTTTCTCTTCCATAAAGAAGCGAATCCCTTAGTTTATCTCCCTTGAGTAAGGAATCGAGAAACAGGATGTTATCTTCGAATTCGTTAATTTCTTTTGTTATTAAGCCCGCCAGTCGGGAAATGTCACTTAACGACAACGATGAGAGCAAGTCATGTCGTTCATTGAGTAAATCCTCTGTTCCTATTTTCATATTTGAAAGTCCTAAGAAATATGTATAATTCGAAAAGTGGTCATCTTTAATCCTTTCTAGTATTTCGTTTAAAGTATCAATGACCTTTTCAATCTTGCTAGATATTCCATACTGAATGACTTTTGTCCTGTTTATATTTTTATTATCCCCAGGGCGGTTCTCAATCTCATCTGCAAGTGTATCTACGAACTGATCAAGCAAATTCTCTACCGATACTAGTATATTCTCGTGCCTTTTCCTTGGATCATTTAGCTTTATTTTTATCACGTTTGAAACCCCGACCTTCGGGCCTGAGACTGTGTCATTGTCGTAAGCATAAATCAGAGCCTCTATAATCTCTTCAGGTTCTGATTCAACCCCGCTAAAATCCCATGTGAATTTGCCCTCTAGGGATTTTGGTTCTTCTTTTATTTGTCCAATAGGTCTACTTGACTCGCCCCTCTTTGTTTTAAATGTTAAGAGTAGTTTCTTAAGTCCGAAATCGTCATCTGCCTTATAGAAAATGTCTAGATTTTCCTCATCTTCGATCTGTATGATCTTATCGTTTGGAAACTCAATTGTGACTTTTGGATTTTTATCCTCTCCGGACATAATTTTAAATATCCTTGATCTTACTCTCCCTCCTTTGTTTTGAATAAAAAAACTTCCATTTGAAAGAATTGTAAACTCACCATTAATTCTTTCTCCGTCTGAACTGACAGAAGTCACAAGGCCATTTTCGATGACAAGCTCTCCCTTAACCAATTTTTTAATCGGGATTGCCTTAAAGGTCACATGAGTTCCTTTTATAGCCTTTACATCCCCTGTACTTCCCTTTACGACTTGGGAGGATAGTTTTGTGTAAGCTGGGTATGTATACTCGACTTCGATATCTGCAAGCTCAAGGAGATTTGGCTCTGAGGGTGGTAGGACATTAGCGCTGAATAATAAGCTCTGAAACCCTTTTGGTGCGAGTATCAACATAGTTGTAGATAAAGCAAGGATAGCGGTAAGAGGCTTCCAGTAGGTTTTTATTTTCTCACTGGGTATAGCAGGGGATAAATCTATTGATTCGAGTTTGGAGGCAACTTCATTAACATGGGCTTCTGTGAGAAATTTTGAAACTCCTAGTTCTTTATCATTCTTGGTTAAATCTGATAATAGGAGTAATGCGTTTAGAGTATCCTCACCGAGACCAGGGGATATTTTCTCAAGTTCTATAGCGAGCTTGGTTTTCTCTTCCCTTTTTAATATCGGAGAAACGATGAACTTCACAAACCCATAACATAGAGTCAGGATGATGAAAACCTTGAGTACTGAAAAATAAATATTATTTGAATAGATATGGGCTAATAGCGAAGCAAGTCCTAAAGAGGCAAATGAGACAAAGGCAAATTCTACGATGCCGTTTGAAATCCAAACCCTTTTTCGTTCTTTTTCTAGATACCTTAGAAATTTTTCAAGAATCTCTTTAGAGCTAGTTTTCATCAAATAAAATAGTACCGCAGAGTTTAAGAAATAGGAAACCTTACAAAAAGTAGATAATAAAATTTATATATAAAAATGGGGGTACTTTTCTAGATTTAAACATATGTGACATTAATCGTCCTGGCGTCATTTAAAGGTAGTTTGATATTTATATAATAGTTTGTGCTTAAAATTGTACCAAGAAAAATTGGCATTTCTACTGACCAAGTTTGTATTCTAAGAAAAGTCAATATGTATTGGTCACATTTATCTACCTATGATATTATAATAAGTTATTATCTAGGATAGGAAAGTAGAGTCGCTATTCTGGAAACAAGCGGAAAAAAAGGAGAAATATATGGGTTATAAAACCCTTCTAACAAAAAGGGTAGAATTTTCTGCATCTCATCGGTATTGGAATCCGAAATGGAATGAAGAGGCAAATAAGGCTGTATTTGGCAAGTGCATAAGCCCATACGGTCACGGGCATAATTATGTCCTTGAGGTCACCGTTGAAGGAACGGTTGATACTGATACCGGCATGATTATAAACATTTATGATCTGAAACCGCTTATAAATGAGGTTCTCAAGGATTTTGATCACAGGTTTCTAAACGAGGATAATCTCTACTTTAAGGATTTAATCCCTACAACAGAAAATATCGCACGAGTCTTATGGGATTTGATAGAAAAAAAGTTTAAAGAAACAACAGACTGCAAACTCTATAGGATTAGACTTTACGAAACACCTGATTTATTTGTGGATTATTGGAGGGAATAATGAGAAGGGAGATATGCGCCTTGACGAAGATTTATCATTTCTCTGCTGCCCACAGACTTCATGCGACAAGGTATTCGGATGAGGAAAACCGGCGAATCTTTGGAAAATGTAACAATCCCAAAGGACATGGGCACGACTACCATATAGAGGTTAAGGTAACGGGAAATATTGACCCTGAAACTGGAATGGTAATAAATCTAAGTGAGTTAGACGAAATGATGAAGGATATTATAGAAGAACTTGACCACACAAGGCTTGATATTGAGGTTCCTCACTTCAGAGAATTTGTTCCCTCGGGGGAGAACATAGCAAAGTACAT
>JAHFBK010000113.1 GCA_023250035.1 Candidatus Dadabacteria bacterium
GTTACATCTATAGTAATTCGGCTTTAGAAGGGGATTTTGATGTCTTTCGTGAAGCCTTTTCCGAAATTAACCCTTTAATATGTTTCTCTGTAAAGGCAAATTCTAACCTTGCTGTTCTAAAAACTTATGCAAATCTGGGCATAGGGTTTGATGTTGTTTCAGGTGGAGAACTGCTTCGCGTTCTCCGTGCTGGTGGAGACCCAGGAAAGATTGTGTTTTCAGGGGTTGGAAAAACGGAAGATGAGATAAAAGCCGCTATTGAGTCTGGTATTTTATTCTTCAATGTTGAATCTATAGAGGAGCTACATGTCATTAACGGTGTAGCAAAAGGTTTAGGTAAGAAGGCAAGGATTGCACTTCGAGTAAATCCTGATATTGATCCGAAGACTCATCCATACATTTCTACAGGACTCAAGAAAAGCAAGTTCGGGATTGAGATTAGCAAAGCGTTAGACGTTTATAAAGAGGCTTCAAAAATGGAAGGAATCGAAGTCGTAGGAATTGACGCACACATAGGTTCACAGATATTTCAACTTGACCCTTTTGTTGAGTCATTAAAAAGGCTAATTGAGTTTGGTGAAGCTCTTAAGAATGAGGGAATCACTATTGAGTACATTGATATTGGAGGAGGTCTAGCAATAAGCTATAAAGAAGGTGAGATGCCCCCTCATCCAAAGGAGTATGCTGATGTAATAAAACGAGAGATAAACAGTACTCCTTATAAACTCGTTTTGGAGCCTGGAAGGGTGCTTGTTGGTAATGCCGGAATCCTCGTAACTAAGGTGCTTTATGTAAAAGATGGAGCATCTAAGAAGTTTGTTGTGGTGGACGCAGCAATGAATGATTTAATACGACCTGCATTATATGATTCTTATCACGAGATAATTCCTGTTGCTGAGAGCCTAGGAGACGAGGAAACTGTAGATATAGTTGGGCCGGTGTGTGAATCTGGAGATTTTTTTGCAAAGGATAGGGGTCTTCCAAAGGTAAAAAGGGGTGACCTACTTGCTATATTGAGCGCAGGTGCTTATGGGTTTGTAATGTCCTCCAACTATAACACCCGTCCTCGTGTTCCTGAGGTAATGGTAAGAGGAGGAGAGTTTTTCGTAGTGAGAGAAAGAGAAGCATACGAGGATTTGTTTCGAGGAGAGGTTATTCCAGATTTTATGAAGTGAATACGATGTTTATTGACTGACTTACCCACCTTAGATATTCTGTTATACTATCCCGTATGTTAATCCATAAATTAGAGTCGTTGCAAGGAACGAGACCTTTAGCCTCTATCTGTGCGCTGCAGGCGGATAGATGTCATTCCGAGGCTGACAGAGTCAGCCGTAGCAATCTCAAGGCTCAGGGCAGGCTCAGCAATCTCTTTATATTCAAATGTATTATATTGCCATGCTACATTCTGTTACTCACAATTACTTGATAGGAAATTACAAGGAGGCTTCTTATGTTTGGAGAGAGCAGTGTGATAGAGTTTATAAGAAAGGGTGGGATTTTTATGTATCCCATTCTTCTCTGCTCTATTGTTGGGCTTGCAATATTTCTCCAGAAAATATGGATGCTCAGGGTTAAAAGAATAATCCCTGAGCAATTTCTCGACACACTTTATGGATTTCTTTCTCAGGGAAAAATAAGTGAAGCTATAGTGCTTTCTCGCACAAATGGTTCTTCAACTGCAAGGATTGCGCTTACCGCACTTGAGAATTCGAACAAAAGCAAGGAAGAACTCAAAGAAGAAATAGAGGCAGCGGGACGAAAAGAGGCACAAGAGCTCGGGCGTTATATAGAGGGACTTGGTGCGATAAGCAACGCTAGCACTCTTCTTGGACTCCTAGGAACAATCTCTGGAATGATAAAAATATTCAAAGTCATATCCGAACAGACAATAGTCAATCCGCCCAGTCTAGCGGCAGGAATATCTGAGGCCCTTTACACAACAGCATTTGGGCTATTGGTTGCTATCCCTGCCTTCATAGCATATAAATACACCTCGGGTAAAGCGGATGGGATTATATCAGATATGGAGGATGAGGGAAAAAGGATAATGGAAGAAGTCCTACTAGCTAATGAAAGAAGAGAGAAGGCTAGAGAGATTGCAAGATGAGATTTAGAAAGGAAAATAGAAACAAAGGCGGATTTGGTGCAGGTGTTGATATTACACCAATTGTAGATACAGTTTTTAATCTGCTTATATTTTTTGCGCTCTCTCTTAATTTTGCTGCAACCTCAGGTGGAATAAACATAAAGCTACCGAAAGCAAGTTCAGCCGAACCTATAAAAGCGGAACAGCTTACTATTAATCTTACGAAAGACGGGAAGCTCTACCTTAATGATAAAGTAATCACCTCAGAAAAGCTTTCTGAAACACTAGAGAAAAATCAAAATAAAGAATCCCTTGTAATAATACGAGCTGATAGCCTTGTTCCACACGGTAGGGTCGTTGAAGTAATGGATACGGTAAAAACTAAGGGGTATTCCCGACTTGCAATAGCCGTAGAGCATGCTCCGTCACAGAAGGAAGAACAGTAACTATAAGTATATTACCAACCTTTGAATCTTTTCCCGTAAAAAATCGTCTAATAGCTACAAAGAGGTAAGCCAAGAATGAGAGCTTTTGTCCTAGCAATATTATTAATAATTACTTTCACTACTTCTTCTTTATTTGCGGAAGAAAAGAAAACACTAGAACTCAGGGTTTTTGGTATTTGTCCAGTCTGTATTGGTGATGTCAAAGCAAAGGTCTTAGGAATTTCCGGTGTGAAAGATGCTGATATAGATATAGTAAAAAAGAAAATTCGTGCAAGCTACAATCCAGAATCTGTAAGTGAAACAAAAATAATAATAGCCCTTAGACAAGCTGGGTACGAGGTAAGGCGTCCGTTTGAAATATCTAGGGTTGAAAGTGCAGCTCTTGGAATATATGGAATCTAAGGATATAAGCGATTTAACCGAGATGGAATGGATTCTCTACGCCTACTTCGATGTTGGTCAGGTTGAAATATCCAAGATCTCAGATAATATCGTCGCAATCGTAGATTATAAAAAAGGTGGACTTGACCCAAAACAGCTCGTTTTATCTATAAGAGGAATCTTGCCAGAGCTAGAAATTGAAGTACTTAAAAACTTAGACATGCTTAAGGCTGAGTTAGATAAAGCAAAACCTATACAGAACTAAGTATGTTTAAACTCACTGCTATGCTGATTAAAGCCTGCCCTCTAACCATTTCTCCATCCAAACTTTTGTCTTATCAGCCAATTCTCTGGTAGATGTGTAAGAGATGTTTTCACCGTCCACATAAATACCCCAATATGTAATTGGTTGATGATTCATTTTTTCGTGCTCTTCCTTTTCATACCCAGAAAGAGGCACTTCGCAGCCGCACTCTGGGTAAAATGTAAAAGGAGAAATTGTTATCGTCGTTTCCATTTTTGCAATGTCCTATTTCTAAATAATCTGTTTACAGTGTTTAAGTTAATCATTTATTGGGTGTTTTCAAGGGATTAGGAAGATAAAAAGTCATCTTTCTATGATAAATTCCGATAAATCTCAACTAACTTGTTATCGAATTTATATTAGGGAAATTGTTAGTCCATTCGGCTTACTTAACAAAGGACGAGGAAAACCGTTCGAATAATATAAGGACGAAATAGACATTTTAAATAGTTAACTATCCACCACTTACAGGCGGGATAAAAGCTACTTCATCGCCTTTCTTAAGCCCTCTACCCTCTTCTACATACTCTCCGTTTACTGCAAAGAGAATACGAAGATTCTCACCCCCTGGGATTCTATGTTTAAATCTATTCCATAGGTCGCGGACCTTCGTTCCTTTATGGATATCCATTACTTCCTCTTTTATCCCCAGAGCTTCTTTCAAATATGCAAATAGCGGTATTCTGACTTTCATCCTTTGATGGGAGATAATATACACAATGAGTATATAAGTTAATAAATTGATGTGTGCAATTCAAAACAGATTGAACGACTTTAGTGTTTGTGTTATTTTGGAGTTAAAATTAATTATTGTATAAACTCACCCATTTTTACTCATTAACTTGGAATAAATGAGCAAGGATAAGATCAAAAAGAAGACAAAAAAAACAAGAACAAAGGTAATAACTGGTTTAAAGAGCAAGGATGTTATAGAGCTAATAGAAGCCCTTGAGAACATCAAGCTTGATTTTGATCATCTCGATTATTACGAGCGTACAGGACTTATTGTTCCTAGCATAAGAAGTAGGCAGGGGAGGGGGATTCCTAAACTATACTCAGTGGAGGATTTTATAATCCTTAGATGGCTTATTTCGCTTCAGAGAAATGGGATTTCTATACAGCGTTTTAGGGATATAATTGAATTTCTCAAAGAAAAAATTCCAGATGCCATTAAGAAGCCTCAGAATTATGTATTGATTACCGATGGTACATCAATTCAATTCTTTGATAAGGTGTCTGCCAAGGCACTAGATGTGCTAAAAGACACAGGACAATACCTTTTTGTTTTCCCAGTTGGGAAAATAATCGAGCAAAGTGAAAAGGCGATCAAGAAAATCGATAAAGAATAAGTTAAAAGCAAATTCTTTTATGGTTTTTAAGCCCAAAAAATGTATAGAAATTTTCCTATCATTCATCTTTTCTGGACAGCACAGAAACTATATGGTCTGTTCAAAGAGGTAAGCTTGGTAAGTTGTAATAGGTTTCAATCGCAATAAGCAAGCTTCATTAGTAGGCCTTTGGTTTTTTCAATCGGTTTTATTTTAGTCCTAGGTCATATTAATGTTCTAGCCAAAGTACCAAGTTGGCATTTTGATTTCTATTTTTAATCTTTAGTTAACATTTTTTATTTGATTACAGTGGGTCAGGTTTGAAGGTGTGTAGGAAATGTCTATTCCCAAGTTATTTCCATGATTTTCATTCCTACTGCATTTATTTACCAATGATAAAGGTGCAACAACAGGGCTCTATGTGATAAAATATAAAAAGGGTTTAAAGGTTGTTTGATTAGGGGTAGGAATTTAAAGTTATTTCCACCCCATTAGGTGAGGGAGGAAGTAGGGAAATTATGGCAGATTATAATTTTGATTTTCTTTTTATTGGGGGAGGTATTTTAGGCTCGTCCGGAGCGATGGCGCTTTCTAAGAGGCTTGAGGAAAGAGGCGAAAATGCACGGATAGCAGTAATTGATGTGGATTTGGAGGGAGAACATTCTTCCACCCTTAAAAATGCAGGAGGGGTTCGAGCTACATGGAAAAATCGCGCAAATATTGAACTATGTAAATACTCGATTGATTTCTACGAAACAATTAGAGAAGAAATCCAGTTTCGTGAGCTCGGTTACTTCTGGATGCACGATGAAGCATGGTGGCAGGAAATAAAGAAGAATCATCCACTTTATAAAGAATACGGACTGACTGTTGAGCTTTATCCAAGAGAATCCGTGCCTGAATTTTTACCCTTTGTAGATAATCTCGATGGAATCGCTGGGCTTTCAATCTCGAGAAATGCAGGCTTGCTTGACCATTATTCACTTAGGGAATATTACCGAAGAGAAGCAAAGAAAAGAGGAGTCAAGTTTTTTGACAGGCTGTACGTTAAGAAAATAATCGTAGAAGATGGGAGAGTAACCGAAATTATTGCAAACCAGGTGGAAAAACCAGAAGGAAATATTAGAGATAATTCTGAGTTAATTAAAACCTATCTTGTGAACCCTGAAAAAAGGTTCAGGGTGAATGGAGAGATCGGATATCAAAGTGAGGCTGTTTCATTTAAGTGTGATGTTCTAATAAACACCGCTGGGGCTTGGTCTCCTAGAATTTCTAAGCTCTACGGATTTAATGATGAAAAGATCAAACCACGAAGAAGGCAAATGGTCGTCATACGTTGTGCCGAAGTTGATCTTTCGTCCTTTGGATTAATAATTGATACATCGCATGTTTATTTTCATAAGGACGCTGAAAACATTCTAGCTGGATATTCAAACATGGATGAGCCTTATGGATACGATATTGAATTCAATTTTGGAGGAATGGATGAAGGTAGTCCTTTTGTAAAGTATATTTGGCTTCCTCTTTGGAGGAGAATCAGTAAATTCGAGAGAATAAAGTTTATAAGAGGATGGGCTGGTCTTTATGAAGAAACCCCTGATCGCTCAGGCTACTTAGGGCGTGTTCCTGGATTTAAAAATGTGTATGAATGTGGCGCGCATACAGGAAGAGGGTTGATGATTTCCCATGGAGCCGGGATGGCGCTTACGGATTTAATCTTGGATGGCAAATTTAGAGAAGAATTAAAACACGCAAAAGACCTGTCAAGAGAAAGACCCTCGGGTGATTTATTTGAAGAGTTGCACTTATAGTTTTTAAACCTCTATCTTTATCGAATTTCCTTCTAAGTGAACTTTATAGCTTTTTACAGAATTTTTAGCTGGTGGACCTAGAACTTCTCCTGTTTTTAAATCGAACTCTGCTCCATGCCAGGGACAGATGACAGTATGTTCTTGGATTTCTCCTTCTGAAAGTGGACCCCCGACATGAGTGCATGTATCGTCAATCGCATAATAAGTTCCATCAATGTTAAAAAGGGCAATATTCTTTCCTTCTACTTCAACCATCATTCCCTGTCCAGGTTCTAGATCGCCTTTTTTTGCAACTTCAACTAGGTTACCCATTTATTCTCCTTTTTGATTAATTTTTCCAGTAAATTAAATATTAAAATATATACTTTTGTTTAATAATTCAACCCGCATTATCAAGATGTCTCTGGTGTATATGCCAAAGCCCTTCCTGATAATCAAAGACATCTTTTACCTGAGCATTTATTTGCTCTTTAAGAAGCCATTCTATTTATTTATGTATCTGATGTAGAAAGCAAGATGAAAGGGGTCTCTATAGGGGCAAAGGAGATAAAGTTTCTAAGACTTATACATAGTCAAGCTACCCACCTTGTCTGGCTAGGTCTCTCAAGCTGCACTACAACCTTGCCCGCTGCCAGATCTGCCTCTATCATCTCACGCAGGGTCACACCGCCTTGTGTGAACACATCCGTTAGCATCCCCTTCATCTTCGATGTCTTCCACCTAGATACAAGAGTGTGGAAGGGGTTGGTTCCACTTAGCTTGGCAAAATACCATGACACCCTCGTCCCATTTTCTATTGGAGTAAGTTTAGTAGTCAGTCTGAAGAATCGATTCTTTGTGAGAACTGTGTCAACCGTCATGTAGTCAAAAGGTTTCCAGTCAACTACAGTTTGAATTACCATGAGTTGACCGTGCGCACAATGATATTCAGATCCGACTCCTAATCTTCCTTTTTCACTACCTTGAGTAGTTATGCTGTCTGCCCTAACCCAATGACGTCTTAGTTCTGGCTTATTAAGGTAATCCCATGCAAGGG
>JAHFBK010000224.1 GCA_023250035.1 Candidatus Dadabacteria bacterium
AATTAAGTCAACTGCCCTTGCAACATTTCTTTTTTGCTTTGCTACGGCCTCCGCAACCTTCTTATCCTCTTCCGAAATTAATTCGATGATTTCAAGGGGTGAACACTTATCAAGGTGTCTGGTTAGGGGATTGACTTTCTCCGTAATAGGATGCATAGTTTCACGGTTTTTAAACACGTAGAGTATTATATCTTACTTTTGATTGAGGAGAATAAATTAACTATATTACAGCAAATTGTTGACTTTTATATAGAGCCATACTAAATTATTTTTTAGTGCGGGCGTAACTCAGTTGGTAGAGAGCAAGCTTCCCAAGCTTGAGGTCGCGGGTTCGAGTCCCGTCGCCCGCTCCATTTAAAGATAAACCTACTTGTTCAGCCACGAATTGACACAAATGGACTCGATTAAAATAATCAAAATACAAATGAAGGATGTAAGATACACGATACAGGATGTATATAAAAACTTTCATGTATCATGAATCACGCATCGTGCATCATTTTATTCGTGCAAATTCGTGTTCATTAGTGGCTAAGTAGTCACAGATAAACTAAGATTACCTCTTTTGATCGGATTCTTTACTCTTATTTTCAATCAGGTATCTAACCGCAGCACGCACGAATTTGCTTCTATCTGCTTGACCAAGCAGTCCCTTTAATTGATCGTATATCGTGGGATCAATTATGAGTGCGCCTAGAGTTCCATCCCCGCCGGCAAGGCTTTCTGAGATTTTTCTAAAGTTTGTCATGGTCTCCTTTAGCTCTGAAGCAACACCATCCTCACCACCAATCTCCTGAGCGGCGGTATTTATACTTGTAATTGTTTCTACAAGCTGCTTCCTAAGATTTTCGTCATACAGTGCGGCATTAAGAGCTCCCTCTCCACTATTAATCTCAGTAAGAAGCTGATTAAGCATAGTCACAGTTACATCTAACTTTTCAAGTGTGTTTTCATCAAACCCCTTTCCTGATTTTTTCTTTTTTCCATAAAACAAGGTGTGAAGTAATCCTGGCTCGTTTTCGATTGCCTGCACTGTATTCCTAACCGATGCGATAGTGGCATTGATGTTCTCAATATTCTCTTCCTTGCCAAAACCTTTTACCATCTTATCGAGACTTTGTGAAATACCAATAACGTTATCTACTAACTCTTCAGATTGACCTAGAAGCTTTTCAAGCTGTGGAGGGGTGTAACTCGTAATCTGGACTACTTTCGGAACCTCCTTGGGTACTTCCCTCGTTCCCTTAACAATCTCTATATATTTGTCTCCTAAAAGACCCTCGGTTCTAATTGTTGCTATTGCATCAGGACCTATCCTTCTTATGCCTTCTTCGTTTACCTCCATCAAAACTTTGATGAAGTTATCATCTGGATTTTCAGGAAACTGAATCTCCTTAACACTACCAATTAACACCCCAGAAAGCCTAACAGCAGCTCCTTGAGAGAGCCCAGCAGTATTTGTAAAAGATGTTTGAACCTTGTAGGTTCTTTTAAATAAACCACTTTCGCCACCTAGTGCAAAAATAAAAACTATAAAAATAACAAGCGAGAGCAGAACGAAGATTCCTACTTTCAAATTTAAGATCCTCTGGTCTCTCATGGAATACTCCTCATCTAAGAATCTTTTTATAAATTAATACTTTTTCTATAAAGTATCACAAAAAGCGCTCCAAACAATTAAAAATTATAATTTGAAATTGACAACTTCTCAAAAGATATGTTAATTTTTGGTTCGTTTAAAGAGTGAATCGTGGTTCGTGACTTGCGGACTTTGTATCAAACCACGAACCACTAGTCACGAACCCCAAAATCCAATCCACGAGCGAAGGAGTAACTAACCTTGAAAAAAGCAGAAAGAGCCATTATAAGTGTATGGAAGAAAGAAGGAATTGGAAAATTCGCAAGGGAACTTAAAGAATTTGGTATTGAAATTCTTTCTACTGGAGGCACAGCAAAAATCATTCGCGACGCAGGAGTTAAAGTAATAGAAATTTCAGACTATACCGAGTCTCCTGAGCTTCTAGGAGGCAGAGTTAAAACACTACACCCCAAAATCCATGCTGGTATCCTCGCGGTTCGTGACGAAGAAGCTCACCTTAAAGATATGGTGAAACAAGGAATTAAACCTATAGATATTGTCGTTGTGAACTTCTATCCTTTTGAGGATGTAATTAAAAATGAAGATGTAGGTTTAAGCGAGGCAATTGAAAACATTGATATTGGGGGGCCGACACTTCTTCGTGCAGCCGCTAAGAACTACAAATATGTCACCGTAGTTACTTACCCTGAGGATTATAAAACTGTAATAGACGAGTTAAAAAGAAACAAAGGCTCTTTATCGGTTGAAAAGAATTTACGCCTCGCACAAAAGGCGTTCTCTTATGTAGCACGGTATGATGCTGCAATTTCTAACTTCTTGGGTGCGCTAGAAGACGGGAAAAGAACTAAATTCCCAGAGAGCCTGACACTGCATTTTGAAAAAAACATAAAACTCAGATATGGAGAGAACCCTCATCAAGAAGGTGTGTTTTACGTTCAGCCAGGG
>JAHFBK010000021.1:0-3563 GCA_023250035.1 Candidatus Dadabacteria bacterium
CTCACTACCAAGCCCACCAATAAGAACAAGAGGATGACCCTCCCCGTAGGTCTCATAGTAGATTTTGATTCCTTTTACTCTAGCGTAAGGCATTAAAACCTCTTGATGCCACAAAGACACAAAGGCACTAAGTTTTTACTTTGAGTCTTCGTGCCTTCGTGGCTATTTAAACTTTTAACTCAAAACCGCAATTAAGTTTTTTCTTTTCTTTTTTTATCTAAATAACCCTCAAGTATAAAAACAGCGGCCATTTTATCGATAACCTTTTTTCGTTTCTTTCTACTAAGGTCTGCTTCCAGGAGTATCTTCTCAGCATCAACTGTAGAAAAGCTTTCATCCCAGTACTCAACAGGTAGTGAAAAAGTAGCCTTTATTTCTTCAGCAAACTTTAATATCTCCTCTCCCCTTTTACTTACAGTGCCATCATAGTTGTAAGGAACTCCAACCAGTATCTCTGAAGGCTTGTATTGATCTATGATTTTACGAAGAGCCTCAAGGTCGCGCCTTAAGTCTGACCTTTTTATAGTCGTGACCCCATGAGCCGCAATCCCAAGCTCATCACTCACGGCAACCCCAATTGTTTTTGTACCGACGTCTAGAGCTAGTATCCGCATTGTCTTAAAATCCCAGTTTTACAGCATGTCATTTTCTTATAAAATTTGGTTTATATTTTATGTCATTCTGAACTCGTTTCAGAATCTCTATATTTCACTTTATCTATTATGTTTCAAGCATTGGCATATTATGTATATATAATGAGCAATACTGGATTAACTACAATATATATTGGAGTTACAAATAATTTAGTACGAAGAGTGCTACAACACAAATTAGGAAAGGGCTCAAAATTTACAAAGAAATACAAAGTAAACCGCTTAATTTACTTCGAGGAATTTGAAGATGTTAACATTGCAATTACTAGAGAAAAACAATTGAAAAATTGGCACAGAGATTGGAAATGGAATTTAATAAAATCTGTGAATCCTGGTTTAAAGGATTTATACCAATTCGATCTTTTTATTGTTCATAATGGGAACTGTCATTGCGAGGAACGAAGTGACGAAGCAATCCCAAAAAAACGAGATTGCTTCGCTAACGCTCGCAATGACAACCCTCTTCTGAATGCACTACTAATTGATAGAATTGGTATTATCTGAAGGATGGTATGACGAGGAGACCCTGAAACAAGTTCAGGGTGACAATAAATAGCCAATTTCTAATAAAACATCACTTCGTAAAATAATTTTAAAAAAAGCACCCATAAATATTTAATCATAAAATGTGGGGACTGATTCTCTCATTATTCCATATGCTTATGTCCGTTCAAAGAACGGGCGCTATAATCATATGGGGTGCGTTCCCCGAACGCACCAAAAATATAGTTGCTAATCCCTACCTGAATTTTTATCATTTAAAATCTATTTCTTGAAGTGATATAAAATATACCAAGGCGGGACATTCTTGTCCCGCTCACCGAAAGTTAAAGCATTACTCCACGTCTAGCCTGTATCATTTCTCGGACTACTTTTGCTGCAAGGTTATAAAATAAATACAAAATTAAGTACTTGACATTGATATATATAGTGAAGCTCCCCCCACCACAGGTGGGAGCTCCTTTAAAAAAGCTCGAGTTGTCTAGCGCTTACCTCCTCATGCTTATGATACTCTATGTACTTACGTATCAACTCTGCTGTGACCTCGTCTCCCACTGTTCTTACAAAATATCTCCTCTCCCCTTTTACTTACAGTGCCATCATAGTTGTAAGGAACTCCGACTAGTATTTCGGAAGGCTTGCATTGATCTATGATTTTACGAAGAGCCTCAAGGTCGCGCCTTAAGTCTGACCTTTTTATAGTCGTGACCCCATGAGCCGCAATCCCAAGCTCATCGCTTACAGCAACCCCAATCGTTTTTGTACCGACGTCTAGAGCTAATAATCACATTGTGAGAGCTAAAACTATGATTTTACAGTATGTTACGATCTTTTAAAGGTACTTGAAACTAATAAAACATCAATTTATAGATTGAGATAGAACGATGGAAAAAAGTATTAATTCGAATTAAACTTAAGCAGAAGACTGTAGGTTAGGTATAGATATGATAAACTTCGCATGCAAAGCAATGTACATACAAACTTATTTCAATCATAAATAATTTGACACCCCAAGTTATAGTCTAACGTTGTTGTGATATGAAAGAGGGTATTCATAATGTTAATTTAAACAAACTCAGAGGAAAGGCTAGGCGACTTCAACGAGAGTGCGAGGCAATCTATACTCTCATCAACGCAATGACTGTCGACCTTAAAAAACAGATCGATCTTGCCAAAGAGAGAATCGCCCAGCTCAAGAAATCAGAACTACAGAGTTACATTAATAAAACAAAGCAGGAGATTAACAAACTGCGCTCCCACCTTGGCGTTAAGGTGCCCAACTCGGTGTTAGTAGAGCTTCTGACGATGGCAGAGGGCACAACCAAAGGAACACTCATTTGGTTGCCTAAATACGGGATTAAGAACCTTTTCGCCTATTACGAGAGAGCCTTTCCCGGCTTCGAGACTTTCCCAGAGCACATATGCATAGGTGTCGATGCTGGTACCCTTCGAAGGCAGCAGGGACCTGTCGAGCTGTCCCTTCTTGAAGCTATTCTCTTTGAAGATATGTACGCTCTGTTCAATCTTTCCAAAGAGCACCACACAAAGCTCGATCGCCTAAATGATTCAAAAAGACTCTTCAAGACCTCTTATGCTCTGTGCTTGGCAACAATTACAAGCGCCTTCTACTTTGTAGAAGCGTATCTTAACGGTATCACCTTCGATTATTACATCGCTAACGAGGCTAAACTGGACGACCAAACCAAGATGATTCTGACGGAGTGGAATCCGACCATGAACCGCCCGCGGTACCTTACCTTACGTGACAAGGCTCTTCAGTACCCTCGCATTATTCTTGGGAGCATAAATCCCCCATTGCAGGAGAGTAACTGTCCAGAGCTTGCGTTCATCATTGGTAGAGCAACGTTCCTTCGGAACGCTGTTGTTCATGCCTCCCCAAAGCTAAATCTGGAAACGTTTGTTATAGAGAAACAGCAGGTACTATCCAATATCGATTTCGGAGAAGTGGAGCGTATTGTGGACAATGCAGCTACCTTAGTACGAAAGCTTGAAACAGCAGTTCGGGGAGATGATAAACGCCTCTTCTGGCTGCATGAGCGTGGACCAGATGGATTCTTTCCCGAGGCAGTATTTAATTGAGATAGCTGCTTAGAGCAAACTCTAGCATGGTCTTTGTGGCTTACTGTGCCCGGCTAAATGCTTCAGACTTCGCAAACTATCTTGCTCTGTCAATCATGAGCTTGCAGCTTATCTATGAAAAATTTTTGTTTGTCCATGAAATACAAAACAACATTACTACACTATGTGTTAAAACGAAGAGCCGGGTTGTTTTAAGAACTCAATCTCTTCAGGTGTTGATTCATGTCCGAGTATTTCGTTTCTATGGGGAAATCGCCCAAACCTCTTGATAATAACATAATGCATCTCTGCATATTTTCTGAATTCTGA
>JAHFBK010000021.1:3663-13752 GCA_023250035.1 Candidatus Dadabacteria bacterium
TTAATGCTGGACTCTTGACACCTATTTCTAAATATAGTACTAATGGAATTAGATTGAGGTAGTGGAATGGTAGAGAGTTTATATCAGACCCGACATTACTGTGCATCTAACCCTTCTCTGGGAGGAAACTTTATAATCGTTTTTTACAGCTTCCAAAAGTAGTTAATATTTTAATTTCTATCTGACATATTCATCATCCTAAAAGAGTTTTTATATATTTAATTAAGTAAACCGAAAAAGGGGGAGAAAAGTGAAATACACGCATATCATACGCATCTTAGAAATAGGTCTTTGCATAGGCGCATTCTTTATTTTGGTCATAGTTGGTGGTCCAAAGTCTTTTGGACAAGGCATGGAACTTGATACTGACAGGCTTGGATCAGATTTCAGAGACTTTGATCTACCCCTGGCTCTCCCCGAACTTTGTCAGACTATTTGTGCCACAGATAGCAATTGTAAAGCATGGACATACGTAAAGCCTAGCTATCAAGGTCAGAGAGCAAGGTGCTGGCTGAAAAATAGCGTCCCCAATCCAAGTCGCAATACATGCTGTATATCGGGGGTCAAAACTACTGGAACGGAAGGCGGCCAAACTCCCACCAATATCGAGCCTCAAGAAACGACTTCCCCGCCGCAATCGAGTGGTATTTCCCAGCGTTCGATTCTGCCCGACGGTACCGTTGAAATCCGCTATCCAGACGGTACTATTAAGCGTCTCTCAACAGGTGGCATCACTATAATCAGTCCGAATGGCCAGACGAAAAAATATTACTACTACCAAGTTCAGCCAGATACCCCGCCTTCCCTTCCCAGTGATGCGCAGACTTTTACTTGGCTTGAAGCCCATAACGAAAATCTCTTGGTTATAATCCGATCTCTGGTTTCGAACGACCAAACAGCCATTGATAACTACCTTCAATATGAAGGCACTAGCAGTAATTTATATGAAAAGATTAACAAGAGGACGCAGACGATCGATTATTTGCTGTCCCCATAAAAAGGAGACACCTACAATCATCAAACAGGAAAAGAAAACCAAATTAAATGTAGCGTTAATCCTGATTCTCATTCTTGGGCTTTCCACCTGCCTCCATGCCCAGGAAATCAACAAAGAAGACGGTAAGGAAAATCCCAATAAGATCCTTGAGCGCCTTAAACAACTCCTCGAAAGTAATGGAAAACAACAAGCTACCGAAACGGGAAAAACGGATATGCCCAGCACATACCCTGCTGAGAAACCAGAGCCAACGCTTCCACTAGCTTCTCACCCTGAGCTATTTGACCCACCAACCAAGGAAAAATACCTGGCAGCCCTGCGCGAGTATTATAATTATCGTATCACTGGATTACAGCACCGTCAGAGGGTTTTCGAATGGCAGCTCTTTTCCTCAAAGGTGATATTTGTCGTTGTTCTGCTGCTTGTGTCTACAGGTATATATTTCGCCGCTGTGCAGTTTCATAGTGGTTTGGGTCGCAGAGCTAAGGCAACACGAGCCTCTGAAGGGGATGAAGTAACTGAATTTGCCGCATCACTCAAAGGTGTGAAGGTTAAATCACCAGTTCTCGGCGTCATAATATTGGTCATCTCTTTGGCGTTTTTCTATCTCTATCTAGCGTATGTTTACCCGATTGAAAATATATTCTGAAATTAAATGCCAGTAAGGCTATTGAACCTTTATCTAGAAGGGGAGTTAAGTGAATTTTAAAAATGGAGGCGACGTCCTCTACTTGCAAAAGCTCAACGCGGATCAATTCCTAATATATCAGGGCTTATACCTAGTTACTCTTACGACAAATAAACTCAATAAATCAAAATGCCAGAAACAGTTTCGTAAGGAAAAAATCCATGATTATTATAAGAACAAGTGAAACTACAACTGTAAGTGTTGTAGCTCGTCCTACCCCCTGTGTACCGCCTTCGGCTTTCATTCCGATATAACACCCAACAATTGCAACAATTATCCCAAAAAAAACGGTCTTTGATACCCCGCTAATAAAATCTGAGATACCAACTTGCTGTGTTATACTTGAAATAAAGAGCCTTGGGGTTACCCCTAATTCTGTATTAGCTATAATCATACCACCAAAAATCCCTACAAGGTCTGCAATTATAGAGAGAAATGGAAAAGAGATTAACGCTGCGATGAACCTCGGAACTACTAGCTTCTTAATTGGGTCAGCTCCAAGGGTCTTTATTGCATCAATCTGCTCTGTAACCTTCATAGAACCGATTTCTGCCGTGATTCCCGAGCCCACCCTACCACCTACAAGTAAAGATGTAAGCACCGGACCCAATTCCCTCACAATCGCAAGTGAAACAACAGGACCAACTAATCCCTTTGCACCAAACCTTGCAAATCCATAAGCGAGTTGAAGCACCATCACCATCCCTATTGCCAAAGAAGAGAGAATTACAATAGGTATGGATTTAAAACCTATCTCATCCATCTGCTCTAAAATAAGTCTAAGGTTAAAAGGAGGGGTTAAGCTGTATCGTAGGGTTCTATAGAGAAGTAATCCAACGTCTCCTAGACCCTCAACCAAAGAAACGAAATATTTCCCGATCGCGGTAATAAATTCCTTCACTATTTTATAACCCTAAATTGCGATAGAAAGTCTTTAAATTCACTAAACCCATTATCAAACTTGTCCGGAGATGATGTATAGGTGAAATCATAAACACATGTATCATTTTTCATAACGACAGCGCATAGTTTCACTGAATCATTATCCATCTTCGCCAAGTAAATACTCTCTAGCGCTTTTTCGCCGCTAATAGTAATTTCTTTTTCTTCAACCATTTGTTTATCCCTTATACCTATAAGAAGCGAATTTGAAAGGGCTTTCAAACTGTAGTTCGCCTTTATGTTACATGTTGAATTCACTGTTATTGTCGCTTGAATTGCTTCATCCCAGAAAGCAAGATCTCCCCCCTTGATATTAATTCTCTTCCATTTATCAGAAAGTTTCCCTATCTCATAAATCGTATCTTTGGACTCATAAACCTGCCCACTGAGTTTGCCGCTTGAAGAATTATCAGCGGAAGCATAGTAACGAGCAAATTTAATAACCGAACAGGAATTAAAAAAAATAGAAAAGAAGACCAATATCGTAAGGAGGTTGTTCATTTTTTTGACAGGGTTTAGTTTAATCAAAAGATATTTTAAAAACTAGTGGATTTCAGTTTTACACCTAAGGATTATGATGCGTTATGGTTCGGAGAAATAAGAATTAGTTGGTTTCTAGGTAAAAAAATTCAATATATTATAAGCAAAGCCTGCAATAAATGCTGCTGCTGGAATAGTAAAAATCCAAGCCCAAACAATCCTTAATGTAATTCCCCAACGAACAGTGGAAAGCCCTTTAGATGCTCCAACACCAGAAATAGCACCTGTAATCACATGTGTTGTACTTACTGGTATGCCAAGATGAGTAGCAAGAAATATACTTGCTGCACTCGCAGTCTCGGCGCACAATCCATCAATCGGTCTTAATTTAGTAATCTTCTGACCCATGGTCTTGACAATTCTCCAGCCTCCTAGAAGGGTCCCTAAACCTATAGCTGCATGAGCACTAAGCACTACCCAAAGAGGAACAGCAAATTCGTTAATCAAACCACCTGAAAGCAATAGTCCTGTGATGATACCCATTGTTTTTTGTGCATCGTTAGCACCATGACCCAAGCTATAAAGAGCGGCAGAAAGGAACTGGAATCGCCGTGACCATTTATTAACAAACGCAGGAGTCTCCTTATAGACTAGCCAAGTAGCGATAATTATAAAAATCATTCCCAGAAGTAGACCTATAGTCGGCGCCAGAATAATAAACACCAGTGTTTTGTACCAGCCGCTTGCAATGATCACCTGAGTACCTGATTTGGCTATAGCCGCTCCAGCATAACCACCTATTAAGGCATGAGATGAGCTAGTTGGTAAACCTAGATACCATGTGGTGAGATTCCAACTAATAGCACCAATCAGTCCAGCAAAAACAACGGCAGGAGTTACCGTACTAATGTCAATTAAGCCCTTACCGACTGTTTTAGCTACCGAGGTCCCAAAAATAAGAAATGCGATAAAGTTAAAAAAGGCAGCCCAAGCAACTGCTTGTTTTGGGGTCAGCACCCGTGTTGAAACAATTGTGGCGATAGAATTTGCTGAATCATGGATGCCGTTAGTAAAATCAAAGAGCAGAGCAACAAAGATAACAAAGATGATAAAGATTAGCTGAGAATCAAGCATTCTCTAGGACAATTCCCTCTATGATGTTTGCCACATCTTCACAGGTATCAATAGCTTCTTCAAGCGTTTCGTATATGTCCTTCCATTTGATTATCTCAATCGGATCAGAAGGTGAATTGAATAGTACTGACTGAGCATTTCTATACGTTCTATCACCTTCATTTTCAAGCCGATTGATTTCGATACAGATGTCAAGTATCGAACGAGAATTCTCTAGATTCCTTAGTCCTCTTACACCCTTTGCGACTTCCTCTATGGCTTTCTCAAGAGTATTGACCAAAGCTATAACCTCTGGTGTTGAGCTTTTAATTTTGTAAAGAATTATCCTCTCGCAGGTAGCATCGATAAGGTCTAAAATATCGTCCATCTTTGTTATGAGGGCGTAAATATATTCTCGGTCTATCGGGGTTACAAAGGTTTTATGCAACTTGGATACAGTTTCATGGGTTATGTGGTCGGCTTCATGTTCAACATCTTTTATCTGCCTGGCCTTCTCCTCTGCATTCGACAAATCCAGCACCATTTCCTTAAGAAGCCTTATGCCACGGATCGTCTTTTCTGAGGCATCATCAAAGTAGTCAAAAAATTTTTCTTCCTTTGGAAATAACCTGACCATAAGATCACCTTTAGGAAAATTTCAATATTTATACCATATTGGAGAGAGAATACCAGTATGAAAATATAATGAATCGTGGTTAGTGACCCGTGATTCGTTGCTCGGATTTGTGATTCGGTATAATTTCGATACTCAATACACGAGCCACGAATTACTAACTCTTCTTGAAACCAAAATAGAAACCAAGCATCATTAAGACTGTGATGCTGACTAAGGAGGCAAAATAAAGTGAGTAATGTTACGATTTATACTACAAACTACTGTCCATACTGTAGAGCTGCAAAGAGACTTCTTGATAGTAAAGCCGTGAAATATGAGGAAATTGATCTCACAGAAAATGAAGAAATAAAAACAAAGGTCATGGAAGAACTCGGCTGGCAGACCGTACCTATAATTCTGATTAATGAAAAACTGATCGGTGGTTACGACCAGCTTCGAGAGCTAGAAAGAGAAGGAAAGTTGGATGAAACAATTAAGTAATTTCAGATTGCGGAATATATGAAATTTAATTAGCCACGAATGTTCACTAATTATTTAACTCATGTTACTTATTCATACACTGAAGGAAAATACTAAGCTGTCATTCCCGCATGTTCCTCGATTAATACATTCGAGGACAGGTTTAAGCGGGAATCCAGTATTAAGGCATTGTGGATACCCGATAAAAACATTCGGGTATGACAAAGCGTAAAATATACCTAACTTGAGTTATTTAATAATTTTATCATTCGTGTTAAACTGTGTTCATTACTAGCTAAATGTGCTTTTCCCTCAGTTAAAAGTTTGACTCCCCTTATCCTCTAATTTAACATAAACCCCATGAGCGTAAGAGTAAGATTCGCGCCAAGCCCAACAGGAGCGCTTCATATTGGTGGAGTGCGAACTGCTATCTTCAACTGGCTTTTTGCAAGACACCATAGTGGAAAATTTATTCTGAGAATTGAAGACACAGACCGTACCCGCTCTACTGAGGAGTCCATTGCTGAAATACTAGACGCTATGAAATGGCTCGGACTCGACTGGGACGAAGGTCCATTTAGACAGTCTGACAGACTTTCTATATATCAAAGCTACTCTCAAAAACTCATTCAAGTTGGAAAAGCATATAGATGCTACTGCACACAAGAAGAACTTGAAGCAAGAAGAAAAGGAGCAGAAAAGCTTGGTAAGGTCTACAGATACGAAGGAACATGCAGAAATCTAAAATCACCTACCACTGACAAACCCTATGCCATTCGTCTTACGACGCCTGAGGTAGGGAGTATAGAAGTTCAAGATTTAATCAGAGGGACAATTACATTTGATGCTAAGGAGATTGACGATTTCATTATCCAGAAAACAGACGGATTCCCAACATATAACTTCGCAGTAGTGATTGATGATGCCACAATGGATATAACACACGTTATACGTGGTGATGACCATATAGCAAATACCCCGAAACAGATATTGATATACGAGGCCTTATCGCAAGAAATCCCTAAATTCGCACACGTTTCGACGATTCTAGGTTCAGACAAAGCAAAGCTAAGTAAAAGACATGGTGCGACTTCCGTTGTCGCATATAGAGAAATGGGCTATCTTCCTGAAGCGCTTGTAAATTTTCTAGCCCGTCTCGGCTGGTCTTACGGGGACCAAGAAATCTTCACTAAACAAGAGTTAATTGAAAAATTTACACTCGAAAATGTTGGAAAATCTCCTGCAGTTTTTAACCCAGAAAAGCTCCTCTGGCTAAACGGCTGGTATATAAGAAACAAGCCCGCAGAGGAAATTGCAGAACTCATTATTCCATTTCTCAAAAAGAAAGGAATTCAAGTCATATTGGATGAAAGGCTTATAAAAATCGTAAATATACTGAGAGAAAGGGCAAAAACGCTTGTAGAACTTGCCAACTCATCGGATTATTTCCTCGTTGACGAAGTTAAATATGAGGAGGCGGCTCGAAAGAAGTTCTTAACTAATGAGGCCCTTCCGATCTTTGAAGCCCTTATAGAGAGACTCTCTTCTCTTGATAAGTTTACAGTTCCTGAACTACAAAAGATATTCGGAGAAATTACTGAGAAAAGAGGACTAAAACTCGTCCAAATCGCCCAACCCGTAAGAGTCGCCCTCACTGGTGGAACCGTAAGCCCCGGAATCTTTGAGGTTATGGAGATTCTGGGGAAGGAGAAAGTGATAGAGAGACTAGAAAGAGCAATTAGAGAAATTTCTTAATTTTTTACTTTTTTTGTTATGCCAATCTTTGATCAAACTGCACAGACGCAACTACAAGAAAAACTAGACTACGAGTTATGGCTCCTTGATTTAATTTCAAACACTTTAAAAACATTTAGAGGTGGTACAGATATATCAACGATTACCATTATAAATAGACAGGCTAATCTTCATAGAATGATTTCTATTGGTGAAGCAATTAACGTTATCGAGGGAACCGAATCGAATACACGGATAAAAGTCACAGATGCGATGAGTCCGCTAACTTTTACCGCATCTTATAAATTTCTTGATATGATTTTTGAGTGGATTCTGGAAGAAAACTATGCTACTGGAAACATAGAGCAGAGTAATCCACCTTCAAAATGGAGATTCTGGGATAAGATTAACAAGATTCGTAATTTACACCTTGTTTATCCACCGCTCATGCAATCTGAGCCATACATTAATGATTACTTGTTCGCACTTTACGATAATTTACTGAAATTTCGGAATGAAATAGTTCATAGAAACAATTTTTCTGCTTCAGACGGTAAACTTAAAGTAACAGCCACAATCAATAGTCAATCCTACTAACTTGAACTAGATCCAAGTGAGCTTGGTGCTTTCGTAAGGATTGTCGTAGCTGTGGCAAATCTCCTCACTGGAAATTTACCATTTGGACGTCAGGTAGATCGACTACTAAAGTATCACCTTGATCGAATTCAGAGGCTGCATGGTCTAAGTGGATTTAATCAAGCAGAGCCTTTGCTGGTAAAAGTGGTATTGAGGATTCCAATAGAAGATGAAATTTTCCCGGCAGACCTTAAGTTTGTACGGCAACAGTTGGCTCCAATCTATCCTAGCGCCGATGTCCAGTTTAATTTGGAAATTATAGGTTTAATAAACAATAAACCGACTGCCCGATGGAACATGCCAGCCGAGGCTGTCCCAGAAATTGATATACTCGAACTACCTTCGGTGAGTTTTGAGATGTTTCGCACATCACTTCCAAAAGGGGATTAGTATGAGACTTTCAATACAAACCTATCTTTATTCTAATCCCAAATCTCAATATTTATAAAATCCTCTTCCTGTTTTCCTTCCGAGCCACCCAGCACGAACCATTTGCCGTAGAAGCGGTGCGGCACGGAACTTAGGGTCTTTGAATTCCCTATAGAGTACATCTATTACATCCAGAGTTACATCAAGCCCTATGAGGTCTATAAGAGCAAGAGGCCCGATTGGTTGATTCGTGCCGAGCTTCATCGCTTTATCAATGTCCTCAGGTGTTCCTACATCCTCTTCAAGAGCAAATACCGCTTCATTAAGCATGGGCATAAGAACACGGTTTACGATAAACCCAGGAACGTCTTTTGCATTTACCGGCTCCTTTCCGAGAGCCATAGCAAAATCATAAGCAAACTGTACAGTTTCTTCTGATGTAGCAAGGCTTTTTATTATCTCTACAAGCTTCATAAGAGGAACAGGATTGAAAAAGTGCATACCTATGACCTTGGCTGGTCTTTTTGTACTCACAGCGATTTCTATAATGGGAAGCGAGGATGTATTTGTGGCAAGGATAATATCAGGGTGGGTAGTTGTATCCAACATTTTAAATGTCTCTTTTTTTACATTTAGGTCTTCAAACACAGCTTCTATAACTAAATCCACATCATTAAAATCCTCGAACTTAGTTGTCGTTCTAATTCGAGATAAAATGGATTTGCTATCTTCCTCCTTTATATCCCCCTTTTTTACAAGTCTTCCGAGACTATTCCCGATTGTCTTCATACCACGATCAAGGGCTGACTCAGAAACATCCAGGAGAATCACATTTCTTCCATTTGAAGCCACAACCTGAGCGATTCCAGAACCCATTGTTCCAGCTCCAACAACACCGACCTTTTTCACGTCCTCTGCCTTTAAAGCCATAGAACCTCCTTTGATTTTTGAAAATTAGAAGTTTGGAGAAGTATTATACCTAAATGATTACATTTGATTTATGAAACGGGCAGTAGATAATCTAGCTGGGTAGGCAACGAGTCTTTCTCGTTGCCACTTAGCCCACCCGCAAGACTGGTGGACTACCCTGGTGTTCATTACCTCATTAAATTGTTAATAACATAATTAGGCAAAAGTTTGGAGATTAAAATTTGAAACAAAATATAGGCAAATTAAAATACCACGAGATGAAGGTAATCGGGCTTACAGGAAATATGGCATGTGGAAAGACTGTTGTTGCAAGGATGTTTGAAGAACTTGGAGCAAAGATCATTGATGCCGATTACATTGCGAGATTGGTTGTAGAACCGGGTGAACCTGCATGGAAAGACATCTTAGAGAAATTTGGACATGAAATCCTTAATCCTGATAAAACAATTAACAGGAAGAAGCTAGGAGATGTTGTTTTTAGAGATAAAGAAAAGAGAGAGGAGCTTAACAGAATTACTCACCCTAGAATCATCGATAAGATAAAATTTATGCTCGAGGAGTATAGAAAAGAAAACGTTAAGGTAGTAATTGTCGAAGCAGCCTTAATAGTAGAAAGGGGGGGGATGAAATCAATAATTAGTGATTTAATAGTTGTCACAGCAGATGAAGAAGCACAGATTAAGAGACTTATCGAAAGAGATGGAATTTCGAGGGAAGAGGCACTTACTCGAATCAAAGCTCAGATGCCAGTTTCTGAAAAAGTGAAATTTGCAACCTATGTAATTGATAATTCCAGAACTTTAGAAGAAACAAGAAAGCAGGTTGAAGAGGTTTGGAAAAAGATAAATGCTTAGCTGTTAGCCACAAAGGCACTAAGACACAAAGAATTAGAAGTTTTCTTCTGAATTCTTACTGCTGGCTCCCGAATTCTTAGTGACGTCTGACCGGTCTCTGTCGTGAGCCGTTCGGCTGAGCTCACGACGAAGCCTCAGAGCGAACGGCTCAGCCGAAGGTTCCGATCCACTAATCACGAACCACATAGTTTTGATTGACATAGTTTTATCTGGTATAGTTTGATTCCAATTAAATTTCACTTAAATCCAC